>JBLWTS010000021.1:0-38513 GCA_048270045.1 Aequorivita sp.
GGTGATTGGGATTTATAAGGAAGATGAGTAGAGTTGGGCTAAAGCCCCCTCAGTTCGCAGGCTCTCTTAGCCCCCAGCTAAAGCAGGGGGTTATTCGATGACAGACTTAATCAATCGCCGTTGGTTCTGCGAATAACCCCGCGGCTTTAGCCCGGGGTGTAAAAGCATACTCAGCCACCAAGGGCTTTAGCCCAACCTTTATTTTAGTTTGCAATTTTTGGAACACCAATTGCAGACCATCCATTTTTCCTTTACATTTAAGTCTTCCTAAACTCGCCCGTAATGAAAATATTCCATCGCCTTCTTATCCTTTCCATAGTTCTTCTTATTTTTTCCTGTAAGAGCAAGGACAAACATTCCGAAACCGATAACCTCTTTAAGTTCAAAGAGTATATTTCCTATAACACATACGGGAATCAATCTATATCCACCAACATTAAAGTTGGATTGGCAAAACCGCTTGAGCAGTTTGAAATGACTCAGGAACTAAAGGCCGACGACTATTTAAAAATTTCTCCCAAAGTTGACGGGAAGCTGGCAATCGAAAACGGAAATACGCTCATTTTTGTTCCTTCAGAAAATTTAAAACCCGATACTGAATATTCGGTAACGGTAAAACTGAATAAACTTTACGATGATGTTCCAAAGGAATTCAAGACCTATACCTTCAGTTTTAGAACCATCAAGCCAAATTTCAAGGTAGATATAGACAAGTTGCAATCCTACAGTAAAGAATGGCAATACTTGGGAGCGGTCTTAGAAGCATCTGATTTTATCTCTATTGAAAAAGCAAAACAACTTGTTTCTGCATCACAAAACGGACAGAATTTAAAACTGAAATGGCCTGCGGAAGTAGCTGATGGCCAATATTTCAATTTTAGGATAGATAGTATTTCCCGTAAAATGGAGGATTCTGAGATTCTCATAAAATGGGATGGAAAAGCGATCGGTGCAGAAAATCGAGGAGTAAACACCTTTAAGATTCCTGGACAAAACAATTTTACCATAGTGGATGTCAGCAGTACCTTGGCACCTCAGGCATTATTGAGCATCAACTTTTCCGATCCATTAATGGTAAATCAGGATTTTGCCGGATTGGTGACAATTGAAAACACTCAGAATCTTCGGTATGAGGTTGATGGAAACGTGCTCAACGTTTATCCTCCAAACAGGGTGGTAGGAAATGTAAAAGTGAACGTTTTTAGAGGCATCAAAAACACGGAAGGCATTCGCCTTAAAAAGGAGTTTTCTGAATTCATCTCCTTCGAAGCTATAAAACCAGCTATTCGGATGATCTCGAATGGGGTCATTTTACCAAATTCAACTTCTACTCCTATTTATTTTGAGGCGGTAAATCTTTCGAAAGTGGATGTTCGTGTTATTAAGATTTATGAGAATAACGTACTTCAATTTCTGCAAAGCTATAACCTAAACGACAGCGACACTTATGATATTCGCCGTGTGGGCCGAAGAATTGCGAAAAAAACTATCGATTTAAAAACGGACGGCTTTACGGATGATGGTACTTGGAAAGCCTATGCCATTAATCTATCAGAATATTTTAATGCTGATCCAGGAGCCATCTACCAATTGGAACTCAGTTTTAAGAAGGATTATATAACCTATGATTGCTCTCAGATGAATTCTGAAATAGTCAAGGATGATGAAAATGACGACCAAGGCGAAAATGATTATTATGAGCAGGACCCCTATTACGCAATGGATTCTTCCGAAGATGAAGAAATCCGTGAACAACGTTATTGGGACAACGAAATTTACCGTTGGAGAAACTACACCTATAATTGGGAACAACAGGACAATCCTTGCCATCCGGCGTATTATAATGATGAACGAGTTGTAACCGCTAATATTTTAGGTTCCGATTTGGGATTGATAGTCAAAAAAGGAAACAACCGCAGTTATCAATTTTTCGCTACAAATCTAATTTCAGCAAAACCTGAAAGTGGTGTAAAAATCAAGCTTTACAATTATCAAAAACAGCTCATTGAAACTGTTTCCACGGATAGTGACGGTAAGATTATTTATGATGGCACCAAAAACGCCGCTTTCGCTGTAGCCCAAAAAGGAAATAATTTCGCTTATGTGAAATTAGAAGACGGCAACGCCTTGTCAATGAGTAATTTTGATATTTCAGGGAAGGAGCTCCAAAGAGGTCTAAAGGGATTTACCTATACCGAACGCGGGGTATATCGTCCTGGTGATAGTATTCATCTAACCTTTGTATTGAACGACAACGCCAATCCACTTCCCAAAAACCATCCCGTCACCCTAGCAGTAACGGACGCCCGAGGAAAATTGGTTCAACGGACTGTTTTAAACAGCAGCTCCACCTCCGCCCCTTCTAGGGGAGGTGCCGCAGGCGGAGGGGTCGGCGGAGGGGTTTCGGGCAACTTCTACTATTTCCCAATCAAAACTGATGAATCCGCCCCAACCGGAAATTGGAACGCAACCATAACTGTTGGAGGTGCCCAATTTAGCCATACTTTAAAAGTGGCTACAATAAAACCCAACCGATTAAAAATCAAACTCGATTTTGAGGATGAAATACTCGATGCTACCAAGCCAGTTAAGGGAACGGCAAGTGCAATGTGGCTTCACGGTTCGCCCGCGAGAGATTTGAAGATTGATATGACCGCTACGCTTCGGGCCAGCAATTCTTCATTTCCGAAATATCCTAAATTCAATTTTACAGATCCAATAAGAACATTTGATGAAGTAGAAATCCCTGTTTTGGACACCAATCTTTCTTCTGAAGGAAGTGTCGCTTTTAGTAAGAATCTGGAAGTTGGAAAGAACGCACCGGGAATGTTGAAAGCCACTTTCCTAACGAAGGTATATGAGGGCGGCGGCGATTTTTCCATAGACGTTTTCACCAAGGAATTGGCGCCATTTTCCTATTTCGTAGGATTGAAATCGCCTGAAGCTCGTGAATACGGGTCGTACTATACAGATGAAAACACTTCTTTTGATGTTGTAACCGTTGATGCGCAAGGAAATCCAGCAGGCAATCGCGAACTGGAAGTAAAGATTTTTCAGATTGAATGGCGCTGGTGGTGGAATCGCGGCGCCGATAATCTATCGAGTTATGAAAACTCCACTGTGCACCGTCCCGTTCAAGATTTCACTGTAAAAACCGATGGCAGCGGAAAAGGAAAGTTCAACGTAAATATTCCCGATGAGGAAGGAGGCAGATATTTAATAAGGGTAATCGACAAACAATCCGGACACGCCACAGGAAGAGTTGCTTATTTCTATAAAAACTGGTGGCAACGTCCGAGCGATAGCGATACTGAAAGTGCTAAAATGCTGGTGTTTTCATCAGATAAGGAAAAATATACAGTTGGCGAAAAAGCTTCCATAACTTTCCCTTCCGGAAGTGAAGGTCGGGCTTTGGTAAGTGTTGAAAACGGTACCGAAGTTTTGGAAACGCAGTGGATTGAAACCAAAAAAGGGGAAACCCAAGCTACCATTAAAATTACCAAGGAAATGGCACCTAATATTTATGTGAACATTTCCTTACTCCAGCCCCACAGCCAAACCAAAAACGATTTGCCGATGCGGCTTTACGGCGTGATTCCGATTTTTGTGGAAGATCCTTCAACGGTGCTTCATCCAAAAATTACAATGCCCGAAGTTTTAAAACCTGAGGAAGGTTTCACCGTAAAAGTTTCCGAAGGAAACAAAAAACCAATGACCTATACTTTGGCGGTTGTAGATGATGGTTTGTTAGATTTAACTCGTTTTAAAACGCCAGACATTCACGGAGCTTTCTACAGTCGCGAAGCTTTGGGGGTTAAGACTTTTGATATGTTTGATTACGTCATCGGTGCCTATTCCGGCAGTGTGGACAATATTTACGCAATCGGTGGTGGCGATGAAGCTTTAGGGGCTAAAAACCGAAAAGCAGACCGATTTAAACCCGTAGTGAAATATCTCGGCCCATTCGAACTCGGCGCCGGGAAAACTGCCACCCATCAAATAATGATGCCTAATTATGTAGGTTCTGTACGAACAATGGTCATTGCGGGCGATAACTCAAAAGGCGCTTATGGCAATGCAGAAAAAACAACACCCGTTCGCAAACCATTGATGGTGTTGGCTTCGCTTCCGCGGAAATTATCCCCAGGAGAAACCGTTACGTTGCCTGTCACTGTTTTCGCAATGGAAAATAAAGTGAAAAATGTTTCCATTTCCGTAAAAACTGGAGATGCCTTAAAACCTGTAAATGGAACTTCAAAAATGGTTTCGTTTAGTTCTCCAGGAGAACAAATCGTAAATTTTGAATTCGATGTTTCGACTGCGCTCAACACAGGCGTTTCGACTGCGCTCAACATGACATCCGTCCAAACTATTGAGGTTTTGGCTTCCGGAAATGGCGAGAATGCTTCCTATAAGGTTGAAATTGACGTAGAAAACCCGAATCCGATATCGCAAAAATCCACGAATTATACTTTGGAAGCCAGTTCTTCCCAAACTATCGATTTTGAAACTTTCGGTGTGCCGGGAAGCAATTCCGCTACATTAGAGTTTTCCACTTTGCCTCCAATGGATTTTAGCAGACGGATGGAGTTCTTGATCCATTATCCGTATGGTTGTCTGGAGCAAACTACTTCGGCAGCTTTTCCACAGTTGTATTTGGCAGATGTTTTTGATATCACCTTCGACAAAAAGCAGCTAATGGAGAAAAACGTAAAAGCGGCAATCGAAAGAATGGGAAGATTCCAAACCACCAATGGCGGTCTTGCTTATTGGCCAGGTGAACGCGAGGCTGATGAATGGACAACCAATTACGCGGGTCATTTTATGCTGGAGGCGCAGCAAAAAGGATATGCGTTGCCAATTAGTTTTATGAGCAATTGGTTGCTTTATCAGCAAAACACGGCGCGACAATGGCGAAATTCCTATGCAGTTTACAACTCCAGTTTGGTACAGGCTTATAGGCTTTACACTTTAGCCTTGGCCGGAAAACCAGAACTGGCCGCGATGAACCGACTTCGCGAGAGCAAGGAACTCAGCAATGACGCCAAATGGCGATTAGCAGTGGCTTATGCGTTGGCGGGCAAGAAAAACGTTGCGGAACAGATTGCACAAACGGCAAATATCAATTTCGTCTCCCAGAAATCTGACTATTACACTTACGGCTCCCCCTTTAGAAATAAAGCGATGGCGTTGGAAACTATGGTGCTTTTAAGGGATTCCAAACAGCGGGATTTGGCGTTATCCTTAGCAAAGGATTTGTCATCGCCACGTTGGTACAGCACCCAAGAAACCGCTTATGCATTGATGGCTTTGGCGAAAATGGTGGAAAAGAGCGGAGGAAAAGCAATGGAACTCACCTTCATCAAAAATGGAAAAACCGAAGAGGTCAAAACTGATCGTGTCATTGCACAACGCGACCTTTCCTTTGTTATGGGAGGAAATTCTGTTACCGTTACCAATAAAAAAGGGAATTTAGTTTATGTAACTCTTTCGCAACGAGGTAAACTTCCGCTAGGAGATGAACTGGCCGAACAGCGAAACCTTTCTATTAAATCGCAGTATTTGGATGGTGCTGGAAAAGCTTTGGACGTTTCCAATCTACGTCAGGGAACAGAAATAATTGCAAAAGTCAGCATCACCAATACTTCCAATAGCAGCATAAATAATGTGGCCTTAGCGAAAATTTTTCCAAGTGGTTGGGAAATAGTCAATACGAGTTTTACCGAACTCGGTGGTGGCGCAAGCGGAAATGCCAGATACACCGACATTCGCGATGACCGAGTGAATTTCTTCTTCGATTTGGATAGAAATGAAACAAGAACATTTACAATTAAATTGAATGCGTCTTATCTTGGAACTTATTATTTGCCGGGAACGCAGGTTGAGGGGATGTATGACAATTCGTATTATGCTAGGAATAAGGGAATGTGGGTGAAGGTCGAGTTATGAGCCTGCCCGCCGCGGGAGGGTTATGAGTGCAGAGTTATGAGTTAGGAGTTTTGTTCACTACAGGGGGTTACTCCTCCATAGGGGAAATCTTTGAACGAAATTCCTGCAAGGTGTTCCCCACTTTTTCTGCGGGGCTCCTTGTAGGTCTTATTCCAATATTCGTGATAATTCGTGAAATTAGTGGTTACACCAGAAAATGAAAAAGATTATTCCCTTCCTCAAAACCCACAAAATAAAACTCAGCCTTGCGTTGATTCTATTTTGGGTTTGGCTTTTTTGTCTTCCCTCGCCCCTTTTCAATGTGCCCACCGCAACCGTTGCCGAAAGCAGCAGCGGACAAATGCTTGGCGCACGAATTGCCGATGATGGGCAATGGCGGTTTCCGCAAATGGATTCGGTGCCCGAACGCTTTGAAAAATGTGTGCTCTACTTTGAGGACGAGCATTTTTATTGGCATCCTGGGTTTAATCCAGTTTCAATTTCAAAAGCGCTTTGGAATAATCTTACCACAGATTCCCGCCGTGGTGGAAGTACAATTACCCAACAAGTTATTCGCCTTTCCCGACAAAATAAAGGTCGAACGTATTTCGAAAAACTTATTGAAATCTTTCAAGCTACCCGTTTGGAGGCGGGCTATAGCAAAAAGTCAATTTTGAATTTATATTCCTCATACGCCCCTTTCGGTGGAAATGTGGTAGGCTTGGAAACTGCTTCTTGGCGGTATTTTGGAATTCCCGCCAGTGAATTGAGTTGGGGACAATCTGCTGCTTTGGCGGTACTTCCCAATGCGCCTTCTTTGATATTTCCTGGAAAAAACGAAGCCATTTTAAAACAAAAAAGAGATGCGCTTTTATTAAAACTTTTTAAAAAGAATGTCATTGATGAAACTACTTTCGAACTCGCTTTGGAAGAAAATCTACCGGGAAAACCTCATGCTTTACCTGAATTTGCCCCTCATCTAACCGAAAAAATTCGAAAAGAACACCTAGGAGAACGAGTCAAGACAACCATTGATTTTTCCCTTCAAAATAAAGTAAATCATATTGTAAAAGAGCATCATTACGTTTTGGCGCAAAACCAAATCCACAATCTGGCGGTTTTGGTAATGGACGTAAATACCCGGGAGATTTTGGCTTATGTGGGCAATTCTCCAACTACAGCCGACCATAACAATTTTGTGGATATTATTGAAAAACCTCGAAGTACTGGAAGTATTCTAAAACCATTTCTTTTTGCGTCTATGCTTGATGCAGGCGAAATTTTGCCAAATACTTTAGTGGCGGATATTCCAACTTCAGTAAATGGATACACCCCAGAAAATTTCGATAAAACTTTTAATGGAGCAGTTCCGGCAAGTATTGCGTTGTCGCGGTCATTAAATATTCCCGCCGTGCGGATGTTGCGGGAGTTTGGATTTCAGCGATTTTATAATATTCTGAAAAAAACCAATCAAAAAGCGATTGACAAACCAGCCGATTATTACGGGCTTTCGATGATCCTAGGTGGTGCGGAAAGTAGTTTGTGGGATATCACAAAAGCGTATGCGGGAATGGCCTCCACCCTTAATTTTTTCAACAATTCCTCCAGTGAATACAGGGAAAATGAGTTTATGGAACCTATTTACGTGAAAACCGAAAATGAACTTCCATTCGGAAAGACCCAACAAAATCCTTCCGTCTGGAATGCCGGTGCCATTTATGAAACTTTTGAGTCAATGCAGAAAGTGAATCGCCCAAGTGGCGAGGAAAACTGGGAGTTTTTTACAAGCAGCCAACCGATTGCGTGGAAAACAGGAACGAGTTATGGATTTAAGGATTCTTGGGCAGTGGGCGTAACTCCCAAATATGCCATTGGAGTTTGGGTAGGAAATGCATCTGGAGAAGGACGACCCGGGCTTACAGGTATTCAAGCCGCAGCACCAATTTTATTTGATGTTTTAAATGTTTTGCCGAATAGCGGATGGTTTAATATCCCTTACGATGAATTGGCCGAAGTTGAGATTTGTGCTAAAAGTGGACATTTAGCAGGTTTGTTTTGCGAGGAAACAAAAAAAGAATGGATTCCTATAAATGGAACTCGAACGGAAGCTTGTCCCTATCATCAAACAGTTTTTCTCAATGCTTCTGAAAATTATCGCGTTAATTCTTCCTGTTATCCCCTATCAGAAATGGTTCAAACGAATTGGTTTGTCTTACCTCCTGTCATTGAATATTATTACGCTGCCCTTCATCCAGAATATAAATCCCTTCCTCCTTTTGTTCCAGATTGTTTGCGCGAAGGAGAAAACCTGATGGCTTTTATTTATCCAAAGCGGAATGAAACCGTACTTCTTCCGAAGAATTTCGATGAAAACATAAACGATGTCATTTTTAAAATTGCCCATCGCTCACCAGAAACTACCGTTTATTGGTATTTGGATTCGCAATATATCGGCAGCACCCAAACCTTTCACGAGTTGGCGGTTTCTCCAAAACCTGGAAGCTATATTTTAACGGTAGTGGATAGTGATGGGAATACGTTAAAAGAAAGAATTGAGATTGGACAAATGCAATGAAAAGACAAACGGCAATAGAACGCAACTTCTTCACTGGGCTGCGTCGCAAATCACGAACTTTATCTAACTTGACTTGTGCCTATTTAATTTTTGCATTTAAAAAAGATGAAATTTTAAATTACTGATTAATAGGTCTTTAACAAAGTGTTTAAATGCAAGGAATTTGGCTAAAGCCGAATTCGCAGTCTGCATTTTACCCACGGGCTTAAGCACCGTGGTTATTCAAGGCTGTTCTTTAAATAACCCCGTGCTTTAGCTCGGGGAACTAACGAAAATAGCCATCGGCTTTAGCCAAATCCCCTTCAAACCTTTCGCAGCAATCTGTTTTATTAAAAAAAGAGGCTATCCCATAACGGAAAAGCCTCTTTTTTATATTTCTGTAATCCTGAGGACTAAATAATTTCTTAGGGAAAATCATCCCTAAAAACTACGCTGTCTTATGTCCTAAGTCCTACCGTCCTAGGTCCTTTTTATTGTTTCACAAAACGAACCGTAGTTGATTGTGAATTCGAATTCAACTTCACCAAGTAAGTTCCAGTTGTTAAATTTGAAACATCAACTTGCCCTACTTTATGAATTTCCGAAGAAATTACTTTCTTGCCCAACATATCATAAATTTCCAATTGGTATTTAGATGAAGCATCGTTCATTTCAATTGTCAATTGCTCGCGAGCAGGGTTTGGATAAAGACGGAAGTCAGCATTTTTGAAATCTTCAGTTCCCACCGTATCTTCATTTAGGAAACGAGCAATTTCAAACTCAGAGCCACCGCCACCGTATGAATATCCTGCCAATATAATCTTGTCATCAGCTTGAAGCGCAATTGAATAACCGTAATCTTCACGACCCATATTATCAAAGCTCACCATGCCGTCGCCATTAAATGTTGAATCTAGGTTTCCATCGGTGTCAAATCTCACCATAGCCATATCAATTTGACTTTGAAATATCGTATAACCCATTAAAATAGGCTTGCCGTCTGCCTGCAATACCAAGTCGTTGGCATAGTTTGCACCATCAACCAATCGAGCCGTAGCGACACCAGAAGTTCCATAAGAAGCATCAAGGCTTCCATCGGTATTCAGTCTTGCAACAAATAAATCGTGTCTCTGATCAAGATTGGCAATCCATTTATGACCACCGATCAATATTTTTCCATCGCTCTGTATTGCGATACCTTCACCAAAGTCGTTCCAGTCGCCTACATTAAAGATCACTTTGCCATCTGTTCCAAAGGAATTGTCTGTTGAACCATCTGCATTAAGTCTTGCAGCGGCAACATGAAAGCGATTTTGGCTACCATTCAACGCAAATCCAGAGATTACAATCTTTCCATCAGCTTGGATGGCGAGATCGTCTCCATAACTAGAAGCGCCGTCATAAGTAAGAATCGCCCAGCCATTCACGCCAAAAGTGTTGTCCATACTACCATCAGTATTGATTTTTGCGACGGCTAAATTATCATCCCTATAACCGACCATTAAAATTGAATCATCATCCAAAAGAGCCATAGCTTCAGAAGCTTCGGATTCTGGGGTTTCAATGCGGAAAATACCGTTTGTGCCAAAGGTGTCGTCAAAGCTACCATCTTCATTAAGACGTACGACGGCGAAATCACCCGAAACGTTGTCCCAGGTACGACCTCCTAAAAGTATTTTTCCATCAGGTTGTTGTGCCATATCCATCACAAAAGATTTGACAGAGCCAACAGGGAAACGTAATGAGCCATCACTGCCAAAGGAAGTATCTAAACTTCCATCTTCGTTATATCTGGCAACGGCCATTTGGTAAGTTGATGGTGTACCAGCGCTGCCGGCTACTAAAATTTTTCCATCACTTTGAGTAACAGTAGTTTCAGCCATATTGTAATTTGGATGTATCGCGGTAGTAACAACGCCGTCGGTTCCAAATGTAGAGTCAAGAGTACCCGATTGGGCGAAAATTAGCATAGGGGATACTAATAACTATAATAGAATGTAGGTTTTTTTCATTATAATGAGTTTTAAAATTCGATGCGAAGGTATTAAATTCCTACTTTGTTATTCACAATTTAGTTGGTTTAACATCCTCAGGGGGGAAATCGCAAGGCTAACAGGGTTTTTCATTTTTTTCAGAATACAAATTGTTAATAATTAAATACTTGATAAATAGGAGCTGTCATTCTTCGTTGTTCTACTGATTTCTACAAATTAAATTCCTTGATAAATTTAATTAACAAAAATTTATAAGTCGTTTGGTTCGGTATTTTACGAACCAACGTTATCTTTGCAGCCTTATTCAAAAATGATTTGAACAAAAAAGATAAATTAATTGAGAAAATGGGGGTGCACTTGGAGCATAAGGAGCAGTTAGCTCCTTTGGCAGCTCGAATTCTTGCAAGCCTAATTCTTAAAGGGAAAAAAGGTGAGACTTTTGAAAACTTGGTTTGTGAGCTTCAAGCAAGTAAAAGCACCATTTTTACACATCTCACTACTTTACAAGCATCCAACAGAATTACCTATTACACAAAAACTGGTGACCGTAAAAAATATTTTATTCTAAGCCCAAATGCGTGGGTACAATCAATGGATGAAATGATAAGCAATTGGAATGATGAGCGTGATATTCATCTGGAAATTATTGATTATAAAACGGATGTAAACGAAGCTTTCCCGATAGATTCTGACGAAAGGTTTGATTTGGACTTTCATCACGAATATTTAAACTACATAGATCAGGCTTCAGCTCTTATGAAAAGCCTTCGCCTTAAATTAATTGAAAACCATAAAAACGACTAATTACATATTCATATGAGAAAAATACAATTCACCTATTTGCTTTCCAGTTTGGTGGGCCTTAGTCTAATTCTTGTAAGCTGCGGCAACGATCAAAATCAAGCGCCGCGAGGTCCACAAGCAATGCCCTTTCCAGTTGTTACAATACCTTCACAAACGGTTACTGCATATACTACCTACCCAACCAGTTTGGAAGGAATAGTAAATAGTGAGGTACGCGCAAAAGCTTCAGGATTTATAACTGACGTATTGGTAGACGCAGGTCAAAGGGTTAAAAAAGGACAAACGCTATTCAGATTGGAGACTCAGACTTTAAGTCAGGATGCTGCTGCCGCTCAAGCAAATGTAAACGCGGCGCAAGTTGAGGTTAATAAGCTAAAGCCTTTGGTTGAAAAAAATATTATTAGCAGTGTTCAATTAGAAACAGCGAAGGCCAAATTGGCACAGGCTCAAAGTGGGTACAATGCTATTGCTGCAAATATTGGATATGCTACTATAAAAAGTCCTGTTGATGGTTTTGTAGGAGCGATCAATTTTAGAGAAGGAACGTTGATAAGTCCCACTTCGCCAATGCCACTAACGACAGTTGCTGATGTAGATAAGATTTATGCTTTCTTCTCTTTAAATGAGAAAGACTACCTCAATTTTATTAGCAAGGCTAAAGGCGAAACGATGGAAGAGAAAATCAAAAACTTGCCTAAAGTTCGTTTGGTTTTGGCCAATGGAAGCCTTTATGGCCAAGAAGGAATCATAGAAACGATTAATCCTCAAGTAAATCCTTCTACAGGAACAGTTTCATTTAGAGCAATATTCGATAATCCTGGTCATATCCTTTCAAGTGGATACAGTGGAACAATTCAAATCCCACAACTATATACTGATGCGACTGTTGTACCAGCAATGTCAACTTTTGAGAGACAAGGACTTACCTATGTATATAAGGTGCAAGGAGATACTTTAGCAACTTCAAGTTCTATAAATATTCTAGATCGTGTTGATAATCTAATAATTGTTAAAGACGGCATTGCTCCAGGCGATAAAATTGTTGCGAAAGGTGTTGGAAAGCTGAGAGATCAAACTCCAATTATTGCGCAACCAGTAGATTTTGACAGCATCGCAAAAGGATTAGAAAAAGTATTCAAATAAGAAGAAACTATGATCAAGAAGTTTATTGAACGACCCGTTCTTTCGAGTGTCGTTTCCATTATCATATTAATATTGGGGGTTTTAGGGATTTCAACGCTTCCTACCACTCAATATCCAGAAATTGCACCACCCACAGTTCAGGTTTCTGCTACTTATCCAGGTGCTAACGCGGCAACTGTTCTTGAAAGTGTAATTGTTCCTATTGAAGAACAAATTAACGGAGTGGAAGGGATGACGTATATTACTTCTACTGCGAGTAATAACGGTAGTGCAAGTATTAACGTGTATTTCGATCAAGATGTTGATCCAGATATTGCTGCGGTTAACGTGCAAAACCGTGTGGCACGTGCAACTGCATTGTTGCCTTCGGAAGTAACTCAATCTGGTGTAATTACTCAAAAACAACAGACCAGTGCGCTGATGTTCTTGACGGTTTACTCTGAAAATCCAGATTATGATGGAACATACATTCAAAACTATTTGAATATAAATGTTATTCCCGAACTGAAAAGGATCAATGGTGTTGGAGGTGTAAACGTATTTGGTGCTAAGGATTACGCGATGCGCATTTGGTTAAAACCAGAAAAATTGGCTGCCTATAAATTGGAGCCTTCAGATATAACTGCAGCCATTAGAGAGCAAAGTAGAGAAGCGGCGGCGGGTTCTTTGGGCCAAAATGATGCGCAGTCTTTTGAATATGTTTTAACCTATAGCGGTAGATATAAGGAAGCTACTCAATATGAGGAAATTGTAATTAAATCTCTAGGAAACGGGAAGTTTCTTACGCTTAAAGATGTAGCCGATGTAGAATTGGATGCGCAAAACTATGGCGGTATCTCGTTTACCAATGGAAATCCAGGGGTGAGTATGGGTATTTATCAAACTGCAGGATCAAACGCACAGGAGATTATCCGTTCCATTCACAAGAGTTTTGAGACTTTAGAAAAGGACTTTCCAAAAGGGATGAAATACACCATAAACTTCGACTCCAATGAGTTTTTGGAAGCCTCTATCAGCAAGGTAATTACTACGCTTATTGAAGCTTTCTTATTGGTTTTCTTAGTGGTGTTTATTTTCCTTCAGGATTTCCGTTCCACTTTAATTCCGGCAATCGCGGTTCCGGTTTCTATTATTGGAACCTTCTTTTTTCTAAACCTTTTTGGTTATTCCATAAATCTATTAACATTGTTCGCTTTGGTTCTAGCAATTGGAATTGTGGTGGATGATGCCATTGTTGTTGTGGAAGCAGTCCACGCCAAACTTGAGGAAGGTGCTGAGTCCGCATTAAAAGCCACTCACTCGGCAATGAATGATATCACTGGCGCTATTATATCCATTACCTTGGTGATGGCAGCGGTGTTTATTCCGGTAACTTTTATTACAGGCCCTACAGGTGTGTTCTATGAACAATTTGGAGTTACGCTTATTGTGGCTATCGCAATTTCGGCAGTGAACGCGTTAACATTAAGTCCAGCACTTTGTGCTATTTTCCTTAAATCACATGATGAAGAAGTGAAAAAGAAAAACTTGTTAGGTCGTTTTTTCAGTAAGTTCAACACTGCATTTACTGTTACCACAAATAAATATGTACGATCCTTAGACTTTTTATACAGACATAAATGGATTACTGGTGTCTTCCTTATTATTTGTACAGTTGGGATTGTATGGGCGTCAAATACGACACCAACAGGTTTTGTGCCTGACGAGGACAGAGGATTAATTTTCGCCAATATTGAACTTCCGGCAGGTGCTTCATTAGATCGTACTGTTGGAGCTACCAATGAACTGCAAGAAAAGATAAAAGACATTCCAGGAATTAGAGATATCTCTCTGGTAAATGGGTTTAGTATAATAAGTGGTGCTGGAAGTAACTACGGAATTGGTTTTATAAAACTAGACGATTGGTCAAAAAGAGAAGAGCAAAGTAAATCTGTTGAAGCGATAACAGGGCAACTCTTCCGAATTGCCGCAACAATTCCAGATGCTAAAATGCTGTTCTTTGCGCCTCCAAGTGTTCCTGGTTTCGGAATGTCGTCAGGTTTTGAAATGAAAGTTTTAGATCGTTCAGGGGGGAGTTTCAACGACCTTAGTGCTGTAACTCAAGACTATTTGCGAGAACTTTCGCAGCGTCCTGAGATTATGTACGCTCAATCTTCCTTCAATACCGATTACCCACAATACGAAATAGACGTTAATATTTCAAAAACGAAAGAAGCTGGAATAAGCGTGAGTTCTATTCTTACAACGTTGCAAGGATATATAGGAAGTATTTATGCGGCCGATTTCTCTAGATATGGAAAACAATACCGCGTCTTTGTTCAAGCGCTACCTGAGGATAGAGCGACTGTTGGAAGCTTGAATCAGATGTTTGTTCGAAATTCACAAGGCGAAATGGCTCCTATTACCGAGTTTATTAGCTTGAAAAGAGTTTATGGACCGCAGTCTGTAACGCGATTCAACTTGTTTAATTCAGCGAATGTGAATGGTGCAGCAGCACCTGGATATTCTTCCGGAGATGCAATTAGAGCGGTACAAGAAGTAAGTGCAACCGCCTTACCACAAGAGTATTCTGTTGCCTTCTCAGGACTTACTCGGGAAGAGATTTCAGCTGGTAATCAAACCACCTTTATTTTTATCCTGGTAATTCTGTTCGTGTACTTTATTCTAGCAGCGCAATATGAAAGTTTCCTAATTCCGTTTTCGGTAATATTTTCAGTACCTGTAGGAGTTTTTGGAGCATATATAGTTACAAAACTTTCAGGCTTAGAAAACAACGTTTACTTCCAGATTGCACTTATAATGCTTATCGGGCTCTTGGCTAAAAACGCTATTCTTATTGTTGAGTTTGCGCTTCAAAGACGAAGAACGGGACTTTCACGAATGGAATCCGCTTTTGAAGGAGCCAAGGCCAGACTTCGACCTATTTTAATGACCTCTTTCGCCTTTATCGTGGGGCTTATGCCGTTAGTGTTTGCTACAGGAATTGGAGCTCGCGGTAATAATGCAATTGGAACTGGCGCTGTTGGTGGACTATTAATTGGAACTATTTTCGGGGTATTTGTAATTCCTATTCTATATATCTTCTTCCAGTGGTTGCAAGATAAAATGAATAAAACTCCAGACACTTTTGTTGTAGAAGTGAAGGAAGAAAACTAAAGAATTCAGAATATGAAATTTATAAAAGTTAGTTTAATATCACTTGTATTTCTCTCGCTTCAATCCTGTTTTGTTGCGAAGGACTACGTTAAACCAGAAAACGTTGTAGAATCTGAAAGGTTCCGTACAGACCAGTTGCCACAAGATAGTTTGTCGATGGCAACCGTTTCTTGGAAGGAAATATTTACCGATCCTATGCTTCAAAATTATATTGAAGAAGGACTTCAAAACAATATGGATATTCGTGTTGCTCTTCAGCAAATTCGAATAGCCGAAGCCTATGTAAAACAGGGGAAAGCAGGTTATTTTCCTACCTTAAATGGTACAGCCACTGCAGCACATCAGGAGTTTTCTCAGAGTAGTCAATTTGGAGATATTTCTTCGGCAAATCAATTTGAAGTTGCGGGAGGTCTTTCGTGGGAAGCAGATATTTGGGGCAAAATACGAAGTACCAAACGCGCTTCAGACGCAACATATCTGCAAACTGTAGCAGCTCACCAAGCAGTGAAAAGCAGATTGGTAGCAAATATTGCAGCCACCTATTATCAGCTCTTGGCTGTTGACGAACAAATTAAGGTAACAGAGAAAACAGTTACATCTCGTAGTGAAGGTTTAGAAACAACAATTGCTTTAAAGGATGCAGGTATAGGTAATGAAGCAGGAGTTAAGCAGACCGAAGCCCAATTATACACCGCGAAAGCCATATTAATAGACTTAAAAAATCAGAGTCGATTAATAGAAAACAGGTTGTCTATTCTTTTGGGAAGTGCTCCACACGATATCGCTCGTGGTACTTTGAATGAGCAGAATATCGATATTCCGTTGGAAACGGGTGTTCCTTCACAATTGTTGAGCAACAGGCCCGATGTTATAGCAGCTGAATACAGTTTGAGAAATGCTTTTGAACTTACTAATGTGTCTCGAAGTAACTTTTATCCTTCGCTTACCCTTAGCGCTAGTGGTGGATTTCAGAGTTTAGAGCTTGATAAACTATTTAACATAAACTCATTATTTGCCTCAGTGGTTGGTGGCCTAACACAACCGATATTTAATGGTAGGAAAGTAAGAACGCAATACGAAGTTTCACAAGCACGTCAGGAGCAAGCATTATTACAATTTAAATACGCGTTGCTTATTGCTGGAAAAGAAGTTTCGGATGCCTTGTATTCCATAGAAGCAGCTACAGAAAAGATAGCTGTAAAAGAAAGTGAGAACGAAGCTTATAACTTAGCTACAGACTATTCACAGGAATTATTGGATAATGGTTTGGCAAACTATTTAGAAGTTTTGACCGCCCAAGAACGCACCCTGAGCTCCAACCTAGATTTGGTCGCGGCAAAAAATAATCGACTACAGGCAATTGTAGATTTATACGAAGCCCTTGGTGGTGGATGGAGATAACAATTTCTAACATTAGATTTTTGACATGTTCAGTTCTCATGATGAGAACTGAAGGTTTACACATTTATAATCAAAAACTTCTTTCTTATTTGAATCCAAGCCGAAAATAAAACATTTCCAAATCCCTGCCCGGCATGCCAATTTTTCCTACGAACTAAGGCATGTGGTAGATAAAGGATGCAGTGAATAGCGTGCTGATTTTAAACTCTTTATCTTTTATAAAAAAGGTTGAAAGCCAATAAACTCTAACTTAATGGTCTCGAGTGTTAACTCCTTTTTAAAATTGGCAACAAAACCCTGCTTTATTTTCTTTTAAAGTTGTTTTTGACCCTCTTATTCCCCTTTTTCATTTGAATTGTAGCCAAATAATTGGTTTTCTTAATTCTTCTCTCTAAATTGGCTTCCGCTTTAATACAAAATACCCTGTAAAGGGTATATTATCTCATCTATATACGACGTAACCTTGTAAATAAGAATTTCTAACCTAAAGAATATAGATTATGAAACAAAAACCCATAATTGAGAAGCATTATATTATTATTGGAAGTAACCGTTATCAGATTGTTTTTGACGCCAAAGTTGATGATCACGATATTCTAATTAGAGGTTTATTCCATTGGGACGATACCGATAGCAATCGCATCACGGAAATCGAATTTCTAATTGACAACTTAAGCACTGTTAAAATACCTCACATAATTAGTAGAGCTGTTTGGTGTTCAAATCAAAATCGTATTGAACTGCACATAAATACAAAAACGGGAGCTGTCTTAAGAACTCTTAAAAAAATGCCCATTCCAAATGGATTCAATTTGGAAAATGGAAAAACAATGGAATTGGTGTTGCGGATATATGATGAAACTGATTCCGTTAAAGATTGTGAAGAATTTGAACTGCCTAAACCCAATGAACATGAAATTAAGGACATTTCAACTAAGCGAATTTTTGAAGAAGACAAAGATGGTTCAATCTTAATAGGAACGCTTATAGCCAAACCGTGAAAATAGTTTTTCCATATTTATTTTTGGCCGTGGTCTTATTTTCCTTTCAGTGCCCTTCACAAAATAAAACTTTGGCAAAAGCAGAAGGTTTTCTTCAAAAATTTGAAGCAGACAGTGCGTTGGCAATACTTAAAACTGTGGACGTTTCAAAACTTGAAGAAAATGATAAAGCGTATTTTCATAAATTGAAAGGCTCTTGCTGTTTTTCAAAAAGCAACCACGATCTTGCCTTCGCCAATTTTATCGAAGCTAGAAAAATATATACCCAATTAAACGATGTCTGCAATCTTGCCAAAATCAACCTTTTGATTATGGAAGTTTTAAGTCACCAACCTCATACCATGATTCCTGAAAAACAATTTTTGGATGAATATATCAGCACCTCAAAAATTTGCGGCAAACCCATTGATGAAGCGATAGCATATTCAAAATTGGCAGTTGTTTATCTTCAGGCCGATGATGCAAAAAGGGCAATTCAAAATTTTGACCAAGCCATAAATATCGCGACAGAATTAAATGACACTTTACTGGCCACTAATTTTTTGTTCAACAAGGGAGTAGTTTATGTTACCACTCTAAAACAATATGATAGCGCTCTTTATTTTTTCAAAAAAACAGCCCCTTTCTATATAAAAAAACAAAGTCAAGAATATTTGTCTTACAACTATAATAATCAAGCTCAGGCCTATAAAAACATGGGCGATTATAAATCTGCCATTACCTATTATCACAAAGCCGACTCCATTCCGCTTCGTCAATTCAACTTAAAGACAAAGAAAATATTCTACAGTAATATGACGGATCTTTATAGTAAGATTGGTCAATTTGATACTGCCTTTGCTTATTCAGAAAAACTATCGAAAATAAAAGACAGCATCAATGAAACGTCGCAAAACGTAAATATGTCTAAAATTAAGGAGCAATATGACAACGAAAAATTACGGGCTGATAATCTGGAAATCGAATCAAAAAGAACACAAAATCGAAATATTGCAATCGGACTTGGAGGCGGTCTTTTTGGCGTTGCATTAATTGGGTTCCTTCTTATCAAGAACACCCGCCGCAAACAGCGAATTGCAGAACAACAGCACGAAATAGAAATCCAAAAGACAGAAAAAATTCTAAAAGAACAAGAACTTACTACTATTGATGCGATGATCGCAGGTCAAGAAAAAGAACGAGAACGCTTGGCAAGTGATCTACACGACAGTGTGGGCGCCACGTTAGCAGCTGCGAAAATGCAGTTTGACCACCTAAAAAAGAATAAAGGAAAACTATCAAACGAAGATGAACTCTTTGAAAAAACAAGTTCGCTTCTTGAAGATGCCTACACTGAAATCCGGTCAATGGCACATCTCAAAAACAGTGGCGTCATAGCAAAAAACGGCTTGCTTCCAGCCGTAGAAAAATTGGCAAAAAATGCCTCTAACACAAGTAATTTAACGGTCGAGATCCAAGATTTCGGACTGGATGAGCGACTAGATAATTCAATGGAAATTGCAGTATTTCGAATTATCCAGGAATTGGTTACCAACATTATTAAACACTCAAATGCTTCCGAAGCAAGTATTTCCATCACACAATACAAAGATTCTCTAAGTATTATTGTGGAAGACAACGGCCAAGGTTTTAACATTAAAAAAATGCACAGCCAGGATGGGATGGGACTTTCCAGCATTGAGCGCCGTGTTGAACACCTTGAGGGAAGCATGGAAGTAGATTCAACCATAGGAAAAGGAACATCCGTTTTAATAGATATACCAATATGATAACCTTAGCAATAGCCGAAGATCACCAAAGCCTTGTTGATGGCATAAACCTGTTACTGAAATACGAAGAAGATATATCCATTGTTGGGATGGCCAACGATGGTGAAGCTCTGTTGGATATAGTGCGAAATAAGCGACCACAAGTGGTTCTGACCGATATCAAAATGCCGAAAATAGATGGTATTGCCGCCACGAAACTTATTAAAAAAGAATTCCCAGAAACCCAAATCATAGCTTTTACCATGTTTAGCCAGCGAGACGCCATAGAACAAATGATAGATGCTGGCGCAACAGGCTATTTACTCAAAAATTCGCCATTGGAAGAGGTGCTACACGCCATAAAAGCAGTAGCAGAAGGCAATACCTTTTTTGACAGTGCTATAGATTTATCTTTTATGGATGAAGATTCTGAAACCACGGATAAGAAACCCGTGCTTTCAAAAAGTGAGCGTGAGATTTTGCAATACATTGGGCAAGGAAAATCTACCAGCGAGATTGCCAACCTTCGCTTCACGGCAGTTTCAACTGTAGAAAAACACCGAAAAAATATGATACACAAACTGGGGCTTTCAGGAAAGGGAGAGTTATTGCGGTATGCGCTTGACAAAAAATATGATTTCTAATCAAATATTTAATCCCAAAACTTGAAAAATACACCTAAATAGGTATTTTTTAGTAAGACCATTCTATCTACATTTGAATATCATCTAGACTCAAAAATTATGAAAAATATAATTACAGTCGCCCTCTTTTTTGTTCCGTTCCTATTTTCAGGACAAGTAAAAAGCATAACCGATAATGATATTCTGAGTAAAATTGAAACCAACAACAAACCCTTTGTTATTGATTTTTACGCGACTTGGTGTGCACCTTGTAGATTAATGTCACCTATTATGGATGAACTCGCCATAGAATACAAAGATCGCGTGGATTTTTATCGGCTTGATGTTGACGATAACGAAGCTGATGATGCGCTTGGTATTACCTCCATTCCGACTTTTTATTTTATAAAGGGTGGTCAAATTTTATTTGAAGAAGTAGGTTCTCAATCAAAAGAAGATTTTAAAATTTCAATTGAATACTTGCTCGGGCTAGATGTTCAAGCCATTAAGGAACCCCAAGAACTTTCAGATTCGCCCTATACGGAATTTACCGACGATAAAATTCAAGAAATATGGAACGAATGGACTTCGCTGAACAATCTGGCTTGGCATGGTTATGAAAAGCATGACGAGACCGATGTTTTATCAAAATGTATAGAAATGGTTATTCGCTCTATTGAACTAGATGAAAATTACCAGAATTTAGATACCTATGCGTCCCTACTCTATAAAACCCGTGATTATAAAAACGCACTGAAACAAGCCAAAAAGGCAATCGAGATTCGCTGTTTTATCAGACACAGATTACACCCCTACCACTCTGTTAATGAACAAAATAATTGCTAAACTTTAAAACTATTATAAAAATATAATCTTTAGTTTCGAAAACCATAATAGTTTATAAATTCAAACTCTTTAAGTATTCCAGAATTTGAAGTGATTTAGTTTATAGCAAAATTTAAAATGAAATTATTAGAGATTCTATTCACATTCAAACCCTTAAAATACCCCGTACTGGGTATTTCCATTGTCTCGAATTCATCTTATTTTTGAATAAAACAAATTCTGTGGGGAGTTTTTGTTTGTATAAAAGGGCGCCGAGTAAAAACGGTAGCCCTTTTTTAATGAAAATCCATTTTATCAGAATCAAATGTTGACTTCGTAAAATCCCCTTTACTGGGTATTTCTTATCTCTCCTCTCCTGCTTACATTAGCTAAGTAATTCAACTATTACAAATAAGCAATTATTAGAAACCAGATAACCCATTGTTAACAGCAATGTAACCATTACACATTTTTGAACGCTTGGGGGAGTCGTAATTTATTGTGAATGAAACAGTGGGATATCAGTTTCTGATTAAATGAAAAACCAACCCTCATAAAATTTAAGAACGAAAATCGAAAAACTAAAAGTCTAGCAATTTCACCACTAAGAAGGTTCTCAGTTCTTAGAAAAAACCTTCCAAGAATTAGCCTTTTGGGAGGTTTTTTATATCGACATATTTGAGAAAATGTCAAATCAACTATAGTAATGAAACTCTCTATAAAATTATTGATAGCATAAAATTGGTCATTGGACGTCTATTCTTTTCTCTATAGATTATTTTTTATGTTTAAACGTTTTGTAACTGCTGAAAACATATTTCATATTTTCGTAAAATGAAAATTCAGCCATTTCTACTTCTTCCTTTGTTGGTTCTATTTGCTTCTTGTGAGGAATCCACCAATGAAACCAATTCTCTAAATGAAGGTTGGCAATTTTCAGAAACCGAAATTCAAAATTGGCAACCCGCTGAAGTGCCCGGAACAGTACAAGCCGACTTATTACGGTTAGGAGAAATTCCCGATCCATTTTTGAAGAATAATGAAGATTCTATTCAATGGGTTTCAATGAAAACCTGGCAATATAAGAAGGGATTTTCTGTTTCTGACAAAACTTTAAAAAAGCAAAAACACCTTTTGAATTTTGAAGGTTTAGACACTTATGCCGAAGTCTTCTTGAATGATAGCCTAATCCTTTCGGCCAACAACGCTTTTCGAAATTGGGAAGTTGATGTAAGCCATATTCTTAGAAATAAAAATCAGCTTTTAGTCATTTTTACACATATCGATACCATTGAAAAAGAGAAGGCTTCTCGACTCCATTACAAATTACCTGAAGATGCCCGCGTATTCAGTCGAAAACCCCAATATCAATCAGGTTGGGATTGGGGGCCAGTTATAAAAACAATGGGGATTTGGCGTGATGTTTCGTTAATCAGCTACAACAGTGCGCGAGTAGAAAATGTTTTTCTACAAACAAAATCCATAACTGATTCGAATGCTGAAGTTATTGCCAAATTTGAAATAGACGTTTTAGAGGAGGAAGAATTCACACTTAAAGTCTCAAATAAAACTAGTGGAGATAGTTTTTCTGAAAGCTTTAAAACAATCCCAAATCAAAAGAAATTTGAGATTCCTTTCAACATTAAAAATCCCAAGCTTTGGTGGACGCATAATTTAGGAGAAGCATTTTTATATGACATCCAGATTGATTTGATTCAAAAAGGAAATGTACTTGAAACCCATTCAAAAAAGCTCGGAATCCGTTCGATGGAATTGATCACTGAAAAAGATTCCATTGGTGAGAGTTTTTACTTCAAATTAAATGGAAAGCCTGTTTATATGAAGGGTGCCAATTACATTCCACAGCAAATGATGGAGAGCAAAATAGATTGTAAACGATATTCTGAACTAATCAACGATGTAGTTTCTGCAAATATGAATATGCTTCGCGTTTGGGGTGGCGGAATTTATGAATATGATTATTTCTACGAGTTGTGTGATGTAAAGGGAATTTTAATCTGGCAGGATTTTATGTTCGCCGGCGGAATGTATCCAGGCGATACTGACTTTCTAGACAACGTAAAAGCGGAAGCCATAGAGAATGTAAAGCGACTTCGAAATCACGCCAGTATCGCCCTGTGGTGCGGTAATAACGAAATCAGCGAAGGTTGGGCGCGATGGGGTTGGCAGGATGGTAAAACGGAAACACAAAAAGAGGAAATCGAACAAAGCTATCAAGCGGTTTTTAAGGAGCTATTGCCGCAAATTGTAGACAGTTTAAATCCTAGTATCAATTATTGGGAAAGTTCTCCAAAATATGGACGTGGCGACAAACGCTATCAATTTGAGGGCGATGCCCACGATTGGTGGGTGTGGCATGATGGATATCCATTTGAACATTTTGAGGAAGAAGTACCTCGATTTATGAGTGAGTTCGGGTTTCAATCATTTCCGAGTGTCGAAACCATTCAGTATGCCACGGGAAGAGATTCCGTAATAATGAACGACCCACTTTTCGCATCCCACCAAAAACACAAAAGAGGCTTTCAGGTAATCGATGAATATATGGCGCGCTATTTTCCTGTTCCGCAAAACGCAGCCGATTACGTTTATATTAGCCAATTGCTACAAGCATATGGTATAACCAAAGGAATCCACGCCCATCGCCGAGCAAAACCCTACAATATGGGGACGCTTTATTGGCAGTTGAACGACTGTTGGCCTGTTGTTTCTTGGTCGAGTATCGATTACTTTGGAAATTGGAAAGCTTTGCATTATGAAGCAAAGAAGTCCTTTGAAAATATTTTGATTTCTGCCGAGGAAAAGAACGATTCTCTACAAATTTTCGTCATAAACGATACTTTCAAAAGAATCTCAGATACACTTTCAATTGAATTGATCAATTTTGAAGGGCGCCAAATTTTTCAGAAGAAAACGCCGATCGAAAGCTCAGAAAATAGCAGTGAAATTGTGTTCACCCTACCTTTGAAACCTTTGAATTTTGACAAATCATCCAGTGTTTTAATAGTAAGTTTTGGTGAAAGTGAATACTTGCACTATTTTGTAAAACCGAAAGATTTGAAACTCCTTGAAATCGATACTTCGACTTCGCTCAGTAACCGACATGAAATCGAAATCGAATTGGGCTGTCAGGTCGAGCGCAGTCGAGACCTCCATAAATTTTCGAAGGATAAAGTTCTCGACTGCGCTCGAACAGACAATAAAAATGTTTTTTCAATCACCCTTTCATCAAAAACACTTCAGAAAAACGTATTTATAAGGGCTGATAACAATGGAAAATGGAGCGATAATTATTTTGATTTGTTGCCAAACCGAGCCAAAACCATTTACTTTTATACTGACAGCAAAACCCCATCGAAGTTGCAATACAAAACCCTAAACCAATTTATAAAATAGCAATGCGAAATAGCCTTATCCTAATTCTATCGATTTTCTGTTATAGCGGTTATTCACAAACCCCAGAAGTAGTTTTAATTCCGAAACCCCAACAGATGGAAATCCACGGTGGAAGTTTCACAATTGACAAAAACACAAGCTTCTTTTTTGAACTTGAATTTGAAATTGCTGGAAATTTCTTTCAGGAATTTCTCCAAAATGGAGCTGGATTTCAGCTTCAAATACGATCAAAAAACAAAGCACAAATTATAATTGAAAAAGATACAAAGCAACCTTCAGAAGGTTATTATTTAGATATAACGGCTTCAAAAGTCACTATTAAAACCAATGATGCCAGTGGTGCATTTTATGCCATTCAAACTTTGCGGCAATTGCTTCCTCCGAGACTCGAGAAACCCCTAACCCCTAAAGGGGAAAACAAAAAACTGTCGATACCTCAATTGACAATTACTGATTTTCCAAAATTCCAATACCGGGGGATGCATTTGGACGTGGCAAGACATTTCTTCGATAAGGAATTCGTAAAGAAGTACATCGCAAATCTAGCCATGTTGAAAATGAATTATTTTCATTGGCATTTAACCGAGGATCAGGGATGGCGAATTGAAATAAAGAAATATCCAAAGCTAACCTCAAAAGGGGCTTTTCGCGAGGAAACGCGAGTTGGCCATTACGAGGACAAGCCTGAGCTATATGATGGCCAACGTTACGGCGGATTTTACACCCAAGAAGATATAAAGGAAGTCGTTGCTTATGCCGCAACACAAAACGTAACCATTATTCCCGAAATTGAAATGCCTGGCCATGCGCAAGCTGCTATTCATTCGTATCCAGAATTAGGTTGTACTGGAGAGCAGATTCCAGTAGCCACAACTTGGGGCGTATTTGAGGATATTTTCTGTCCAAAAGAAGAAACCTTTACCTTTTTGGAAAATGTTTTAAGTGAAGTTATGCCTTTGTTCCCGGGCGAGTATATCCATATTGGCGGCGATGAGGCCCCAAAATTACGATGGAAAAATTGTGCGCATTGCCAACAATTGATCAAAGATCTTGATTTAAAAGATGAAGAAGGTTTACAGAGCTATTTTATCCATAGAATTGAAAAGTTTGTGAACAGCAAGGGCAAAAAAATAATTGGTTGGGATGAGATTCTGGAAGGCGGATTGGCGCCAAATGCAACGGTTATGTCTTGGCGTGGAATGCAGGGCGGAATCGATGCTGCCAAGCAAAAAAACGATGTAATTATGACGCCAGTTTCCCATGCCTATTTTGATTATTACCAAAGTGAAAATTTAGATGAACCAGTTGCGATTGGAGGTTTTCTCCCTTTGAAAAAAGTGTATTCACTAAATCCAATCCCGCATGAATTAACTGAGGAAGAAGGAAAATATATACTCGGAGCACAAGCCAATTTGTGGACAGAATATATTAAAACGGAAAAACAAGTGGAATATATGGTCTTCCCAAGAATTCTTGCGATGAGTGAGGTTACTTGGTCTGGTCCTTCCCAAAATTTTGACAAAGATTACCCAGATTTCTTTTCGCGGGTGGAAGTTTTTATGAAACGCTTGGATGAATTGGATATCAATTACGCCAATTACTTATACGAAATCGAGGGTTCGATTCTTAAAAGAGATAACAAGATATATTATGAATTGACAACACCCACCAAGGGAAAGGAAATTCGTTATTCTATAAATAGCTCAAAAATTAAAGTTTATTCAGAGCCATTTTTAATAGATGAAGATGCAAATATTGCAGCAAATGTTTTTAAGGATGGGGAAAAACTCGGTCGTGACTTTTCCGAAGCAGTAAAATATCACAAAGGAATTACAGGAAAAATCACAATCAACGTTCCGCCAAATCCTGCTTATGCCGCAGGTGGAAAAGAGGCGCTTATCAACGGAATTTCAGGTAGTGATAAACGTTATGGAGATAAGGAATGGTTAGGGTTTTGGGGTGATGATTTGGAGATAACAATCGATTTGGGAAAAGACACTGAAATTAAATCTCTACAAACCCGATTCTTCAATTCCCCCGGAGTTTGGATCTATGCGCCTCAAGGACTAATTGTTTCTGGCGAAAGTTCCAAAGGGGGGAAGTTTGCCATTGGAAGACAAATAATAGCGAAAAACGATAATTTGATTGATGTTAAAATTGATTTTACCGAAAACCAAAGTATAAACCCTCGATATATAAAATTGACAATTCCCAATTATGGGATAATTCCTGACGGGTTGCAAGGTGCCGGGCACAAGGCTTGGACGTTTATTGATGAAATAAATATAGAATGAAAATCGAAATTTGCGCCAATAGTTTTGCAAGTGCCAAAGCCGCACAAGATGGGGGCGCACACCGCATTGAACTCTGCACTGAGCTATCAGTCGGTGGCTTGACACCTTCCCATGGATTGATAGAAAAGGCAATCACGGAGTTAGATATTCCAGTTCACGTTTTAATTCGTCCACGGAGTGGCAACTTTACCTATTCCGAAGTGGAATTAGATATTATGCTTAGAGATATTGCTTTCTGCAAAAAAATGGGATGTGCAGGAATTGTTAGTGGAGTTTTGACTGTTGGAAATGAAATCGATTTTGATAAAACTGAGCAGTTAATAAATGCTTCCGAAGGAATCGAATTCACGTTTCACCGAGCGTTTGATTGGGTTGAAAACCCATTGGAAGAACTTCAAAAGTTGATAGATTTAAAAGTAAACCGATTGCTTTCATCGGGTCAAAAACCAACTGCGATTGAAGGGATTTCACTTTTGAAGAAGTTTAAAGATTATTCAAAAGGTAAAATAGAAATTATGCCCGGAAGCGGGGTGAATATTGAAAATGTCCTGAAATTTAAGGAAGCTGGTTTTACTAGTATCCACTTATCTGCAACTACCAAAAAGCAAGTGCTTTTACAAAAGCCAAAAGTTTCTATGCACAGCGATACATTTTTTGAAGAGGGAATTGTTGCGACTTCCAACAAAGAAACAATTCGAAAAATCATCCAACTTCTATCACAGTGACACTGCCAACTGCAACTGCCAACTGCTACTTTTTCAAAGCCACTTTTTAAACGGATTCTTACTCAAGTTTGAATTGTAGTATTTCACCTCGCCTGTAACTTCCTTTCCCAACCAAGATGGTTTTGAGAAAGGCTCATTTTCGGAACCTAGCTCGATTTCGGCTATAATCAACCCTTCATTTTCGCCTAAAAACTCATCAACTTCATAGATGTGGTCCCCATTTTGGACTTCAAAACGGGTTTTTTCAATAATCCCTGGTTCACATAGATGCAATAGCTCCTCCGCTTCGGCCAAAGAGATTTGGCGTTCCCATTCAAAACGTGTAACTCCAGTTTCATTGGGTTTGCCTTTTACGGTAATAAAACCTTGTTCTCCGTGGATTCGCACTCGAACAGTCCGAATGGGATGAGTGTTCAAAAACCCCTGCACAATGCGGGTGCGTTTAAAAGCTTCGTTTTTAAAAGCTTCGGAAGTGACCAAAAATTTACGTTCTATTTCTTGCATTTTGAAAGTTGTTTATCCTGCAAGGTGTTCCCGCCGCCCCGGGCTCCTTGTAGGTATTAATGATAAACCTTTATTCCTTGTATTTTAAAGAGTTGCATATCGTGTATTCTCGACAAGGTTAGCAGTGCTACAATAGCGCCAAACAATGCAAAAAGCATATCAGATTGCGTATCCCAAATATAGCCTTGAGTTCCCAAAAAGGAATCGCCATCTTCCCCACTCACAGCCGCCACGGCCCATTCTAACAGTTCATAGGCTGCACTAATTGCCAAAGCTATACAAACAACAATAAAGGCCAACCAGCTCTTTTTCAAAACTACTTCTTTCCGAATAAGCAGTTCACGAGCGATCATTGCTGGCACGAAACCTTGGGCAAAATGACCCAATTTATCATAGTTATTTCTAGATTGATTGAAAACATCACGAACCCAGTCAAAAAGTGGAACTTCGGCATAGGTATAATGACCTCCAACAATCAAGATGGCGCAATGGAGAAATATAAGAACATAAACCAATTTTGTAAACCTGAATTTTTTAAAGGTAATAACCAAAATCAAGATTCCAAGTACCGCCGGTAAGACCTCTAAAAACCAGGTGAAATACTCCATAGGATTGATACCAGACCAAATTAAAAGGACAAATATTAGGAATAATAAGATGTAAATTAATTTCATTTCTTTCGTTAACATTTATTCTCCTATATCGTGAGAAGCTGGAGCCAATTCCATTTAGGTATCAAAAAAAACCTACAAGGTTTTGAAAACCTTGCAGGAAAAGCCACTTAATTATTAATTTCCTTTATTTTTACTGAAGTAATTATCTTTTCAGAATATCCTTCTTTCGCAATAAACAGCATCGCTTCGGCAATGGTTTCGGCTTTAATCATTTTATATTTATTCGGAACTAAAAAGCCAAAAATCTTCATAAAAATTCCTGCTATAGTTTCGCCAAACCGGGATTCATTCCGATCGCCAACTATCAAGGAGGGCTGAAGAATATAGGTGTTTACAATATTTTGGTTTAAAACATCCCGCTCCATTTCCCCTTTTGTTTTATTGTAAAACACACGGCTGTTTTCATTCGCGTCCAAAGCTGAAATTACGACAAATGTTTTAATGCCATTCTTCTTTGCGAGTTTTGCAGCGGCCACCGGAATGCCGTAATCAATCTTTTTATAGGTTTCATTATCGGGAGTTTTAGCTTTTGTGGTTCCGATACAGCAGAAAGCCACATCGGCTGTAAAATCGTTGGAATGCTTTTCCAATTGGAACAAATCGATTAAATGTTCTTCGACTTTTGGATTGTTTTTTCCTGTGGAACTGCGAGAAAAGAGTTTGATTTTATCAAAAGAATTGTCTTCGATCAATTTCTCCAAAAGGATACTTCCGGTTAAGCCAGTTGCGCCTAATATTATTGCTGTTTTCATAGGATAAATATACCTACAAGGTTTTGAAAACCTTGCAGGAAGTTTCAGAAAACCTCAAAAGAATATGTATAAAACCCCAAAGGTTTTTGAAACCTTTGGGGTTTGAGAGCCTCCAAGATAGTATTTTTGCAATATGTTGGAAGCGCCCCACATCCGCAAAATAATCCATATTGACATGGATGCTTTTTACGCATCCGTGGAGCAATTGGACAATCCAGCTCTTATTGGAAAACCTTTGGCCGTCGGGGGCAGCGAAAAAAGAGGCGTGGTGGCAGCGGCGAGTTATGAAGCGAGAAAATTTGGTGTGCGAAGTGCAATGAGCGGAATGGCCGCCAAACGAAATTGCCCAGAATTGATTTTCGTGCCGCCGCGTTTTGACCGTTACCGTGAGATTTCTAATCAAATAAGAAAGATTTTTTTTGAATACACGGATTTAGTAGAACCGCTTTCTTTAGATGAAGCTTATTTAGATGTAACTGAGAATAAAAAAGGAAATCCGAGTGCTAGCATGATTGCAACCGAGATTCGGAAAAAAATAAAGGAGAGGACAGGATTGAATGCTTCCGCAGGAATTTCCATCAATAAATTTGTCGCGAAAATTGCAAGTGATATCAATAAACCGAACGGTCAAAAAACGATTTCTCCTGAAGAAGTTGTACCATTTCTGGAAACTTTGGATGTCAAGAGATTCTTTGGTGTTGGAAAGGTTACAAAGGAAAAGATGTATCGATTTGGAATTTATACAGGAAGGGATTTAAAAAAACAGTCTTTGAAATTTTTAAATGAACATTTCGGGAAAAGTGGAGATCATTATTACAACGTGGTTCGCGGAATCCATAACAGCAAAGTAAAACCTTCGCGAAAACAGAAATCATTGGCTGCGGAACACACGTTTTCGGAGAATATTTCTTCGGAAATATTTATGATGGAGCGACTAGAAGAAATCGCGATTGAAGTGGAAGAACGTCTACTTAAAAGAAAATTGGCAGGAAAAACCGTCACCTTAAAAATTCGGTATAGTGATTTTACCATACAAACACGAAGCAAAACGGCTCCCCTCTTTCTCGCTTCAAAAGAATTGATTTTAGAACTGGTTAAAGAATTGTTATATCAAGAAAAAATGAAGGAGTCGGTACGATTATTGGGAATTTCCATCTCGAACCTAAACAATGAAGTCTCAAAGAAAAAGGAAGTCCAAAAAGAATCCATTGACGTACAACTAAAACTTGAATTTTAATGCACCCGTCCATCCTCGGCAGTGTTCCCACGGGTGAGAAATCGACAGAATATACAATTTTAAGAAAAGACTACGTATCTTTAAGCTAATTTAAAACTCCAAATCAAGACAACGTTTGAAATCTTTGACAAAGTTTGAAAGGTTGTCAAAATTAGTATCCTACCTCAAAAATAAATTTCTTATGAAAATCACAGCACCTTTCATTCTCATCTTTCTAAGCTTCACTTTTCTTTCTTCGTGTAAAAACGAAATTAAAAACAATGATGAAAATCAAACCGTAATTTCCGATACAATTTCGTCGGACAGTACTCCAGGTTTTATGTATGTCACAGCCGTTAGCGGTCTGAGCCTGCGGGAACATCCAAATCTGCAAAGTGAGAAGCTGGCAGTTATGCCCTTAGGAACGAAGGTAAAAATCATAAATACCGAAGGACGAACCACGATGAATGTTGGAGGAATAGATGGCGCAATGGACGAAGTGGAATACAACAACCAAAAAGGTTTTGCGTTTAACGGTTTTATGTCGAGGTTTTCTCCCTCTGGGGAAAATGCCGTGGCAAAAAACTATGCGGAAGAACTAAAAAAGGAATTCCCAAAGGTGGAATATTCCGAAACCACAGGGGATTCCGTGAGTAAACCCACCAAAATACAAACCTTGCTTTTGCCCACCGATAAATGGCACGAAGCCTTTTTTATAGCCCAACAACTATTTGAAATTCCGCGGCAGTTCGCCTTCCCAAATCCGAAGGGTTCCAACAATGAAGTCCAACAAAATAGCGACAAAAAGAAAGGCGTTTTAACCAGCGAACTTCGAATTAATCGAAATGATAACCAACTTCAAAAAATAGCATATAGTTACAAAAAAACTGGTTTTGGTTATACCGTTACAATAACTAAAGAAGGTAGCGCCATGAAGATCGAGAAGGTTGCGGTTTCTGAGTGATCAAATCAACTTTGACAAAGTTTTGAACTTTGTCAAAGTTTAAATATAAAAGTTTTCCAACTACTTTACCTGCGAAACCCGCAACGTGTTTACCATTCCTTTATTCGAAATTGGCATCGCTGCAAGGTTGATTAGGTAATCGCCTTTGTGTACATATCCTTTTTCATAGGCAATTCGGTTTACGTCTTCAACAGTTTCATCTGTGCTTACGTATTTATCGTAATAGAATGCTTTCACACCCCATAATAAATTCAGACGACCGAGAATGCGTTTGTTTGAGGTAAAGGCCAAAATAAACGCCGAAGGACGCCAAGCAGAGATCTGAAAGGCGGTATAACCACTATTGGTTAGCGTGCAGATGGCCTGCGCCTCAATTTCATTCGCCATATTGGCAGCGTGAAAACAGATGGATTTTGTAATGTATCTGTTGGTTTTAATTTGAGGCGGCTCTTGTGGCACTCGAATCAAATCAGAGTTTTCCACACTTTTCAGAATTTTGGCTATGGTTTTGATAACTGCCACTGGATAATTTCCTACCGAAGTTTCAGCAGAAAGCATCACGGCATCGGCTCCATCCATTACAGAGTTTGCCACATCATTAACTTCGGCTCTGGTAGGAGTTAAGCTGGTAATCATCGTTTCCATCATTTGCGTTGCAATGATTACGGGAATTCGCGCGCGTTTTGCCATAAGGACCAACTCTTTTTGGATAAGTGGAACTTCTTCGGCGGGAACTTCCACGCCCAAATCGCCTCTGGCAACCATCAAGCCGTCACAATAGGATATAATTTTTTCAATATTCTGAACCGCTTCTGGTTTTTCTATCTTTGCAATTATTGGAATTTTATATTCGGAATGTGCTTCAATCAATGCCTGCAATTCCTTTAAATCCCCCGCATGACGGACGAAGGAGAGCGCCAACCAATCCACCTTTTGCTCTATGGCAAAGATGGCATCCTCTTTATCCTTAGCAGTGAGTGCAGGAAGTGATATGTTTGTATTTGGAAGATTTACGCCTTTTTTTGAGCGCAAAGGACCACCTTGAATCACCATAACTTTTACTTCATCAACCTTATTAGTCTCCAGTACTTCAAAAATAAGTTTACCGTCATCCAAAAGCACTCTTTCTCCTACATTTACATCTTTAGGAAAATTGTCGTAGTTCATATAAACCCGCGTTCTGGTTCCTTCAAACTCATTTCCTGTGAAGAAGGACAACTCGTCGCCTGGCTGCACAACCACTTCCTCTTTCATCATTCCCACTCGCAGTTTAGGCCCTTGAAGATCACCCAAAATGGCGACATTTATATCCAACTCCTCAGAAAGCCTTCTGATTGTCGCTATTGTAGTCTTAACTGTGTCATAATTAGCGTGAGAAAAATTTACCCTAAACATGTCCACTCCCTCCAAAATCATATGTTTTAGGATTTCTTCGCTTGAAGTTGCAGGCCCGAGAGTGGCTACTATTTTTGTTCTTTTTTGGTTAACCATCTAATCAAAAATTAAATTGTTTCTAGATTTTATATCGTCCAAATCTACTATATAGGCAGAAATGACTTGTTTGATTTTATTGATTTCAGCAATTATTCTTGGCAACTCATCCGTTTCAAAGTCCGAATATATTTTTAAAAAATAATCTACCTTTTTAAATTCTGGAAGTAAATAATGGATCTTAGATTCGTTTGGCGCCATTAAAGCGAACAAGCCATTTGAGCTTTGTAAACTTGCATCTTCGGAACGACAGCTATTGGCTACCAAATGATAGCCCGTGAATTTATTAGCATCTTCAAAATCGTAAATAGGAAATGTTACCATTAAACCTTGACTAGAAAAATCTAAATCAACAGCTCTTCTAATGAACTTTATATCCAAATGCAGATTTAATAAATAGGCAATCTTATATTCTTCCTCACTACAATGAATGGCGACAAGAGTATATGGATCATCCATTTCTTCATCAAAATCAAGTTTGTGATTGGCCATTTAAAAAATTTTGATACGATTAAGTGTTTGGCGTTGGAAGGGAACAGAAATACGTTAAAGGAAGGTATTTGACTGGCCACTTTCGCGCCACACACAAAAATACGCAAGTATTAAGAATAGGCGGAGAAAAACCTCTTAATTATTCGCTAATTTATGACTGAAGTAACGCGAAAAAGCTTGTTTAAAGTGGAATGAAAAATTTAATAAAATCAGGAGCAAGCACTTAGTGCCGTTCTGAATCTATTTTTTCCTGAAGCTTGTAATAAGCGCGTTTTGCGGCCTGTTCCTCGGCCTTTTTCTTAGAAGTGGCTCTTGCTTTGGCAACAACTTCATCATCGAGCTTTAAACGAACAGCGAAGTGCTTGGGTTCATCCTTACCGTTATCTTCATAAATTTCGAAGTGAAAAGATTTCTTATGTTTTTGGCACCATTCAATGAAAAGACTTTTATAACTTATAACCTTTCCTTCCAGCTTTTTGATGTCTACATAAGGTTTGATAACCCTTTTCTGGATGAATTTCTCACAGTATTTTATGCCTCTATCCAAATAAATTGCACCTACCAAGGCTTCAAAAACATTACCGTAGATGTTGCCACCAAACTGTTGCGTCGGAACGCTTGATTTTAAGAATTTGGTCAAATTCAAATCCCGTCCCAGTTCGTTTAAATGTTCGCGGCTTACCACTTTACTTCTCATTTTGGTAAGATAGCCTTCATTTCCTTCAGGTACCTTTTTGAATAGATGTGCGGCAATTACTGCACCTAACATAGCATCGCCCAAAAACTCCATGCGCTCGTAATTTTGAGGCTGGCCACTTTCGTTTTTCTCATTCGTGGATCGATGGGTAAAGGCAGTTTCGTAAAGGGAAAGATTCTTGGGTTTAAACCCCAATATTTTCTTTAGGGAATCAAAAAATTCCCCGTTTTTATCATCACGGGAAGAAAATATATTTTTAATGGAAGCCATTAATTGTTCTAGGCATCAAGTTTTTTAAAGAGCACACAAGCATTGTGCCCTCCAAACCCAAAGGTATTACTCATGGCAACATTAACTTCACGTTTCTGAGCTTTATTTAGGGTAAGGTTTAGAGAAGGATCTATATTCTCGTCCACCGTAGTATGATTAATGGTTGGCGGAACAATCCCATATTTCATGCTTAATATCGAAGCTATGGCCTCAATGGCCCCCGCAGCACCCAAAAGATGCCCCGTCATCGATTTAGTTGAATTGATATTAATGTCCTTAGCATGTTTGCCAAAAACCTTTACAATCGCCATTAGTTCTGCAACGTCGCCTAGTGGAGTTGAGGTTCCGTGCGTGTTTATGGCGTCCACATCCTCAGGACTCATGTTTGCATCCTGAAGACAATTTAGCATAACTCGTTCCACTCCTCTACCTTCCGGATGAGGGGCGGTCATATGGTGAGCGTCGCTGCTCATTCCACCACCAACAACTTCTGCATAAATTTTTGCTCTGCGTTTTTTAGCGTGCTCATATTCCTCAAGAATAAGAGCTCCAGCTCCTTCCCCAAGCACAAAACCATCTCTGGTGGCATCAAAGGGTCGAGAGGCAGTTTCGGGACTTTCGTTCCGAGTTGACAACGCGTGCATAGCATTAAAACCTCCCATACCTGCAATAGTTACAGCGGCTTCACTTCCTCCTGTAACAATAATATCGCAAGTGCCCAACCTAATATAGTTGAACGCATCAATTATCGCATTGGCGGAAGATGCACAGGCAGAAACTGTGGTATAGTTTGGTCCCATAAAACCGTGTTTTATGGAAATGTTTGCGGGCGCAATATCCGCAATCATTTTTGGAATGAAGAAGGGGTTGAAACGCGGTGTTCCATCCCCTTCAGCATAATTCATCATTTCATCCTGAAAAGTTTCCAGTCCACCTATTCCAGCTCCCCAAATAACACCTACTCGAAATTTATCGACATCAATAAAGTCTATTCCCGCATCGAGAATAGCCTCATCGGATGAAACAAGGGCGTATTGGGCAAATCGGTCTAGTTTTCGGGCTTCCTTCCGGTCGAAAAAATCTAATGCATTAAAATTTTTCAATTCACAAGCGAATTTTGTCTTGAACTTTTCAGTATCAAAATACGTTATGGGCGCACAGCCACTTTTCCCACTAATTAATGCATCCCAATATTCTTGAATATTGTTGCCTATAGGGGTAAGGGCGCCAAGACCTGTAACTACAACTCGCTTTAATTCCATTGAAGAATACTTATTTTGCAGCTTCTATATAAGTAATTGCTTGACCAACTGTAGCAATGTTTTCTGCTTGGTCATCCGGAATCTGAATATCGAATTCCTTTTCAAATTCCATAATAAGCTCTACCGTATCCAAGGAGTCTGCTCCCAAGTCGTTAGTGAAGCTGGCTTCGTTTACAACTTCATTTTCGTCTACACCTAATTTGTCTACGATAATCGCTTTTACTCGTGATGCAATGTCTGACATAATCTTGATTTTTAAATTTAATTATAATTGGCAAAAATAAAATATTTTAATTGAAAACACCATTTAATGTTCAAAATGTGAAATCCGCGCGAGCGCAAACCTCAATTTTCCATAGAAATGGCGCAATGACACCTCAAAATTTGTTCTGAAAATCCATAATGACAACCATATCTCATAATGCATGGGTTTGAACTAATCTCAAATGACGAAACCAATTTAAACAATTTTCGGGGAAGTCAATGCTGATTGCCTTACTTTTGTGGTTTATTTAAGGTTGGCTTCTCATTTTCCGATTAAAAATGGTAACTCAATTATTTAATTTTGGAGCCTTTCCACATTAAAATAAAGTTTGTGAATACAGTTAAAAACATTGAGAAAACTACTTCGAAAAAGCGAATCGTAATTTTTGCTTCAGGCAATGGCACCAACGCGGAGAATATCATAAAAAACTTTCAATCAACTGAATTCGCCGAAGTAGTTCTTGTGCTTTCAAACAAAAAAGAGGCTAAGGTTTTGGAACGAGCAAGAAACCTCAACGTAAACGCCATTTCTTTTACAAAAGAAGAATTAATTTCAGAGGAAGGTATTTTGAAAAAGCTGAAAGAGATTAAGGCAGACTTAATAGTTTTAGCTGGGTTTCTGTTGAAATTTCCTGAAACCATCATCGCTGAATTCCCAAATAAAATAATTAACATCCATCCCGCATTATTGCCGAAGTATGGTGGAAAGGGAATGTACGGCAGCGCCGTTCACGAAGCCGTTGTCAAAAATAAAGACTCAGAAACGGGTATTAGTATTCATTATGTGAATGAAAATTATGATGAAGGAGCAATCATCTCACAAAAGACAGTTGCGCTATCAAAAGCAGATACGCCCGACACAGTTGCAGCAAAGGTGCACAAATTGGAATACGAATGGTTTCCGAAAGTGATTGAAGAAATTTTAAAAAACTCCAAAGTTTAAAACTTAAGATTCAAGATTATTTGAGACTTAATCATTTTAAATAAGAATCATTAAAATTAGAAAGGGCGGGGCGGGATACCTGCCTTCGTAGGCATGGCAAAACAAAAATTTTATGTAGTCTGGTTCGGAAATCCAGCTGGAATTTTTGACAGTTGGAAAGCGTGTCAACGTTCAATCCATGGCGTTGCAGGAGCACAATATAAAAGTTTTGAGACTTTTGAGGAAGCAAAAAAAGCCTACAATAAAGAATATGCCGATTATAAAGGAAAGACAATAAAGAAAACACTTTCAAAAGAACAACTTCAAAAAATTGGCGAACCTAATTTATATTCGATTTCCGTAGATGCAGCTTCTAGCGGTAATCCTGGAAAAATGGAATATCGAGGCGTAGATACCCAAACCCGGAAGCAATTGTTCCATCAGGGTCCATTTCAACAAGGAACTAATAATGTCGGGGAATTTTTGGCTCTGGTCCATGGATTGGCTTTTCTGAAAAAAAATAATAGTGATCGCATTATTTATAGCGATTCGCGAATTGCTATTGGTTGGGTAAAAAGAAAGAAATGTAACACCAAACTTAAAATGAATGCCAAAAACAAAGTCGTTTTTGAACTAGTGGAAAGAGCGGAAACCTGGCTCAAGACAAACTCTTATGCTACAAAAATAGTAAAGTGGGAAACCAAAGCTTGGGGAGAAATTCCTGCTGATTTTGGACGGAAATAGTTGCTTTGGATTAAAGTGAATTAAAAAGTTTCTTTGGTTCTTGGAAATTGTTCCCAAAGAGTAATAACTCAACGAAGCCACTGTAAACACTATAAAATAGAGTTGGCTGCTCCACAATTGGCACCATCCGTATTGTTTTGTCATGTTCCCAAGCTCGAAATGCAAATGGATGTTCTTCCAGAACTTTTTTCACCTCCTCAGTTTTTTTAATAAAATTCTCAACTTCATTGATAGTCCAATGCTTAAACAGAAAGTCTAAATTATCAAAATAACTGTCTTCAGCAGTTTGACTGATTATTATTCTATAAACCATATTTCGCTTTCGACTCATTGAGAACGGTTTCAAAATCACGATACTCGCCAGCTTTAATTTCCGATTTTGATTTATCGAGCAACTCCTTTATAGCTTTCACCTCAAGTTCGTTGTATTCAATAGGAAAAAGATATTTTGAAAGCAACTTCACTTCTTCACTCGTAAAACGTTTCTCCTTTATTTTCTTATAGAAAAACCCTCGCTTTATATTCAGCAAATCCAAAAAAAACTGGGTTTTATAGGGGCTTTCTTTTGTGGCGTCGACGCCGTATGAGGAGGCGACTAACACATTTTCAAATACCGTCATGCCACCAAAGGGTTTGGGGATTTGGTGG
>JBLWTS010000022.1:0-38051 GCA_048270045.1 Aequorivita sp.
AAAAGAAATACGCCTTCCGCATATAGAAACTCCTTCCGAAATTATACAAATCGCAAGTAAACGATTAGATACTACGCACAATAGTATCTAATGTCTATACGTCTATAAATAGAATTACATGAATAACTTAACTCTCATCGGAAGTTAGGAGTGGACCACTCTCATTTTTCGGCATAAAGATTTGAAGTAGGGTAGCAATTCCCATCACCAATACACAACCCACCAAGTTCAGCCATAAATACGGCATTAAATCTATATACCAAATATAAATAATGACTGCTTGAGTGATTAACGCCGCGATAAAAACAGCCCTGCTGCGAACGTATTTTATAAAGAACGCAAGTAGAAAAATTCCCAAAACATTTCCGTAGAATATAGAACCGATAATGTTTACCAGCTGAATAAGATTGTCGAATAAATTTGCGGTACAAGCAACCAAAATCGCAATTATTCCCCATAGAAGTGTAAATCCTCTCGAAGCTGCTACGTAGTGTTTTTCTCTTTTCCCCGGAACATTTCTTTTATATAAGTCAATTGTCGTTGTACTTCCCAAAGCGTTTAATTCTGAAGCGGTCGAGGACATGGCTGCACTTAAAATTACCGCCAACAACAAACCAATCAAACCACGAGGAAGATTATGAAGAATGAAATGTATAAAAACATAATCCTTATCATTTGTCTCGGCACTTGGATTCGCTTTTTTGATAACCGCAACAGATTGGCTTCGGAGTTTATTTTCTGAAACATTCAAAGCTTTGATTTCTGCGGCTAACTGCTGCTTTTGAAGTTCGTTTTCAGCTTTGGAATAACTTATTTGTGATTGAGCAAGTTGCTTATCCAACACCTCTTTTTGAGTCTCCAAAGCATTGTATTCACTGGCATATTGAGAGTTTTTTACATCCTGTACCGCGGAAGGGTTAAAGTGAAGCGGAGAACTATTAAACTGATAGAAAACAAAAACCATTATTCCCACTAAGAGAATAAAGAACTGCATTGGCACTTTTAACAAGCCATTCATTATTAGTCCCATTTGACTTTGCTTCACACTTTTCCCGGAAAGATAGCGCTGTACTTGGCTTTGATCGGTTCCAAAGTACGACAAAGCTAAAAACGTTCCACCGATGATACCGCTCCAAAAAGTATATCGGTTGTCAAAGTCGAAGGAGAAATCAAGAATATCCATTTTCCCATTCGCGCCAGCAATTTCCAGTGCTTTAGAAAAAGTAATGTCAAGAGGCAAATAATTCAGAATCAAAAGGAACGCAAGCAACATTCCGACAAAAATCACAGCCATTTGCTGCTTTTGAGTCACGCTCACCGCCTTGGTGCCACCACTTACGGTGTAAATAATTACAAGAACACCGATAATAATATTCAAATAAATCAAATTCCAGCCAAGTACTGCCGAAAGTATAATGGAGGGCGCAAAAATGGTAATACCACAAGCCAGTCCACGTTGAATTAAAAATAAAATGGCTGTAAGGGTTCGAGTCTTTTTATCAAAACGACTTTCGAGATATTCGTAGGCCGTGTAAACATTCAGTTTGTGGTAAATTGGGATAAATACCAAACAGATAATTACCATAGCAATTGGCAGTCCAAAATAAAACTGGACAAAACCCATCCCATCGTGAAATGCTTGACCAGGCGTTGAAAGAAAAGTGATGGCACTGGCTTGAGTCGCCATAACGCTCAGTCCAATGGTCCACCAATTCGCTGAATTTCCACCTTTTAAAAAGTCGCCAACATCTTTTTGTTGACGTGATTTCCAAGTACCATAAAGCACGATAAAAAGAAGCGTTCCGATTAGTACAATCCAGTCAATCTGCTGCATTTAGGTAAAGTTTTGCATTAGTAAATAAAACAGATATATGTACACGGCATTTAGCAGTAGAACCATTGTGTAGCTCCATTTCCAAACAAATCGTTGTTTTTCTTCAGTCATTTGTGAATTATTTTCCAATTGATAGCATATTAGCAAATAGCCTATAAGCTCCCGAAACTCCAGCAGGAAGCTCACGGAAAAAGCTCAATCCTGTATAAATATAATAACCTTTCCCGTATTTTGCTACAAGCAGGGAACCTTTCGTTTGTGATTCGCCTTTATCCCGCATTCCAAGAATTGGTGTAAATTCCTTCGCCCATTTGTCGGGAAAGTAAAGTCCGCGTTCTTGCACCCAGCCTTCAAAATCTTTTTGAGTGATTTTGTTGGGGGTGTTTAATAATGGATTTTCTGGAGCGAGAAATTTGACTTCGGAAAATTCATCCGTTACGCGGTCGCGAGAAAGTTCTAACGAATAGGGGGCAAAGTTTTCTGTTACCAAAGCGTGGTTGGTGTTGTATTGCACAATCATTGTCCCACCATTTTCTATATATTTATTCAAAATGGGTTGTGCAAAAGCAAGTTCAGGAACCGTGTTATACGCTCGGATTCCAAGAACAATGGCATCAAACTCCTGAAGGTTTTCTTCTGAAATATTTGAAGGATCAATCATGGTTACGGAATACCCAATTTGCTTTAAACTTTCGGGAATCGCATCGCCTGCGCCGTTTATATAACCTATATTTTCACCTTTTTTCTGAATTTCAATTTTTGCAACCTTCGCTTCCGAAGGCAATAAAACACTTTGGTAGGGAATGTGTTCGTAATTGATGGTTACTAATTCCTTATCATATATTTTTCCTTCAGAATTTATAACTGTTTTTAAATATCCTTCACTTTGCCCAAAGGGAGGAGTGACCGTAAAATTGAAAGTTTTCGTTTCTCCGTTTCTGTCAAGTTGAAATGCTTGCTGCATCGGTTCCACTTTCCACCCATTGGGATGTTGTAAGCTAATACTTCCCGAAATATTGTCTTTTCCAGCACGGACGATTACCGAAACAGTTTCTGAAGAATTGCCGGCAAAAATTAAAACTTTTTCAGGTATTGAGGCCGTAACTTCTGGCAGAACTTCCAATGGACGATATACCTCTCCCTTTACAGGGTCGTTGAATTTGTAAATAATATCTTTTGTAAACGGAATTGAAACGGTTTCAAATTGAAGTGTAAAAACTAATTGCTCAAAGGATGGAGTTTCGGGAAGACCGATTAATTCTTCCTTCGCAACGTACATTCCGAGAGATCCTTTTTCATTCAGCCAGTAAGGGGAGGAATATTTAGGATTGCGGGTTCCCGAGTTCACAGTTATTTCCAGTTTCTTACCTTCATTGAAAGGAAGTAATTCTGTTTTATTCCAAATTGTTTTGCCGTCAGAACTGCTTATTGATTTTAAAACAGCATCACTTTTACCTCTGTTTATCGCTTCAATATTTATCTTAAAATCTTCATTTGGATTGACGGTATTTTCTTCCGAAACGGCTTCAAGGAAAATTCCGCTACAATCTAAAATGAGCTGTTTTAATTGTTCAAGCTTAATATTTTTCCAATGTTCGTCCTTCAAATTTGAAATGAGCGGATAGGCTTTCAGCAACTGAGGTAGCATTTCAGAAGGATTTTTAAAGTTGAAATTTATTTCCAACGGATTTAAAATAGCTCCTATTTCCGCGCCATTTTCAAGTCGTGTCCAGGTGGTGTTTATTCCTTCAAAAAGATTGTTGTGTTCGGGTTTTGAACCTTTAAGCAATTCTAGATATTCGGTTTCTGAACCTCTGGAACCTGTATTTCCGAACCCTTGCGATTTGTGCATGCTTCTGCTTAATGAAGCAATTTCGCCATTGGACAGTCCGAGTGATGGAAAATAGTTTCCTGTTTCGACAGAAACCAGTTTTGATTTGTTAGCTTTTTCAAACTTTTCTTTACTGCCGTAAAACCACCACGAAGTATTGAAAAATAGCCGTTGTGGTTGCCAAGTGCCATATTCCTGAGCAGATTTTGGAAATTTTGAAGCATCGTTGACTTCATCAAAAGCTTCTACGCTCAACATGGCAGAAGCGGTGTGATGGCCGTGAGTACTGCCAGGACTGCGATGATCAAAACGGTTTACAATAACATCTGGTTTAAATTTTCGGATGGTTCTAACAACATCGCTTAAAACCTCATCGCGATTCCAAAATGTAAAAGTTTCATCTGGATTTTTACTATAACCAAAATCATTTGCACGCGTAAAAAACTGCTGGCCACCATCAATTTTTCTAGCTTCTAAAAGTTCTTGGGTACGAATTACGCCTAAAAGTTCTCGAAGTTCTGGCCCCACGAGATTTTGTCCTCCATCGCCACGAGTGATGGAAAGATAGGCTGTGTTGGCGTGTACGTCATTTACCAAATAGGAAATTAGCCGGGTGTTTTCATCGTCTGGATGAGCTGCGATATAAAGTGCGGATCCAACAAAATTCAGCTTTTGAAGATTGTGATAAATTTCGGAGGAAGTTGGTTTTTTTGGGGCTTGAGCTATTAAGCCTATAGTGAGAAGAAAAAATAAAAATGTGAGAAATGATGTTTTTCGCATGGAATGAAGTGATTAAGAATCGCAATAGCTTCAAAGATACCTATAAAGAGATAAATTTATCAGGACAAAAAGGATGAAATGGAAAGCTGCCAATTAATTTTCTAGAAAGTAATTCCTTACTTGATGAAATTAAGAGCATATTCTATGGTCAAAATCAATCGTGGGAGAGGTCTATCTTGTTTTTATCCGATTCTAGTTGTTGTTCAGGAATTTTGTCTGGTCGAATAATACTCACTCCTTTTTGCAACATCATACTGTTAGGATAAGTGATAGTTTCATTGTCCGTGGTGAGGAGGATAATGTGGAAAGTTTTTATATCCTCAATAAACCCTTCTGAGGGTATTTCTTTATCGTGGATTCTGATGTAATCTCCAATTTTATAAGGGAATGTAAAGAACATAATAACCCCGCTAGTTACGTTACTTAGGATTGACCATTGGGCAAAGAAAGCAATCCCAATTACAGCAAAAATTGAGGACATAACCAAGCCTAAGTTTTTAAAATCTACTCCCCAAATAACTATCAATCCTATGATAATTAAGAACAAAGCTGCAAAATCCACGTGCTTCATTATCAATCCAGTTCGATGTTCTAAACGCTCAATTTTTTTAGCGTAATTGCGAATCGTCCGTTTCAGTATTTGACGTAACAAAAGAAGCACTACCAGTAGCGCGCCTGATTGTACAATTTGAAAAGAATGTTCTGTTATTTTAATCATATTCAATTAATTACTTTAGCCCTAAGGAATCCCTCAAAGGTGCGAATTCATTTCGGTTTTTGTTCCAATAATCGATTCTCATTCGCTTGAGCTTGGTTGCCGTTGTGCGAAGTCGGATAGTGTCATTTTTGTCTGTGCCATTTACTTCTTCCCATTTTTCGATTTCATACGGAAATCTATTGTTGAAAAATAGTTTTATTTGCCGTTGAATGTCTGGGTAATTCAGTGTATAAACCGTAATGGAATCTCCTTGTTTTAAGTTTGCAAAGGTTTTGTGCTCCCTAATTTCTTTGTGTCTAAGTCGGATGTAATCAAAGGAAGGAATCATTGTTATATCACCAATTGGTAGTTCTTCAGGATTGATTCGAATTATATTCCAAACCTCGTCTTCCAGCCAAGTTTTTTGCAAAGAAATTTTTTGGTCGGCTTCATCTTCAAAATACGAGTTCGATTCTATTTCAAAATCCTTTCTATTATTGAGTTGCATATATACTTGACCACACCATTCCTGTACGCTATTGCTTATTTTTAAGGCGTGACCCGTTGTAGAAATAGGACTAAAAGTGCTGTTCATAATGGAGTATGGATAAATTCCTGTATTGAAATTCTTAGTTAAGTTCAGCTTCATTACAGAAATATTTTTTTCGGAAACTTGGTCTGCTTTTACCTGTGCCTCTGGCAAAAAATCTTCCGTGACAAAAATCGCAACTGCAGTACCTTCCCGCATTTCTCCATAGCGTTCTTGCATCAATTGGTAGGAAGTAATTTCAGCTTGCCCAGAAAACCAATAATCTTTGAATTCACTTGAAATGCTGCGCGGGTCTTTTGTTTTGGTATTTTCGTTTTTAGCGGATATTTCAGTTGAGCTATCTTTTTCTTCGAAAGAATTGCAGCTTCCGAGAAATAAGATGAGAATAAGAAGAGGTAAAAATTTGGCAATTTTCATTCGTAAAAGAATTTACTGCTAAAATACCAAAAAATCAACGGGTAGCAATGTCGTTTAAGGTTTTGTAAACAAGTCGAATGGGCAGTCCCATTACATTGAAATAGCAACCTTCTATTTTCTCAATTCCGATGTAGCCAATCCATTCTTGAATTCCATAACTTCCCGCTTTGTCAAATGGTTTATAGGTTCTGACGTAATAATCAATTTCTTCTTCAGAAAGATTTTTGAACCAAACGTTTGTTATGTCGTTCAACGTTTTTTGAAACCCTTGTGACGTGAAACAAACTGAAGTAATAACTTGGTGCATTTGTCCGCTCAATTCACGGAGCATATTTTTCGCATCCGCAACATTTTTAGGCTTTCCCAGCGCTTTTCCATTAAGCCAGACAATGGTGTCGCTCGTAATCAAAATCTCGTTTTTCTCTAAAGTTGTAAAGGCAGAAGCTTTGAGTTGGGAGAGATGATCAGTTATTTCAGAATGAGTCAAATTTGAAGGATAGGTTTCGTCGATTTCCTTCACTTTAATCACAAAATCTATATCAAGTTCTTTGAAAAACGCTTGTCTCCGCGGAGAACCTGAAGCAAGTATGATTTTATGGTTTTTAAGTTTTTCGCGAAGCATGTAGATTGTTTTAGAAAAGTTTCAGGTTGCAAGTTCAGTTGCAGTTTTAAATGGTTAACTGAAGTAACATCATAGAGCAAATACCTGTGAACATAACTATTTTCAGAAGGGTTGAAAGAAAGGCATAATCTTTTTGGGTTTCGGCGCCCCACGTTTTCACACAAAAATAAAGTAGCGGTGCAACAATAGCAATAAGAAAATAAAGCATCGGAATCTGCTGGTTGTATAAGTTTTCATACATATAATAAACCACGCCTAATACCATCAGAACCCCGAGTGTAAAAGTAATGGTTGTAGTTCTTTTTCTTCCTAATGCAATGGGAAGTGTATTCATCTCTCCTTTTTTATCGCCATTGATATCCTGTAGGTCCTTAACAATTTCCCGGATGAAATTGAGGAAGAAAGCAAAAAGTGAATAGTCTAGAATAATTCTGAAAATAAAGGATTGAGAAGCCCGATTTTCTGTAGTTATTGCCGGCATTAAATCGAAAAGACCCACTATTATAAGACTCATGGCCACTAAGGCCGAAACTAAAAGGTTACCTATTAACAACATACCCTTTAAGTAGGACGCGTATAAATAAAGCAAGGCAGAAAAAACAATAAATAACGCAGCGAACCCAGGTTTGTCGATAACATTAGAAAGATAAAATCCAATAGCAACGCCGATTACGTTTAAAAGTATGTACAGATTATTGGCACTCTTTTCAGTGATTCTTTTTCCGATTAGTAATTTTTTGGGCTTGTTAATGCGGTCGATTTCCACATCGTAAATGTCGTTTATAATATTTCCACCCGCGGCAATACAAAGTGTTGCGACAATCAAAAGAGAAAACTCGAAAGCATTCAATGTAATTTCAATTCCAAAGGGTTGGAAAAGTCCATATTTAATGAATAATTGCGCCAAAGCAATAAAAATCAAGTTTTGGTAGCGGATGAGATGGAGGTATTTCAATTTTTTAATTATGAATTATGAATTATGAGTTTTGTAATTCTGAATCATTGTTGTCCGATTAAAATTCTATGATCTCTTATAGGTCAAGCCGATAAAGACGTTCAGGGAGTTTCTTAAATATGACTTTCATTTTTATTTTGCTCAGTATCAAAACCGAAATATTGCAAATTCTTTTATCTTTGAATTCTAAAAGATACATTTTCAATGTGTTACACTCTAGTCTTGGAGATTGGTTCTTGTAGCGCAAGTGGTCTTGTTTCTTTTCTTGGACAACAATGATTCTGAATTCTGAATTCTGAATTCAGCATTCTGAATTAGCTAGTCATATCTTGCACTTACACCATTGGTAATTAACCATTTTCCTTGCACTTTCATCACTTGTTCTAAAACATCTCGGACGCAGCCCTTACCGCCTTTTTTATGCGAAATGTATTTTGAAATAGCCTTTATTTCGGGAACCGCATCTTGAGGGCAGGTGGGGAGACCAATTTCTTGCATTATTTCAAAATCTGGTAAATCGTCTCCCATATATAGCACGTTTTCACGTTTTATATTTTTCTCGTTTAAATAATCTTCTAGGATTTTGGTTTTGCTATGAGCTCCCAAGAAAATATTTTTAATTCCTAAATTTTGAAGTCGAACCCGAACTCCTTCATTTGTGCCTCCAGAGATTATGCAAACGTTATAACCTTTTTCAACAGCAGTTTTTAAAGCAAAACCATCCTTCACGTTCATGGTTCGGAACATTTCGCCTTCTGTGTTTACGTTAACGGTGCCGTCCGTAAGTACACCATCAACATCAAAAATGAAGGTAGTAATATGGTTGAGATATTCTTTATAGCTTTTGCTCTCGGAGTTTGGTGTGTTTTCGCTCATTGTTCAAGTGGTGATTTTGTGTTCAACGCTTTAGTGAAATGTTCATAGAATTCTCGATATGGACTATCTCCTAAAAGCTGTAAATGTTTTTCGATTGTCTTTTTGTCATTCCGCTTTGCTGGTCCAGTTTGAGCTTCTGCGGGCGAAAGATTTTCAATTTTGGAAGCGGTTTCCATAATTAAGGGCTTTAATAACTCAAAGGGCAAATCCTCTTCTTTTAAAATATCACTTCCAATTTTGTAAAGATAATTGACAAAATTATTCACGAAAACTGCTGCTAGATGTAATTTGACACGTTTGTCTGATGAGATTTCAACTACATTTTCTGAAATAGCAGTTCCTAATTGTCTCAATAATTTTAGATCGTTTCGATCTTCGGTTTCAATGCAAATAGGAATATTATTGAAATCGACTTCTCTTTGCTTTGAAAAGGTTTGCAAAGGATAAAAAACGCCTCTTCTGTTTTGGATTGAAAGTTTATTCATCGCCACGCCGCCAGAAGTGTGGACGCATAATTTATTGCGGAAAGGTAGGCTTTCCGAAAACACGGCAATGCCATCGTCGGGAATTCCTATTATATATACGTCGGCCTCTACTAATTTTGAAATATTATCAGTAAAAGGAATGCTTTCAAAAGGAGATAAAAAATTGATGAAATTTCTATTAAAAACTTGCTTTACGGAAACGTTTTCCACTCTGTTCAAAGCTCGGCATAGATGCTGGTTAAGGTTTCCAAAACCTAAAAACACTACGTTTATCATAATGCGAATGTAAGGTTTTTTAAATTTTTCAACGGAACACTTTACGTTTTATCAACTTGATTTCGCCATCCAATTCCAATTGTTTTACTGCTCTGATAACTGTTTCAACTCGAAGTCCAGTTAAATCAGCGATTTGTTGTCTTGTAAGTTCCACTTGAAAAAGTTCTTCTGAACCGTATTTTCGTTTTAAGAAATCAATGAGTGTCAAAATGCGATGTTCGGGAGTGTGTCCTGAAATTTCCTTTAGAATAGTTGCTTTATAATACAGCCTTTTGGCTAGAGCTTTTGTGAATTTCAAATTTATTTCTGGATTGTGGGTCAACAATTCAAAAAGTTTGGTTTTGGATAATTTATATAATTCCGTTGTCTTTGTCGCTGCAGCTGAAGCAGGATAAACAAAATCGCCCAAAAGTGGAGGTTCACCAAAGCTTTCGCCGTCATAAAAGATTCCTTGTACAAATTCCTTCCCGTTTTGGTTCATGTTGAACATCTTTACTTCTCCTGTTCTTATTTGATAATAGAAGTACGCCCGACTCTTTTCGGAGAAAATTACTTCGGAAGAGCTGAATTTTTCAATGGTGGAATCGTAATCCAACAACAAATTTTCGGGAATCATAATTATATGATTAGCCTCATAAGATTGAGGTGGTTCTGATTGGTAAATTTAGACATTAATCAATTAAACCCTAATGTTATGAAACTAATATCAATAAACGAAATTCAGGATGAGTTTGATTCAAATTATTATATATACGTTCCACTGACCATTGTTTTGAATAGTTGCATTGGTTCTATTGCGGCAATGACTATTTTAATGCAAGGAACATCCTTACTTTCAGGTATTCAGCTTACCATTTGCGTTTCCTTGTGTATGGGTTATAATGCCGCCCTACTCGCAGGGGTCAACAAAAGATTCACATTTAAGTTTTTGATAGTTACTTTGCTAGTCAATTTGTTGTTGATTATAGTAACTTTGCTTTAAAAAAATGGCAGATCTTGAAATAAAATCCAGAGAGGAAGTTTCTCTCTTGGTCAGAACATTTTATGCGAAAGTGAGGAAGGACGAACTTCTCGGCCCTATCTTCAATGGAATTATAACAGATTGGGAAACCCACTTAGAACTTTTGACTGATTTCTGGGAAACCAATCTTTTCTTTAACCGAAAATACTTCGGAAATCCAATGCACGCTCACGTTGAAGTGGATAATAAATGTGGAAATACCATCAATGAAATGCACTTTGGAACGTGGATAAATCTTTGGGTGCAAACGATAGATGAACTTTTTGATCCTCAAGATGAAAGGGCACAAGTGGCAAAAAATCGAGCGCGACATATGGGCACTTTTCTGCATCTGAATATTTTCAATTCAAGAACTTCAACTGCTAAAAAATAATCCTTTCGTAAAATCACTTTTTTGATAGTTTCTTTAAAGGAAAAATCCTAGTTAATGTTGTTTCGCCGTTTACAAAAATTTAGTCTTGAAACCAGAAAAAAACAATCTGGCTTTTGAAATGTTAGAACTGGGTTTTTAATAGCTTTAATGAGCGCAATTACCTAAATTTGCCCCAAAATTCTTTACAATGCTAAAAAAGATAGCTTCCGTTCTTTTCTCTACCCGATTAACCGCTGTTCTTTTCCTTGTTTTTGCCGTTGCAATGGCTGCGGGTACATTCTTGGATTCTTCCTCACAAAGCCCACCAACTCCTTATACTCGAGAGCTTATATATAATGCCTGGTGGTTTGAGGCAATTATGGCCTTATTTGTTATAAATTTTGTCGGTAATATTTTCCGATACAATCTTCATAAACGAAAAATGTGGGCTTCACTTATGTTGCATCTTTCACTTATTCTGGTAATATTTGGTGCATTTGTTACCCGATATATAGGGTTTGAAGGAGTAATGCATATTCGTGAAGGTCAGACTGAAAATTCCATTCTTTCCGAAGATACCTATTTAGATGTTTTTATCGATGGCGATTATATGGTAGATGGCGTTGCCCAACGTAGAAAACTGAAGCCCAAAAAACTCAGGCTTTCTGAAAGGCTTAACAATGATTTTAAAATCGAAACCGATTATAAAGGTCAGCCCGTAACCATAAAATTTAAGGAGTTCATTAAAGGTGCTAAAGATGGATTGACTCCAGATGAAACGGGGGACGAATATTTGAAGATTGTAGAATCAAGTGGCGGCGAGCGGCATGATCATTGGGTAAAAGTGGGAGAGGTTTCTAATATTCACAACATCCTTTTTGCAATTAACAAACCAACCGAAGGGGCCATAAATATTGCCATTTCTGACGATGGGGATTATACCATCTCCAGCCCCTTTGAAGGAGATTATATGCGTATGGCTGATCAGAAAGAGGGAACTGTTGCTGCCGATAGTGTTCAGGTGTTTAATCTTCGATCGCTATATCAATTAGGGGGAATCGGTTTCGTTGTGCCAGAACCTGTTACGAAAGGTAGATTTGGGGTAGTGAAAGCCGAGGCTGGAGAACCTGCGAACCAAGATGCACTTATAGTGGAGGTCACTTCTAAGGACGAAACAAAAACGGTTGCTCTACTCGGAGGAAAAGGAAGTGCACCTAGTCCCAAAGAGACTGAAATTGCTGGGTTGAAAGTATATATGAGTTATGGTTCCGAAAGTATTGAACTTCCTTTTAGTATAACGCTGAATAAATTTATTGCTGATAAATATCCAGGAACTGAAAAAGGATATTCATCATTTATGAGTAAAGTTACAGTTATAGACGAGAACAAAGAACATTTTGATGCTGATATTTTTATGAATAACGTTCTAGACCATGACGGGTATCGTTTCTTCCAATCTGGTTTTGATCCTGACGAGGGAGGAACCATCCTCTCAGTAAACCACGATTGGTGGGGAACTTGGATAACTTACATTGGTTATTTCTTCCTTTATATAGGTCTTTTAGCTATTCTTTTCAGCAAACACAGTCGTTTTGGAAAGTTAGAAGTAATGCTAGAACGCATCAAACGTAAGAAAAAAAACATGATGACTGTACTGGTTGTGCTCATAACCATGTCAGGAATGGCGCAAGAACACGATCCTTCTCGCCATGCTGCTGTTCCAAAACAACAAATTGACTCCCTGATTCAGGTAAATGCGGTAAGTAAGGAACACGCAGAAAAATTCGGGCATTTGTTGATTCAGGATAATGGACGAATGAAGCCTATCAATACTTTTGCAAGTGAACTTCTAAGAAAAGTAAGTCGAAGTGACCATTACGAGGGATTGAATGCCGACCAGGTTTTTATTTCAATGATCGAATTTCCAAGACTTTGGGTTGAGGTGCCACTTATCGCTTTGAAAAGAGGTAACGATAGTATTCGCCACGTTGCAGGGGTTCCCGAAGGACAAAAAGATGTGGCGTTGTTGGATCTTTTTGATCAAAGAGGAAATTATAAGTTGGAACCTTATCTTGAGGCGGCAACACGTACTACAACTCCGAACCAATATCAAAAGGATTTTATAAAAGCCCACGAAAACTTTTCATTATTAAATGCAGCCTTGAGTGGAAGTATTCTGAAAATATTTCCAATTCCGGGGGATGAAGGAAACAAATGGGTGTCTTATCCCGAATTGGGAGAAGCGAATTTAACAGGAATGGATTCTCTCTATGCGCGGAATATTCTCCCAATGTATTTTGACAGTTTGAAAAAGGCGCGAGAAACTGGAGATTATTCGCAGGCCGATGAATTTTTGGAAAGTATCACTAATTTTCAGAAAAAATATGGGGCAGATATTATGCCTTCAGAAAATAGGCTAAAGGCCGAAGCCGTATACAATAAGGCCGATATCTTCAATCGTTTGTACAAGTATTTTGGCGTATTTGGGATTTTGATGTTCATCTTTATCATCGCACAACTTTTCAAAGACAGAAAAATCCTTCGTATCCTCATTAAAGGATCAAAAGTATTAATGTGGATTTTCTTTGCGCTTATGACACTCGGACTCGCACTTAGGTGGTACGTTAGTGGACATGCGCCTTGGAGTGATGCGTACGAATCTGTAATTTATGTTGCGTGGGCTACCGTTTTCTTTGGACTGTCATTCGGTCGTAAAAGCGATTTAACTACCGCATCTACAGCCTTTGTGGGCGCAATAATCCTATGGGTGGCGCACGAAAACTGGTTAGATCCTTCCATTGCAAATCTTCAACCCGTTTTGGATAGTTATTGGTTGATGATTCATGTGGCGGTTATCGTTATGAGTTACGGACCGTTTACCTTGGGGATGATATTGGCCATGATTTCTTTATTGCTTATAATTTTTACCACAAAGAAGAACTATAGCATTATGGAAATCAACATTAGCGAGCTAACAGTAATTACCGAAATGGCACTTACTGCCGGCTTAGTTTTATTGTCTATTGGAAACTTCTTGGGTGGTCAATGGGCCAACGAGAGTTGGGGTCGTTATTGGGGCTGGGATCCAAAGGAAACTTGGGCCTTAATTAGTATTATGGTTTATGCCTTTGTTATTCACGCGAGATTGGTTCCAGGTCTTCGTGGTCGATGGACTTTTAATGTATTTGCAATGTTTGCGTATGCTTCTATAATGATGACCTATTTTGGAGTAAACTTTTATTTGAGCGGCCTACATTCTTATGCCAGCGGAGATGCGCCTGCCACGCCAACTTTTGTATGGTGGATTACGCTATTTGCCGTAATATTGAGTGTGGTTTCTTACTTCAGATATAAAAAGTTTTATGGGAAGAAGAGCAAAGTCAAGAAAGGATAATAACAGATAAGTTATAAATTAAACTAACCCACGAAAATCAATGATCCTCGTGGGTTAGTTTTTAAGATAAACTCTGATTATCTAAAGGATTAAAGCAAACCGTCCAATGTTTTCTTTAGCATTGGGTCAGAAGGACGAGGAGCATCAGCAGAGACAATATTCCCTTGCGGATCTATTAGTATAAACCGTGGAATTCCTAAGATTCCATATTCGTGAACAAACTTAGACTCCCAATTTTTGTCTGCCATAAGTTGGATGCCACTGAGTGATTTTTCAGTCACCATTTCTTTCCATTTGTCGTAGTCCTTTGGTTCATCAATTGAAATACTCACAAACTCAATATTTTTCCCGTGGTAATTCCTTTCTGTTTCTTTTAAAGCGGGGATTTCTCGTAGACATGGTCCGCACCACGTAGCCCACACGTCAATGTATACATATTTTCCCTTTAAATCGGCAAGACTTGTCGTTCCTCCTTTGTGGTTTTCATAATTAAAAGTGGGAGAGGGGTTGCCTTCGGTAAGGGTTTTAAGCTGATTATATCGGGCAGTAAGCTCTGTTAAGTTTTTTGGATTGGGATTGGAATTCGCATAAATATCAAATGCCTCGCCTAAGTTTTTATCTGGTTTTAAACCGAATTGGAGATAATCGTACATTATTTTATCTTTTGCGTAACCATCAGGCAAACTGGCATCTACCTTTTTCAAAAACAGCAAAGTATGATCATTGTCTCCGCTTTCATAAGTTTCTTTATTTATCAATCGGTTAAAATGCGCATCCAATAAATTTTGATAAGAAACGGAATTTCGATACGCCAGAGTGTCTGAGTAATTAATATTTTTTAATGAATCGTAAAAATCACTACCCACCTGATAGTCTTCCACTCCTGAAAAATAGCGATGCGCATCTTCATAGTTTTCAATAATGGCAGCTTTGGAATACTCGTTTTCCTTGTCTCGTATATCCTTGAAATCTTTGCTTGAAATCTTATGACTCGTATAAAGGCTGTCTAATGTTTTTTGATTGGAATCTAGTTTTTTCATAAACGCATCTTCGTCTAAAGAATAGAGTTCTTTATAATCGAGATGTTGTTCATTCCAAAGGTATTTCTTCGCCAAATAATTATTGGGGCTTGCTAAATCTCCTGAAAATTTTAAACTTTCGTCAAATTCATCGGTGTTGAGATTCACGGATAATTCTCCTCCTTTTTCTAAGTAAATCTCCGCTTGTTCCCTGCCTACATAAAGTTGATAAAAACCATTATTCTTTAAATGAAGTGTATCGGAGAATTTACCTTCTGGTGAAATGGCAATCTTGGCATCAAAATCAGTTCCTCGGATCAAAACGCTATCAGCGGTATTGTTTTCGATCATCCCGTTAATAACAGTGTAGGTTGGTTTTTCTTCTTGCTTACATGAAAAAAGCAAAAATGCTAGAAAGAGTATTGATAGTTGTTTCATCTTTATTTAGGATTAGGTTTATTTCAACTTTGATTTATTCTGATTGAAGTTAATGCGGCTACCAAAGATATAACGATTTAATTCTTAGTAAATTTAAGAATGCTGAAATAAAGTTGTGTAAGTACTTTGTTAATATTTTGTTTTGCTATGGTATTCCGCAAATTTAGGTTTTAATTTAGAGAGAACAACTTTTTGGCCAGTATGACCCGGCGTACCCATTTAAAAGTGCTATTTTTGCTTAAATTTGGCCACCATGCAAGAAACACATTACATCAGTTCCGATATCTTAGATTTGTCCATTATTAAGGAAATTTTGGATAACCAAAAGAGACTGGCGCTTTCCGAAGAAGCCGAATTGAATATCAGGAAGTCTCGGGAATATCTCGTACACAAGATGAAGGATAATGAAACTCCTGTATATGGAATTAATACAGGGTTTGGGTCACTGTGTAATGTTAAAATTACTCCTGATAACCTCTCTAAACTTCAGGAGAATTTGGTGATGTCCCATGCCTGCGGTACTGGAAATCTAGTTCCAAAACCGATTATTAAGTTAATGCTTCTACTGAAAATTCAATCGCTAAGTTATGGCTATAGTGGAGTACAACTTGAAACTGTTGAAAGGCTGATTGATTTTTATAACAATGAAATTTTGCCGGTTATTTATACTCAAGGAAGTTTGGGTGCCTCCGGAGATTTAGCTCCCTTGGCTCATCTCTCGCTTCCATTGTTAGGAAAAGGAGAAGTATATTACGGAGGAAGAAGGACGCCCGCTGAAAAAATATTGAAAAAATTTGAATGGGAACCCATTACCCTTAAAGCAAAAGAAGGATTAGCTCTTCTTAATGGAACCCAGTTTATGACAGCTTATGGAGTCCACTGTCTGCTTAAAAGTTACAAGCTTTCCTATCTAGCCGATTTAATTGGCGCAATCTCAACGGATGCATTCGATTGCAATATGAGTCCTTTCAATGCGTTGGTGCATTTGATTAGACCTCACCGAGGTCAAGTAAAAACGGCCGAACGGTTTTTGGAATTTCTAGATGGAAGTGAGATTGGAAAATCGGAAAAAACAAATGTGCAAGATCCCTATTCCTTCCGATGTATTCCGCAAGTTCACGGGGCTACAAAAGATACAATTCATTTTGTGCATAAAACTTTTAAAACTGAAATAAATTCTGTTACCGATAACCCCAACATCTTTATAGAAGAGGATTTGATTATTTCAGCAGGGAATTTCCACGGACAGCCGTTAGCGCTGGCTTTGGATTATTTGGCTATAGCAATGTGCGAAATCGGAAATATATCGGAAAGAAGGATTTATCAATTAGTATCCGGACTTAGAGGCCTTCCTGCATTCTTGGTAAACAACCCAGGCTTAAACAGTGGGTTTATGATTCCTCAATATACCGCTGCAAGCATTGTGAGTCAGAACAAACAGTTGGCTACTCCATCTTCTGTCGACTCGATCGTTTCCTCCAATGGGCAAGAAGATCACGTGAGTATGGGGGCTAATGGTGCCACAAAATGCCTGCGGATTATAAATAATATAGAAACTATCCTAGCTATTGAATTGATGAATGCTTCCCAAGCATTAAGGTTTCGAGACCCAAAGAAATCCTCTCCATTTTTGGAATCTTTTCTGAAGCCTTATCGCTCTGTAGTTTCTTTTATTGAAGAAGACCGCGTAATGGCAGATGATATCCAGGCCAGCATTGCATTTCTTTCTTCTTTAGATGTAGACCCTGAGATGATGTTTGAATAAAAATTGATACTATTTGATTCGAGTTCAATTATTTAGCCAATACAGGAATATAGTATAATTGCCCCGAACGAAAGTCTCTACAGACACTCCAAACGACTTTCTTTTTATTTAAACAAAATAACCGCCTCATTTTGCAGTTAATGAGACGGTTACTTAGAAATTTATCTATTTTAATACTGGCTATGATTCCGTAGTCTTTTTTTGCTTTTTGATTTTTATTGTCAATTCGCTTTTCTCTTCGTCCAGATCCATTGTAATAACATCACCTTCATGAAGTCCGCTATTTATAATCTCTTCGGCTAAAGCATCCTCAATATATTTCTGAATGGCACGGTTTAATGGTCTTGCACCATACTGTTTATCAAAACCTTTTTCTGCGATAAAATCCTTCGCCTTATCGGAAAGGTTCAAGGTGTATCCAAGGTCGTTAATTCGCAAATATAGTTTATCGAGTTCAATGTCAATAATTTTATGAATATCCTCCATTTCAAGAGAATTGAAAACCATAACATCATCAATTCGATTTAGGAATTCAGGAGCAAACGTTTTCTTCAAGGCATTTTCAATGACACTTTTAGTATAGGTTTCCTCTTGATTCTTTTTCGCAGAAGTTCCAAAACCAACTCCTTGTCCGAAATCCTTAATTTGACGGGCTCCAATATTGGAAGTCATTATTATAATCGTGTTTCGGAAGTCGATTTTTCGTCCAAGGCTATCTGTTAAATAGCCATCATCGAGAACTTGCAACAGCATGTTGAAGACATCGGGATGCGCTTTTTCAATTTCATCAAGTAAAACAACAGCATACGGTTTTCTTCTTATTTTTTCTGTTAGCTGGCCTCCTTCCTCGTAACCTACATATCCTGGAGGTGCTCCTACCAGACGAGAAATGGCGAATTTTTCCATATATTCACTCATATCAATACGAATAAGCGCATTGTCTGAATCGAAAAGTTCACGAGCTAGTACCTTTGCCAATTGGGTTTTACCAACTCCAGTTTGGCCTAGAAAAATGAATGAGCCAATAGGTTTGTTTGGGTCTTTCAATCCAGCACGGTTTCTTTGAATGGCCTTTACCACCTTTGCAACCGCCTCGTCCTGCCCAATCACTTTTCCTTTTATGCGATCAGGAAGTGCAGCGAGTTTTTTACTTTCAGTCTGGGCAATTCGATTTACTGGAATTCCAGTCATCATGGAAACAACCTCTGCCACGTCTTCTTCAGTTACGGCAACTTTGTTGAGTTTAGAATCGGCTTCCCACGTTGCTTGTTCCTCGGCCAGTTCTTTTTCTAGATTTTTCTCATCGTCACGAAGTTTTGCCGCTTCTTCATATTTCTGTTTTTTGACAACTGAGTTTTTAAGTTCTCTAACCTCTTCCAGTTTTGCTTCTATCTGAAGAATTTTTTCTGGCACGTGAATATTAGTAATGTGAACTCTAGAACCTGCCTCATCCAAAGCATCTATAGCCTTGTCTGGCAAGAATCGCTCTGTCATATACCGATTTGTAAGTTTTACACAAGCTAATATCACTTCATTCGTATATTCTACGTTGTGGTGCGCTTCGTATTTATCCTTTATATTCTGAAGTATTTCGACCGTTTCTTCCACACTGGTGGGTTCAACCAATACTTTTTGAAAACGTCTTTCTAGCGCTCCATCTTTTTCAATGTATTGTCGATATTCATCCAAGGTAGTGGCTCCAATACATTGAATTTCACCTCTTGCCAAAGCAGGCTTGAACATGTTGGAAGCATCCAAGGAACCAGTAGCTCCCCCTGCACCTACAATGGTGTGGATTTCATCTATAAAAAGAATAATATCTTCGTTTTTTTCAAGCTCGTTCATTACGGCTTTCATACGTTCCTCAAATTGGCCTCGGTATTTTGTTCCAGCCACAAGACTGGCCAAATCCAGAGTAACCACTCGTTTGTCATATAAAATCCTAGAAACTTTTCGTTGAATAATACGAAGCGCAAGCCCTTCGGCAATGGCTGATTTTCCAACTCCCGGCTCCCCGATAAGGAGTGGATTGTTTTTCTTTCTTCGACTCAAAATTTGAGAAACTCGTTGAATTTCGTTTTCTCTTCCAACTACTGGATCCAGCTTTCCTTCTTCCGCAAGGGCTGTAAGGTCTCTGCCAAAATTATCGAGCACTGGAGTTTTAGATTTTTTATTGGATTTGGCAGCTCCGCCTGCAAAGAGGTTTTCCTTACCAGCATCTCCCGCAGCAGTATCGTCATCATTAGGAAACGATTCGGCACTTGGGGATTCTATGTAGTCATCGTCGTTCGTGATCATAAGTTTAAATTGGTCTTTTACTCCATCATAATCAATCTTCATTTTGTTCATCAATTTTGTAGTAGGGTCGTTTTCATTCCGAAGAATACACAACAGCAAGTGGGCCGTATTTATAGAAGTGCTCTGAAAAAGCTTGGCTTCCAAAAAAGTTGTTTTCAAAGCTCTTTCTGCCTGCCTCGTAAGGTGCAGGTTCTTTTTGTCATTTGTAGTGGTTACGGCAGAGTTGGCAGGGTTCAAAATCTCGACTTTTCTGCGTAAATGGTTTAAATCTATTGCAAGTGCATTCAGAATTGTTACCGCTTTTCCGCTGCCATCCCTTAAGAGTCCCAGCATTAGGTGTTCAGTACCAATAAAATCGTGGCCTAAACGAAGTGCTTCTTCTTTACTGTAGGCAATTACATCTTTTACTCTTGGGGAAAAATTATCATCCATGTTATAAATATCCTTTCTTCTTTAAAATACTAAATTAACCAAATTAGGTCAAAAATCATTCCTATTTAAAATCAATTTAGTAAAAGGACGAAATCTAAATCGCAATTCAAAATATTCTCGTTTATACTTATCAACGAATCCACCCCTCTTTTTTGTTAATAAATTTGTCATTTTGACTACCAAAAACCCGCGCTAAACCTACAGGAATGTGTAACTTGCTCCTTCTATTTATAAACGATAAATAAACATATATTTTTATGGCTGACGGTGAAAAAGTGATTCCCATAAACATTGAGGATGAAATGAAATCTGCCTACATCGATTATTCGATGTCGGTCATTGTGTCACGTGCTTTACCCGATGTTCGTGACGGGATGAAGCCAGTTCACAGGAGGGTTTTATTCGGAATGCATGAATTGGGTATTAGGGCGACGGGCGCACATAAAAAATCTGCTAGAATTGTGGGGGAAGTTCTTGGTAAGTATCACCCTCACGGCGATATATCTGTTTATGATGCTATGGTCAGAATGGCTCAAGAATGGAGTTTGCGTTACATGCTGATTGATGGTCAAGGAAACTTTGGCTCAGTCGATGGTGATTCTCCCGCGGCAATGCGATATACTGAAGCGCGAATGCAAAAAATATCAGAAGATATGTTGGCAGATATCGACAAAGATACTGTCGATCATCAACTCAATTTTGATGATACGCTGAATGAACCAACCGTATTGCCTACTCGAGTTCCGGGACTTTTGATTAATGGGGCCAGCGGAATTGCTGTAGGGATGGCCACGAATATGCCGCCTCATAATATTACGGAAGTTATTAATGGTACAATAGCCTATGTTGACGATAATGAAATCGACATAGACGGGTTAATGCAACACATTAAGGCTCCCGATTTCCCAACAGGTGGAATTATTTATGGCTACGAAGGTGTTCGAGAGGCTTTTCATACTGGTCGGGGTCGTGTAGTGATTCGAGCCAAAGCGAGCTTTGAAGAGGTAAATGGTCGGGAATGTATCATCGTTACCGAAATTCCCTATCAGGTGAACAAGGCAGAGATGATTAAAAAGACGGCCGACCTTGTCAATGAGAAGAAAATTGAAGGTATATCAAATATTCGTGATGAGAGCGACCGGAAGGGTATGCGGATTGTTTACATTTTAAAACGTGATGCAATCCCAAATATCGTCCTTAATACATTGTATAAATACACGGTGTTACAATCTAGCTTTAGTGTAAACAATATTGCTTTGGTCAAGGGAAGACCACAGATGTTGAATTTAAAAGAGTTGATCCATTATTTTGTGGAACATCGTCACGAAGTTGTAGTACGTCGAACCGAATTCTTGCTTCGAAAAGCAGAGGAACGCGCCCATATCTTAGAAGGGTTAATTATTGCCTCGGATAATATTGATGAAGTTATTAGACTGATACGAGCTTCCTCAAACGCAGATGAGGCTAGACAACGATTAATTGAAGCTTTCAAGCTTTCAGAAATTCAGGCAAAGGCAATTGTTGAAATGCGCCTTCGCCAGTTAACTGGTCTAGAGCAAGATAAACTGCGCAGCGAGTACGATGAATTGATGAAAACCATCGAAGATTATAGAGAGATTCTTGCTAGCGTAGAAAGAAGGATGCAAATTATCAAGGATGAGCTTATTGAAATTCGCGATAAGTATGGTGATGAGCGCCGCTCCACAATTGAATATGCTGGAGGCGATGTTAGCATCACAGACCTTATTGCTGATGAGCAAGTAGTGATAACTATTTCACATGCAGGCTATATAAAACGCACATCCCTTACAGAATACAAAACCCAAAATAGAGGAGGGGTAGGTCAAAAGGCTTCTGCTACCCGAAATGAGGATTTCCTTGAGCATCTTTTCGTTGGAACCAATCATCAGTATATGTTGTTCTTTACTCAAAAAGGGAAATGTTTCTGGATGCGAGTTTTTGAAATTCCCGAAGGAACAAGAACATCCAAAGGCCGTGCAATTCAAAATTTAATAAATATTGAGCCAGGTGATAGTGTAAAAGCCTTTATCAACACTCAGGATTTGAAGGACGAGGAATACATAAATAGTCATTATGTGATTATGGCAACCAAAAAAGGTCAGGTGAAAAAGACCCCATTGGAGCAATATTCTCGACCTCGAGCCAATGGGATCAATGCCATAACGATTAGAGAAGATGATGAATTATTAGAAGCCAAACTTACCACCGGCGATAGTCAAGTAATGCTGGCCGTAAGATCAGGAAAAGCCATTCGCTTTGAAGAGGAAAAAACTAGACCAATGGGAAGAAATGCTTCTGGAGTTAGAGGAATTACTCTCGGCGGAAAGAATGATGAAGTGATTGGTATGATTGCAGTAAATGATGCAGACTCGGATATACTTGTAGTTTCTGAAAATGGTTATGGAAAACGCTCCTCCATAGATGACTACCGTATTACTAATCGAGGAGGAAAGGGAGTTAAAACTATTAATGTTACAGAAAAAACAGGTAAATTAGTCGCCATAAAAAATGTTACAGACGAGGATGACCTTATGATTATCAACAGGTCTGGGATTGCCATTAGAATGGCTGTCTCTACCCTGAGGGTAATGGGGCGGGCAACACAAGGAGTTCGTCTAATAAAGGTAAGAGAAGATGATGCTATTGCGGCGGTTGCCAAAGCCATGAAAGATGAAGATCATGACGAATTGGAAAATGGTGATGAACTTGAGTCAAAAGAAAATGGCACTACTCTTGATTTAGACGATGAACAAATCGAAAACAATGAATAAATCTTCAAAAATGTAACATCCAGAATCCATTTCAACTATCAGTTGAATGTTTAATTGGATGTTCCATTTGACCTTTAAAAACCAAATATTGTAGACAAATGAAAACACGATTTTTAATAACGGGCTTGGCTCTTGCCACCACAATTTCCTTCGGACAAAAAAAGGAGATAAAGAAAGCTGAAAAAGCGATAAAATCTAATGATTACAATGAGGCCTTATCTTATTTAGATGAGGCTGAGCCGTTACTTAGTGCCGCCGATAATGATATGAAGGCACAGTTTTACGCCGCAAGAGGTGAAGCTATCTTGGGTAGTGGGAAACAAGACCATAAAAAATTATTGGCATCCGCTGAAGCTTTTAAAAAGGCAATATCTCTCGACCCTAAAATTGAGACACAACTTGATATGTCTCTTCAGAACTTGCGTTCAGCACTGATTGATGGAGCTGTAAAAGATCAAAATGCAGGTGATCATAAACATGCAGTCGAAAAACTATATACCAGTTACTTAGTTTTAAAAGAGCCCTCCGATTTATATTTTGCTGCAGCTAATGCCGTTAATGGAAAAGATTATGAAACAGCATTGAAGTACTATCAAATGCTATTAGATCTAGGCTATACAGGCGAAATGGAGCAATTTGTTGCAACCGATAAGGCCTCAGGGGAGATTAAGCCTTTTGGAAGTGAGGGTCTGCGAAATCTTGCGGTAAAATCAGGGGAATTCATTAAGCCCGAAACTCTTAAAACGGAATCCAGAAAGGGTGAAATATTGCGCAATATGACTCTTATATATGTTGAACAGGGAAACAACGAAAAAGCGTCGGATCTAATGAAATCGGCTCGTGCTGAAAATCCAAATGATATTTCGCTAATGCGCACAGATGCAAATATGAGCTATAAAAGTGGCGATCTTGTGCGTTACAATGAGATTTTAAATGAAATTATTGCTGCCGATCCATCAAATCCAGAAAACTACTTTAGTATTGCAGCCCTTGTTGGCGAAATGGGAAATAAGGAAAAGGCGGTTGAATATTATGAAAAAGTGTTGCAATTGAATCCTAATCACGAAGGAGCTTTGATAAACATTTCAGTATTGAAACTAGCAGAAGAGGATGTGTTGGTTGAAGAAATGAACAATTTGGGGAATTCTGCGGCAGATTTTAAGAGATATGATGAGTTAAAGAAACAGCGGGAAAGTATATACGTAAAAACTTTGCCTTATTTGGAAAAAGCTTATAAGCTCAATCCTAATAATACCGAGGTGGTTCGCACGCTGATGAACATATATGGTACAATGGGAAATGATGTTAAATATCAAGAAATGAAAGCCAAGTTGGCAACTATTCAAGAGAAATAATAATGTAATTCCCCTTTAAGATTATACAGCAAAAACCCCTGAATTTTCAGGGGTTTTGTTTTTTATATAATTCTTTTTATAACTCTCAATCTGTGAGAGTGGTTTCGCAATTCGTAATTGAAAATACCACTATGGTCCAGCCTATCTATTCTAACCTTTCCGTGGGCGTGAATAATATAATTATCCTTCATTATGATTCCAACGTGCGTAATCTTGCCTTCATCGTTATCAAAAAAGGCTAAATCTCCTGGTTCACTTTCCTCAATAAAACTTAGGGCTTCTCCTTGAGTAGCCTGTTGACTGGCGTCTCGGAATAATTTGTATCCGTTCAGTTTGTAGACCATTTGTGTAAAACCGCTACAATCAATTCCGAAAGGGCTTTTTCCGCCCCACAGATATGGAGTATTCAAATAGGAAATAGCGGATTCTATGAAATGTGTTTTTGGGAGTTTTCCGAAAACAGATCTTCCTTCAAATGAATGATTTAAAAATTGAGAGGCAGAGATACTGCTTCCCATACATACGGACAATAACTGCTTTTGTTCGTTAGTCACACAATCGACCATATCAGAAGACAATCTCAGCTTTGTTGATTCAAGAGTCGAATGGCTTTCCTCGCTGATGTTCAAATATTGTTTGTTGTCAAGCCAACCTTGATAGCCATCAAAAGAAAGTCTGATATAGCTCCATTTCTTTCGCTTTTCCAGCACTTTGAAATGTTCTCCATAAAGTAGCTGAGTAACCATTTCACTTGAGTCACTAGGCTCGGCGCGAAGTGGAACAATGCTTAAGTTGCAGACACCATATTCCATTCAGAATTATTTTCAGGATTTTCTGGAATGGATTATACTCTTTCAATTACCATTGCTGAAGCACCACCTCCACCATTACAGATGGCTGCTGCTCCAATTTTGGCATTGTTTTGTTTCAATACATTCAGAAGGGTTATCACAATGCGTGTACCGCTACAACCAAGTGGGTGACCCAAAGAAACCGCTCCACCGTTCACATTTACATTGCTATCGTTCAGCCCTAGGATTTTCATATTTGCAAGTCCTACTACTGCGAAGGCCTCGTTGAACTCAAAGTAATCTACATCTTTGATGTCAACTCCAGCTTTTCCAAGTGCTTTTGGTAATGCTTTGGCAGGTGCCGTTGTAAACCAGTTTGGTTCGTGTGCTGCATCGGCATAACCTTTTATATATGCTAAGGGTGTAAGACCCAATTTCTTTGCTTTTGCTTCGCTCATCAATACCATTGCGGCAGCTCCGTCGTTGATAGTTGATGAATTGGCAGCAGTAACGGTTCCATCCATTGTAAATGCAGGACGTAAGGATGAAATTTTATCCATCTTTACGTTTTTGAATTCCTCATCTTCCGATACTATTATGGGTTCACCACGTCGTTGAGGTACTTCCACAGGAATTACTTCGTCATTAAATTTACCATCTGCCCAAGCTTTTGCGGAACGTTCATAAGATTGTTGAGCGAAGGCATCTTGATCTTCTCTTGAAAACTTATATTCGGTAGCGCAAAGATCTGCGCAGGTTCCCATTGCATTCTGGTCGTAAGCATCTACCAAACCATCCTTTTGCATGCCATCTATTAAAGTAGTTGGCCCAAATTTGGTTCCATTTCGCATGTGCACGTAGTGTGGAATATTGCTCATGCTTTCCATTCCTCCTGCAACTATTATATCGGCATCACCTAAAGCGATAGACTGGGCTGCCAGCATAATAGCTTTCATTCCTGAGGCACAAACTTTATTGACAGTAGTGCAAGGTACAGAGTCGGGGAGACCGGCGCCTAAAGCCGCTTGTCTAGCCGGAGCCTGACCAACGCCTGCCTGAACTACATTACCCATATATACTTCCTGCACGGAAGCAGCATCTAAGTTTATTTTATCTATTGCCCCTTTAATGGCAGCCGACCCTAATTGGGTTGCGCTTAAAGAGGAAAGACTGCCTAAAAAACTTCCGATAGGGGTTCTCACTGCCGATACTATAACTACTTTATTACTCATGCTATTGTTTTTTACGATTCTAATAAGGTCTGCGAAATTACGGATTTATAACTTAAATATCAATCCTGTCCTGAACGTTTTTAGCGAGGTGTGTTATTTGTTGGGTAGAAGGCTTTGGTGTGCCTACATAAGGGTTTCATGGGCTCGGAAAACTATCTGGCCTGCAGTCAGTAAATTCCCTTATGTGGCTCAACTCTGTTATTAAAGGATCTATATTGATATCGAGCCATCACGAGTTAACTACGCGCCTTTACAAGTATTATTATTTCCACTTCAACTATCAACTTCATTGAAAATCCGTTCCTTATTTATACCTTTACTCTAAGCTATTTCACTATGAAGAACCTTTTTTCCTTCTTTGCCAAAAATCAATCCCTGATTTATAAGGTCTTTCTTTTTTTAGTTGCCACACTCTTGCTGATTTATATGTTGCCTAAAGGAGGGCAATTCAAATACAATTTTCAGAAAGGAAAACCTTGGCAGTATGAAAACCTGTATGCGCCTTTTAGCTTTTCAATTAAAAAAAGTGAGGAAACCCTTAAAAAGGAACAGGAGGAAATACGGCAGAATTCTATTCCTTATTTCGATTTTGACACCGAAACCATCGATGATGTCAACGAGAATTTTCGGGACAACCTAGACATAAAATATGTAGATAGTCTCTACAAAACCCCAAAACGGACTGTGGAAAAGTTGGGGGAGAGGGTTATTAAGGAAATATATGAGAACGGAGTCTCTAATGAAATTCTACCGTATGATAATGACAAACTAATTTATTTGAAAAGAGGGAATGAGATTGAAGAACGCAATTATTCCCAACTTTTTAAAAACGAAAGTCTCAATAATAAAGTGAGAGAGGTTGTGGAAAAAAATCGCACCGAGGATATACAGGTGTTATTGTACAATCTTCTTAACGAATCCATAGTTCCCAACGTAAAGCTTAACAATAAGCTCACTGAGGCCTCCATAAATGCTGAGCTCAAGGCTTTGAACCCAAACCGAGGGGTAATTGAAAAAGGCGGGCGGGTTATAGCGAAGGGCGAGGTGGTAGAAGGTGACAAGTTTCAAATTTTAGAATCTCTTAAGGCCGAGTACCAGAGTCAAATTTGGAGTAAAAACAATTATTTATGGCTTTTAGTAGGTTATTCCCTCCTGGTTTCTTTGGTGTTCTTGATGCTGTTTTTGTTTTTACACAAATACCGGCAAGATATTTATCACAATAATACCAAAGTCACTTTTATATTCTTCAACATTTTTCTGATGGTGTTCCTCACCACACTCGTGGTTAAAGTACACTCAGATTATGTTTATGTGGTGCCCATTTGCATTCTCCCCCTAATCCTCAAGGCCTTTTTTGATCCACGGGTGGGGCTTTTTGTTCATGTGCTAACCATCTTGCTGCTTGGGTTTATTGTGCCCAACAGTTTTGAATATATGTTTTTGCAGTTTATCGCGGGAATCGTGACCATTTTGACGGTCTCAGAACTTTACAAACGGGCAAATCTTTTTATTTCCGTAGGCCAAATAACCTTGGTTTATATTGTGGGATATTTTGCTTTTTACGTTATTCAAGAAGGGAATATACAAACCATGCCGCTTGAGAATTTTGGTTATTTCATTCTTTGCGGTTTGGCTACCTTGTTCGCACATCCACTTATTTATGTTTATGAAAAGATTTTTGGTTTGGTTTCGGATGTTTCCCTTTTGGAGCTTAGTGATACGAATTCAAAATTGCTGAAAGAGCTTTCGAATAAGGCGCCAGGTACTTTTCACCATTCTCTGAACGTAGCGAATTTGGCCGAGTCCTCTGCAAACGAAATAGGGGCGAATAGCATGCTGGTGCGGGTGGGAGCTTTATATCATGACATTGGAAAAATGGCTAACCCAACGATGTTTACAGAAAATCAAGTGAACTCTATTAATCTTCACAATGAGATGGATCCGCCCGAAAGTGCGCGAATTATTATAGACCACGTTATAAAGGGAATTGAGATCGCTCGAAAACACAATCTCCCCGACCGTGTTATCGATTTTATCCGAACCCACCATGGCACAACACTAGTGTATTATTTTTATAGCAAACAACGCGAGCTGGAAGGTTCTGCAAATAAAGAGGATTTCTTATATCCAGGACCCATTCCTTTTTCAAAGGAAACCGCTATTTTAATGATGGCGGATAGTGTAGAGGCTGCGAGTAAAAGTTTGAAAGAACCTTCTTCTACGATTGTTGATGAGCTTGTGGAGAAAATAATAAACAATCAGATGGATCAGGGACAATTCTTGAATGCAGATATTACGTTTAAAGAAATCCAGTTGATCAAAAAAGTGCTAAAGAAGAAGTTAAATAATATTTTTCATCTTCGAGTGGAGTATCCGGAGTAGTATTTTAACAGAGAGAATCCATTGTATCAGGGTTTTGGATATAATGTTTAAAAAAGGATATTTTTTGTTTGCGTTATTACATTTGAAAGCCTACATTTGCAACCGCATTTTAGGATGACACGTTCATAAAAAAATTAGGAGAGGTGCCGGAGTGGTAACGGAGCAGATTGCTAATCTGTCGACGGGTAACCGTCGCCAGGGTTCGAGTCCCTGTCTCTCCGCATTATAGAGTTTAATAATAAACTCCAAAATTACAGTGAACAATTTAATTGCTGTTCACGGGGTGTAGCGTAGCCCGGTTATCGCGCCTGCTTTGGGAGCAGGAGGTCGCAGGTTCGAATCCTGCCACCCCGACAAAAAGCCGGACAATTAATATTGTTCGGCTTTTTTATTTTTAATGGTCGCATAGCTCAGCTGGATAGAGCACCTGCCTTCTAAGCAGGCGGTCGAAGGTTCGAATCCTTCTGCGATCACCAAAATCCCCTATCTTTAGGGGATTTTTTTATGAAATACTTCATTTACATACACAGAAATATTCATTAAAAGTGAAGCCGACCTATGTGAATTAGAGACCAAGAAAAAGAATTCGAGTTTAATCTACAAGGGTTTTAGAGCAAATCAGCATTTCCTTTTTATCTTCAGAATTAGTCATAAAAAACAAATATATATTTCCGCCATCATTGATTTTCCATTTTTTCCGAATAGTTTCAACCGATTCGGGAAAGTTTCGGATGGAGATATTGGCTTTTTTAAAATTCAAGGCAGATCGCATCTCCGATTTATTGTACGCTACTCTCTTTTCTATCACGAAACGTCGCCCAGGGAAATCTACTAAATCTTCACTTGTATAAAGATGCGTGTTTTTGTGAAGCTTGTTCACTTGTAATTTTTCTGAAACCAAATCGAATGCCCCACCTTTTAGAATTGCGGCGTTAGGTTCATATAGATATTTTTGCGGCAAATGATATTTTGGATTTCCTTTTTCTTGCCATTCAAAATTGAAAATTTCCTCACCTTGTTTTGTGAAATTTATCGTTTTTATCACTGTCTTAGTCTTAGAGTCTTCTGTTAATAGCCATAGTATTTCTTTTACTTCATTTTCAATTGCAATAATGTGTATTTCAGCAGCAGACCCCAATTCACTTACGCCAATTGAAAGGTCGAGCATTGGGGAAGTTTTCAGTAGAAATGAATCACAGTTTTGTAGTAGGGTCGAGATATTTTCAGGTATATTCGGTTGGCAATCTTTTAAGAAGAAAACTTTTCCTTTTGTTTCATGCCGACGCGAAGGATCAGCATAAATCACATTATATTTTCCTTGTAACGCGGCTTCCAGACCATCTTCATTGGAACATTGAATATTCTTTTTATTGAAGACTCTAAAATTATGTTGCGCTATTTCTGAGAGTTCGAGATTAATTTCAAAATGGTGGACAGATTCGAATTTTTCAGAAAAGAAATAGGAGTCAACTCCGAATCCTCCAGTGATGTCAGCAACAGATTTTCCGGAAATAATACTTGTTTTGTATCGTGCAGTAATTTCAGAAGAGGTTTGTTCCAAATTTATTTTTGGAGGATAAAAAATATTTTGGGTATTAAACCAGATGGGTAGTTTTTTTTCAATTCTTCGGCGGCTTTCAATTTGCTGGATTAACTCGGTAGTCGAAATATTTTCAAACGGACCTCCCGTAAAAGCTAGTTTAGAAATGTTTCCATCAAAACTCCTAATGTAATCCTGAACATTCCTTTTTATGAGTGCGGTGTTAACCAATATTTTATAGGTTACGGGTAAGATGAATAACAATTTTCTGCCGTGATAGAAATTCCTTGGCTATAACCTTTAAACTGGTGTAGGTGGGTACCGCCAGAATCATTCCTGGAATTCCAAAAACGTAACCTCCAATCAAAATTACCACAAAAATCTCCAATGGATGAGAGCGAACGCTACGACCAAAAATAACAGGTTGGCTAATGAGATTATCAAAGAGTTGAGCCATCGCATAGCCTCCAGACGCAATTAATAGTAGTGGTAAAAGTCCGGTGGAAAAGTCTGCTCCTAGATTATTGGATACTATTACCAACAACATAAGAACCCAACCTATTAAAGGACCCAAATATGGAACAATATTGAGAAAAGCACAAATAAGAGCTACAGCAATGGCATCATTGACATCCAAATAAAGCAATAGCACCGAATAGAAGAGCACGAGAATAGAGATTTGTAATAATAGACCAATAAAATAGCGCGATAACAACTCATTAATCTTTATTAAAATACGTTTAAATTTTTCTTCATCTCCAGTATTTGCAAGTACCAAGACACTTCGTGCAATTAGACTTTCGTCCTTCAGTAGAAAAAACAAAATGAATAAAACCGCAAAAATCCCGACAATGGTTCCGCCAATACTTCCGAAGAAAATTTCGATAAAACTAGGGATGATTTCGATGTTAAAGTTTTGAACAAAGGAGGTTCGTTTCATTGCTTCAACAAGTTGAAAATGGTCAACGCCCAAATAGTCACTTGCCTGAATATTTAATTCATTCAAATCTTGTTTTACCTGTTCGAAATCAATTTGTGAAATATGCTTTCCCTGTTCAATGATTACTGGAATAAAGATACTCATCAAAAAACTAATAGTTCCAATAATAACTAATAGTGTCAGAATGGAGGCAAGAGTGTTTCCAATTTTTAACCGATGTTTTAAAAAACGAACTAGAGGTCGCCCGATAAGTGAGAGTACCAGGGCCAATCCAATAAATAGAAGCAGGGCCTGTATTTTGTAGAGAAACCACACTAAAATAACAATTCCAGCCAGTATGGCCAAGGCCCTTAGAATGCCTAATGCAATTGCTTTTGCGTTGTTTTTCATGTGGTAAATATACTATTTTCCAAAGCAGAAAAAATCAATGATATGTTAAGTCATTTAGATTTGGATAGAAATTTCAGTTTAGCTGTGCAAGCAAAAACTCCCTCAGCTACCTTCTTATTAGAATTTATTATGTGTTGTTTTTAATGTGGTTCTAGTTAATTGAAATTTGTAAAATCTAGTTCTCAAAAACATACTTCATTATATTGGCTCCCATTTGTAATGCTTTTAAACGCACTTCAGGTGGGTCATTGTGAACTTCAGGGTTTTCCCATCCATCGCCTAGGTCTGATTCAAAAGTATAAAGCAACACCAATCTATCTTCCACATAAAGTCCGAAGGCTTGAGGTGGTAGCCCATCATGTTCGTGGATTTTTGGTAATCCTTGTGGAAATTTATAAAAATAATTGAAGATGGGGTGGGTGGCAGGAAGTTCTTTTAATTCCTTATTCGGGAAAATCTTTACCAGCTCTTTTCGGATGTATTGATCCATTCCATAGTTATCATCAATGTGAAGAAAGCCACCACTCATCAAATAGTTTCGCAGGTTTTCGGCTTCTTCTGGCGAGAAATATACGTTCCCGTGACCAGTCATATGCACAAATGGATAATCAAAAATATCTATACTTCCAGGAGTAACAGTTTCGGGTTTTTCTTGAATAGCAGTGTCTATATGTTGATTGCAGAATTTAATCAAATTGGGGAGTGAAGTGGGATTTGCATACCAATCACCACCGCCGCCATATTGAAGCAGCGCGATTTCTTGGGCTGAAACAGCTCCAATCCCGATAATTATTTGAACGAAAAATAAAACTAATAAAGATGTTATTCGCATAGATTCCAAAAGTACAAATTCAAGAGAGATTAAAACATTCTATTATTAAAGTTGATAGACAAAGAAATGCCTTAATTTTAACTACAATTCATTGGCAAAAACGACGCTGTGGCATGCCACGATGGCTGCGGTTTCGGTGCGTAATCTACTTTCGCCTAGAGTAACTGGAATGAAATCATTTTTTATGGCAAAATCAATTTCTCCTGAAGAGAAATCACCTTCTGGGCCTATGAGGATTAAAACATTTTTATGCGGAAGAAGTTGTGATTTTAACGATTTTTTATCTGTTTCTTCACAATGGGCAATGAATTTTGAGGTTTTCGAATTATACTTAGTTTTTATAAAATCTTTTAGTGTTACAGCTGGGTTCAAAATAGGTAAATAGGCTTTCAGGGACTGCTTCATCGCGCTTTGAACGATCTTTTCATAACGCTCTGACTTTATAGTTTTTCGTTCGCTGTGGTCACAGATGATTGGAGTGATTTCAGAAATCCCGATTTCTGTTGCTTTTTCCAAAAACCATTCATACCGATCGTTCAGTTTTGTAGGTGCTACGGCCAAATGAAGATGATAAGGAAGCGGCGTCTGAGGTTCGTGGGAAAGGATTTTTGCTAGACATGCTTTCGGAAGGGCAGCGGTTATTTCAGCTTCAAAAAAGGTTCCATTTCCATTGGTAATTTTAAATCTATCTCCATCCTTCATTCGTAAAACCTTGACAATATGGCGACTTTCTTCCTTGTCGAAGGTTACTTCTTTTTCGGTTTCTGAAATGTTGGGATTGTAAAAAAGCTGCATCGGTATTTAATTTATTTTATTCTTTCACCATAAATTTCAAGTTTCTAGTAAATCTGATGAAATCCTGAAAGTTTCGATTTCAATTTTATTGAGACCTACAAGGAGGTATTCTATCTGAGCCGCCAAAGAAAACAACACTTTGCAGGTCGGATTGAATTTCGTCTTTACTCTTTCTTCACCTGTTATACGGCACCAATCACTCTGTCTCTCAAAAACGCATTCGCGCTGAAGCCATTACATTGCTTTCTGCAAAATCATTTTCTTTGTACTTTAACTCACCTACAATTGCGATCATTGCCGCATTGTCCGTACAAAACTCAAATTTTGGTATGTGAGTCTTCCAGCCGTATTTCTGTTCTGCATCCCGCAATGCCTTTCGGATTCCACTATTCGCCGAAACCCCACCGCCAATTGCAACTTCTGTTATCCCCGTCTTTTTAACTGCATTTTTCAGCTTGTCCATTAAATATTCAACAATGGTAAACTGGATGCTTGCACAAATATCCGCAATGTTTTTAGTTATAAAATTAGGATCTTTGTCTGTTTCTCTTTCAACAAAATAAAGCACAGAAGTCTTCAGACCACTGAAGCTGAAATCCAAGGGACCCACTTTTGGTTTTGGAAATTTAAAGGCTTTTGGGTTTCCTTGCTGCGCGTATTTATCGACCAAGGGTCCACCAGGATAAGGTAAACCTAAGATTTTAGCACTTTTATCAAAAGCTTCTCCCACGGCATCGTCTATGGTTTGGCCAATGACTTCCATTTCGAAATAATTTGAAACTTTTACAATTTGTGTATGGCCACCACTAATTGTCATCGCTAAAAATGGAAAGTTGGGCGGAGTTTGTTCGTCAGTCTTAATAAAATGCGCTAAAATATGGGCTTGAAGATGATCAACGTCAATCAAAGGAATACCCAATCCGAAAGCTAGAGATTTTGAAAATGAGGTTCCTACAAGTAGTGAGCCCATCAAGCCAGGTCCCCTTGTAAAGGCAATGGCGGATAACTGATTTTTGTCGATATTTGCCTTGTGTAAAGCTTGATGTACCACAGGAACAATATTCTGTTGATGGGCTCGTGACGCAAGTTCAGGAACTACTCCGCCATATTGTTGGTGGATTTCTTGAGTGGCAACAACATTACTGAGAATTTTACCGTTGTTGATTACGGCTGCAGCCGTGTCGTCACAGGAAGATTCGATGCCTAGTATATAACAGTTTTTTTGTGCCAAAGCAGGAAGATATTTGTATTGGGTAAAATTAAAACATTAATAGCGTATCAAAAAACTTCGCAAAATAATACTTCGAATCTTTGCAGTCATCGTATTGCTGTTATTGCTTTTGATTATTGCTTTCTCTATTCCCTCTGTTCAAACCTGGGCAGCAAAAAAGGTCACTGACAATCTAAACGAAACGTACGGAACCCATATTCAGATTGGTCGCATTGGCCTAAACTGGAAGGGTGTGGTGGATATTCGTGAGGTATTTATTGCCGATCACCATCAAGATACGTTAATTTTTAGTCACGAACTTCAAACCAATATTTTGAACTTTCGGAACCTGATTAACGGCGAGCTAGGATTTGGAGACATTGCCTTAGATCGCGCCAAGCTTTATGTAAAAACTTATAAAGACGAAGAGACCGATAATCTTTCAATTTTTGCTCAAAAGTTTGATACAGGAAAGGAATCAACATCGCCCTTTTCCCTATTTAGTAATGATGTGGAGGCAAAAAACACCACCATTAAAATTACAAATGAAAATCTTGAGAATCCTGAAATTTTACTTTTTACTGATGTAAATGTTCGCGCCAACCATTTCAATATTAACGGTCCAGAGATAAAAGCGAATATTCTAAATCTTTCAATGTTGATGATTAGCGGAAGTAGTATCACGGTAAAAGATCTGCAAACTGACTTTTTGTATTCCGAAACAAATATTACTTTGAAAAATATGATTCTTGAAACAACTGAATCTAAAGTGGTTGGTGATGTTGATTTGGATTATTCAAAAAGCGGATTTGGGAATTTTGTAAATGATGTAGTTATTACTGCAACCCTGAAAGACTCCAAGGTCGCAACCAATGACATCAATGCTTTCTACAATGAATTTGGACCCGATCAAGTAATCCATTTGGATGCTCAGCTAAAGGGAACCCTAAACAATTTTACGGCGGAAAATTTAAGTCTAGCCACGAGCGATACAAATATCAAAGGAGACTTTATCTTTCAGAGTATTGTGAACCCAGAAAACGGCTATAGCATCATTGCCAAAAATCACAATATATCCAGCAACTATTTTGATTTGAGACGCTTTATGCCTCGAGTTTTGGGCGATATTATTCCTGTGGAACTGAAAGAATTGGGAAGTTTTAGATTGAATGGAAACACCTCCATAATCGGCAATGAGCTAATCACCAAAACCGACTTGGCTAGTGGGATTGGAAAAGCAGATCTGAATTTGAAAATTGGAAATATCGATAATATCGATAATGCTTACTATAAAGGAAACGTGATTTTGAGAAATTTCAATCTTGGAAAAATTTCCAAAACAACATCCTTGGGGAAAACCTCTGGTAACTTGAATTTTGATGGGAGAGGGTTTACAAAGGATAACGTAAATACTGAAATCTCAGGAATCATTTCCACATTTGGATTTGAAGGGTATGATTATAAAAACATTAAAGTGAGTGGAAAACTGAAAAATCCTCTTTTCAATGGTGAATTGACCATTGATGATCCCAATCTGAAAATGGATTTTAAGGGGATTATCGACGCTTCTGCTGAAACCAATAAGATGGACTTTGAAGTGGATGTTGAATTTGCCGAATTAAATAAATTAAACTTGCTAACCCGAGATAGTATTTCAGTTTTTACTGGGAAAGTGGTGGTAGAAATGCAAGGAAAAACTATTGATGATGTGGTAGGAAACATTAACTTCAGCCAAACTTTTTATCAAAATGAACGAGATTATTATTATTTCGATGATTTCACCGTAACCTCCTCGTTTGCAGGACCAGTTCGTACCATTGAAATTAATTCACCTGATATTATAACTGGGAAGATTTCGGGAGAATTTTTAATTGAAGATATCCCAAATCTCTTCCAGAATGGCGTTGCCAGCATTTATGCCAACTACATTCCGCGGGAAGTAACAACAAATCAGTATATTAATTATGAATTCGTCATTTACAACAAGATTGTCGATGTCTTTGTGCCGCAGGTAAAACTAGGCGACAATACCCGTGTGAAAGGCGCGGTTTTCTCAGATTTATCTAAGTTTGAACTCGATTTCCGTTCTCCTGAAGTCATTTTATTCAATAATTATATTGGGAAACTGAATGTCCAGATGGATAATGACAATCCACTTTTCAATACATACATATCTGCCGACAACGTGAATTTAGGATTTTACGACTTAAATGACGTCAACGTTATAAACAAAACGCTTAACGATACAATGTACGTTCGGGCGGAATTTAAAGGTGGAGAGAAACAGAATGATTTATTTAATCTTTCCTTATATCACACGATAAATGCTAAAGGGAAATCGGTCATTGGTGTAAAAAAATCTGATATTACTTACAAAGACAATGTTTGGTATTTGAACGAGTTTAACAATCGTTTGAATAAAGTAGTGTTCGACGATAATTTTAATGAACTTCGTATCGATTCTTTAGTGCTTAGCCATCAGAATGAACTTATTCAAATGGCTGGAACTTTTCGAGATTCAACTTATAAGGATCTGAAATTGAGATTCAGGGATGTGAATATAGGAAACATAACTCCCGATTTTGACAGCCTTCGACTTCAGGGAAATATGAACGGAAAATTTGATTTTCTTCAGAAAAACGGAGCCTATTATCCTATCTCAGCAGTAACCATTGATGACGTGATAATAAATGACATTCCTTTTGGAGATTTAGACCTCAAGGTAGATGGAAATGAAGATTTGACGAAATATGACATCAATGCTTCCCTGATCAATAACAAGGTTAAATCTATCAATGCCATTGGTCAAATAGATGTGTCACCCAAAAACCCACAAATCCAGTTGGATGTGGACTTGAATCAGTTTAATTTACAGGCGCTAAGTCCATTTGGAGGCGATGTTATCACGGATATTCGGGGCCTGATAACGGGGACAGCATTCGTTTCGGGAAACTATAAATCGCCTGACATAAATGGTAGGTTTATATTGGAAAACAGCGGATTGAAAGTGCCATATCTCAATACTGATTTTGACCTTGAGAATAACGCTCAATTAGTGGTGACAAAAAATAAACTCGAAATAGGAACCACTAAAATAACCGATACAAAATACGGTTCCACAGGTGTGCTTTACGGTAATGCCACTCATAGTGACTTTAAAAATTGGGAGCTAGATTTACATATTGATGCAGACGATCGCTTATTGGTGTTGGACACACCTCAGGATGAGGACGCTTTATATTATGGAACTGCGTTTATTAGCGGCTTTGTGACAATGCGCGGTCCTGTAGATGAGTTGGTTATCAAAGCCGATGCGACTACGGAAAGGGGTACATCCTTCAAAATTCCTATAAGTGAAACCCAATCAATTAGTGACGATTCCTTTGTATATTTTCTTTCTCCAGAGGAAAAACGAGCGCGAATTGAGGGTGAGACGGTAGTTTCTACAGCTATTAAAAAGATGACTCTTGAATTTGACCTTGATATCAACAAGAATGCGGAGGTAGAAGTGGTCGTAGATCAAGTGAACAATTCCACCTTGAAAGGACGAGGAAGTGGCACATTACTTTTGAGAATAGATACAGCTGGAAAATTCCTAATGTATGGCGATTTTGTTGTTTTTGATGGTCAGTTCGACTTTAGATATGGCGGGATTATTCAAAGAAACATTGAAGTGGTTCCTGGTGGAAATATACGTTGGGATGGCGCGCCTGAAAAGGCAAATCTTGAATTGAGCGCTCTCTATAATAC
>JBLWTS010000023.1:0-35599 GCA_048270045.1 Aequorivita sp.
GCTTTCAGAATTGTATTTTAGTTGACTATTCACAGGTGCCGAACTTACCGGAGCGTGCCATTTTGGTTGTGAATTGCTTTCAGAATTGTATTTTAGTTGACTATTCACAGGAGCAATTATTCGTCTATATCTCTCAGAACAGTTGTGAATTGCTTTCAGAATTGTATTTTAGTTGACTATTCACAGGGTTAGCGATTGTATCATCCCCGCTCACTTGTTGTGAATTGCTTTCAGAATTGTATTTTAGTTGACTATTCACAGGGATCAACTTACAGAGGCAGTACTCGATGCGTTGTGAATTGCTTTCAGAATTGTATTTTAGTTGACTATTCACAGGGAGGTTTACCCATTTCACTTAAACCCCACAGTTGTGAATTGCTTTCAGAATTGTATTTTAGTTGACTATTCACAGGGTTGAAGCTGAAGCTGAGAAGCCTGCTCCTGTTGTGAATTGCTTTCAGAATTGTATTTTAGTTGACTATTCACAGGATAGCCGTATTTCCCCAATATCCACAGCCCGTTGTGAATTGCTTTCAGAATTGTATTTTAGTTGACTATTCACAGGTATCACTTGTGATACTTTCTATTTGTGGTTGTTGTGAATTGCTTTCAGAATTGTATTTTAGTTGACTATTCACAGGGAAAGAGCAGAGCAAAGCCGTAGAATAGGTGTTGTGAATTGCTTTCAGAATTGTATTTTAGTTGACTATTCACAGGATACCAGCCCTAAAAAGCTGGTATCCTGCTTTTTAATGAAAGGGTTAGAATTCTGAATGTCAGGTTGAGCGCAGTCGAAACCTCTCGTTTCTTCCCAAATTTTAACTTCTAGCCTAAAACAATTCCAATTGTTGTGAGGGAGCTTCGGCTTCTACTTCTTTTTGCCCCATAAAAAGCTCCATCATTCCAAACTGCTTGTCGGTTATTTGCATAATCCCCACCTTTCCCTTTTTGGGCAATCTGTTTTTGGTGCGTCTGATATGCACCTCTGCATTTTCTCGGCTGGCACAAAAGCGCATATAGATACTAAACTGGAACATAGCAAACCCGTCATCCAGTAAATCCTTCCGAAACCGTGCCGCAGCCTTGCGCTCCAATCGGGTTTCGGTAGGCAGATCAAAAAACACCAGTACCCACATACTCCTATATTGGTTTAATCTAGAAAATCTATTTTCCGTCATCTATTCTCCGTTCTCTGTTCTCTGTCACCTCGAGCGCAGTCGAGAGGTTTTTATACAAACTCAGGATACAATATCTTCCTACTACTTCCTAAAAAGCATTCATAAAGGCTGTTAGTAGTTCGGCTCATCGCTACCATCAATGGGCTTTTTTTTCCATCAATCATCACATCCATCGCTGGAATGGTCAACAGACTTGCTTTTAAATCTTTGTTCAATTCCTCAATTTCCTCTCCTGAACGAACCATTTCAAATACCAAGGCATCCACAAAAGGGCGATAAGGCTCCATCACATCATCTGCCAAACAGAAAGCATTATACTTATTGCTGTGAAAAATCCCCACGGATGGCAACATCCCACTACTTACCAAAGCCCTAGCTGCCACGGTGCGTAAAATAGCATAACCATAATTTAATAGATTATTGGGTGGTACGCCTCCCGTTGAAGAACGGGACTGGTTTCGGCTAAATCCTTCAACTTCCTCAAAAAGGCTTTGAAAATAATACGCCGCTGCATAAGCTTCGTGATTTTCACTGTCTCCACTTTTAACCTCTCCCGCCCAACGCTTTAACTTCAATGCATTTTTTCCCGTACTGGCCAAATGTGCGGCTTGGTTTTCTATTTTTACACCGACAGTCTGTTGCCACAGGTTTTTCTTTAAGGGCACACTTGCGTTCAATTGATGCCGTATGCGCTCCGTTTGCTCACTGTGTCCTACCAAAGGCTGCAACAAGGAGCAGGGTAGATGTTGCTTATCACATGTGATGACCGCTGTTTTGTTCTGAATCAACTTTGTGAGCAACCCATTGGTTATAGTTATTTGTGGATTTTCAAGAACAACGTAACCCAAATCTTCAATCGGCACAGCAACTTCCTCTTTCTCCTCCCCTGGAAAGTTTACTATCAATTGCTCGTTACGAGTGCTGAGGTAGGCGGGATTACCGAAAAAGAGGGTGCGTTTTATCATTTAGCAATCTTTATGATATTTCCTAAGTTATCTGTTTTGAGTTTCCAGCATCTATCCACTATTTTAAAACCTTCCACATCCATTGTGGTTTGGAGTTTATTTTGACTTCCAAGTTCCCCGAATTTTAACTTAGCATTGTATTGATGGATAAGATTCGCAATATCAAACCTGGTAAAATAGCATTCCTTTCCAGAGGATTTATCCATTTTGTAAATCATACTTATTCGAATTTTGGTTAAATTAGAAAAATCGACCATGCTATTATCATTTATTTCCTCATCACTTGGTACATATACCAAATCATTGGGCGATAGCGAAAATAGAAATCTGCCTTTTGAGTTGTCTATAGGTACCCCTGTTCGCTGCTCTTTAGGCAATACCGCTTCTTCTTTTTGCCAAGCGATTACCCGTTCAAGGGAAATTGTTTCATAATTTCTTTTCTTCTTTTCCTCATCCCAATAAATCGCAAAAAATAGATTTGTTCCTTTAGCGGCTTCAACATATTTTGAACTTTTAGTTCCTTCTTCACCTACACTAAATTTATTTCCTACCTCATAAACGCGGACTTTCTTTATTGGTTGATGTCGTTTACCATTATTCAGGACTTGAATGTTTTTGTTCATTTCATCAAGACCGTCAATATTAAAGGCTAGGTCAAATCGTTCTGTACCTTTTTCATCCAAATAGTTTTTAACATGGTTTTCAAGTATTTTTTGGATGCCGGTATCAGTAATGCTTTCTAATTGCTTCCGAGTAAACTTATCGGTTAGCTCCATTCTGGTAGCAAATGCCTCTATGTTTTCATAAATAGCTATTTTACTTATGGTTTTACCTTCTTTTTCTAATGGAACGTCTTTAAAATACTTTTTTGTTTTGCTCAGATCTCCATTAAGTGCTTTAATCCTTTCTGAGATTTTAGTCTTAATGGTTTTGTCCACTATCATTTCCCAGGACTCTATAGCTGTATTTATGGAGACAAGTCCCTTTTCTCTTTTTAGAAGTACTTTTCCCGAAACAGTTTCCTTATGCAATGGTTTACGAATAGCCCAGTTTTGGCCTTTGATTTGTTTAACCAGTTCTTTTTTGAGTTCGCCGTTTTTCTTAACCCACTGTTGTGTTTTATTGTTTGTCTTGTTTATGACTCGCAAGTTTTGTTTAAAACTAACTACGGTTGTTTCAAGAGCTTCTTTTGCTTCGCTAGTAAATCCAAGCCAGGGGTGATGATAAGCTTTGGCTACAGTTATAGTTTTAAGGCCTCCTGTTTTACCATCTTTAATCTGCTTTTCCTCAGTGGCTCTCAATTTTGAAACCAAAGAATAATTATTTCTTGAAGTATTTAAAGAAGTGATATAATTTATATGGTCTTTTGTAGTGCCAGCGATGACCAAGGCATCCAACGCATGGTGGCGGTGGTCAATTCTCTTCTTGCTGAAACCTTTAGCTAAATCATCAGGTACCTGCACTCTAAAAGCATTAATATCCTTATCCCAAAAACCGAAATTTTGTGAGTTGGTCATTTCGTTTAGGCGCATAAATCTAGGGGCTATGATTTCATTCCATTTGTCATTAAGGCCCCAATCTTGTTTCAGTTTTGACGTAATCGCTCCATTTACGGGAACAAGGTGTTTTGAGGTTGCTTCCTGCTCGCCATCTTCCCGCACTACATTACTCAACAAACCTTTGATAAGTTTACTTATATAGCGACTATCATTTAACTGACGGTTTATAAAACCTTCTGGGATATCCTCGCTAAGTAGTTTGGAAAGTTTTGATTTATTCTTTTTGAAATATTGCTTACAATGGGTTTCATAATTTTCCAATGAAAATAGAGGGACGGAGTTTCCTTGTCCCAAGTCAATAAGTTCACCGCCCCTGTTTTTAAGGAAAGAATAAGCTGTCTCATTTCCTTTTTCATCATTTACCGCGCTTTCGCAAATAATCTTATTACTCAATGAATTGTCGAAATATCGTGATTGTGGAATGATATGCTCGATTTGATAATCGGTGGAAAACAGTTTGCTTAGAGGTATAGGCTTACCCGTATAGGGGGAAATGTAACCTTGTTCAAGCCATAACTTATATCGAGTAAGTTCTGATTTTGAAGGTGAAGTATTATTCCTTATTTTCTCGATTTCATCGGAAGAAACTTTTTCGTAATCTGCATTTGGGTTGTCATAGATGCCTTCTTCGTAGAGTTTTAATATTTCTTGATGGCTTGGAGAGAAGGGGCGAACATCATCTTGCATCTGGGGGTCGTCCTTTATTTCCTGCAACAATGCTTTTATTCGTTCATTGGTGTTTTCTTTTTCAGACATAGACTTTGAAATGCGCTCCCTGGTTTTTTTGTCGTTTTTCATTTCTCGTCCCAACTCTACATGTATTTCATCGAAAAAATTATCATAAACTATTCTTCCATCTATCGTTTTGAAAGTTCCATAATGCTCCCAAATATCCCGCACTACACGCAAGGTCTCCAATGTTACCTGTTCTACAATTGGATTTCGAAGACTGTGCTGTTTAAATTCGTTGAGGTATTCTGTTATATCGCTTGGCTGTTTCCATTGTTTGATATCGCTCACCTCAGAATGCCTGTTGTAAATGGCGTAACAGGCTTGGTATGTGTTCAGACCACTTAGTGGACTTGCTTTGGATTTAATGAAAGATTTTAATAACCTTTTTGGGATGTCATCATCTTGTATGCTATCCAACTTTTCATTATCAAATTCAATAGTATCTAAACGCTCCAGAATGGAAGAGATTCGACTTTTTATATTGATATCAATTTCATTTTCATTCCAATATTTGCCAACACGCATTAATGTCAGCAATTTTTTTATAGCCTTTTCTGAATAAGCTCCATAACTGCTCTCAAAAGGTGGGAATTTTTTAAAGTTTTCTACAAAGCTTCCTACATCTAATCCATTCTTCTCGGCAAAAGTTCCTAAAGCTGTTTCAAACTCATACTTATCAGTAACAGAATAAATAAGATGCCAAAGCGATTTTATGAAATCTGAAGTCAAGAGCTTTTTAACGTCAACGTCCTTTACCTTCGAAATTCTTGATTTAATCTGACCTTTGGTTTCATTGCAGGGATACTTCTTGTCAGTCACATAATTCCAACGGTGCGTTTTCTCAGAAAGTTTAAAATACTTTAGAAAAGCTTTTTGATCAATTTCTAAACGCTCGTTTAGGAAATCAAAAAGAGCAACCCAGTCTTCATCATTTCTAAGATAGTTTGCGGTAACTTCTATATCGCCTGATTCATCCAATTCATATATTTTTAAGTTCCGCAGAAATTGCCATAATCTAAACTCCTGAAAGAACGGGTTTGATTTAGGAATGGCTTTTAGGGAGTTTCTTACCAATTCACCATTTTCATTTTTATAAATACGGCTTTCATAGGGGCAATCTGCAATACTAGATTTTTTGCTTTTTAAAGGGCGTTGGTAGAAAATAATATCATCGACAAAAAGATATCGAAAATCTTGTTTTGCAATATTCTGTTGATGCGCTTCATTTCTTGGATATAGCTCTTCAACACATTTTTCGTAAAAACCATTCTCAAGCTGTAATTCTGGATGAAACGAAATCTGCTTTTCAAGGATAGCATTGAGTTCTTCCCTATAAAATTTACGTTCGATGGTTTTTACCAATTTTCCTCTTATCTTTTGGCTTGGATTATTCAGAAGAGCTTCGTAAATGTATTGGCCTACGGTTTTATGTGAATCAATAATATTATTTTCAGTTTTCTTTTTAATAGCAATCCAATCCTTTTCAGAATCCACTGCTCTAAAACTTCGTTTCTCATTTCTATATTTGTCAGTCTTAACCGTTCCATCTTTCTCTAAAGATGTAGTGACAATGAATTCTTTGATTTTGTCTTTCCAATCGAACAAAGGTTCTTTGCTTTGTCTTCGGTAAATCCATCCATTCTCAAGTATTACATTATACCAAGTGCCTTTAGTGTTTATGTCCTCTGTTGCTTGAACATCGGATACTTTCAAAGCGTAGAATTCTTCAAGTTTATCTTTAGTTAATTCTTCTTCCTCCCCACGCAATTGGTAATACCCACGTTTTTGATTGAAGTTTAATAGTATCCAAGCTAGCTCTTGCTTTGATATTGGATTGGATAGGGCTTTTTTTCGCAAAAAATAGATTGTCCAGTCATAGGGTATTTTGGTGTCATGTCCTGAGTTTTTAAAATCAACTAACATTTCATTAAAACTATCTTTAAATAGGAACTCGTGTTTATTTAGTTCGTTTTTAAAGTAATTTAGTTTTGGTTCTTCTCCTTTTTTAAATTGACCTAAATGTTTTTCAAAATCTATTTGGGAGGTATAATGGTCGGGAAGAAAACCCAATACATTAAGAACGCGATGGAGTCTATCCCTCCTTAAGTTATCCCTCTGGTATAATCGTCTTACACCACGATAATGGGTTCTATCTGCCGTTTGAGAAATAGAAACACCCGCATCAAACTTCCCTAAAACGTCTTGGCCCATAGGAATTATTCTTACACCAATTCCTTTTATATTGCCTACTTTTTTATCAAAATCCGTGTTTATTAAAGCCCACCCAATAGAGTTTGTCCCCAAATCCAATCCTAAAATACGTTTCATAATAGTAATGCTTTATTTAATAATCCTTAAAAATATAGAAAAGAATTATTAGTTCCTTACGGTTATCCGTAATGTGGGTTAAATATTTTTTATTATCTTTGATTTACAATTCTAAAGCAATTCACAATAAGGATTATTCCGTTGTGAAAACATTTAAAGCGGTGCATTAATTTGTATCGCTTTCTCTTTTAAAATGTTTCACGAACTTCAAAACATAAAATATAAGTGGCGTGAGCTAAAACATTTAAGGACGCCCTCGCCTTTCTTCGGGGGCTTTTTTTATTCTTGAATATTTCACGAACTCTATAATTGAAAATAGTAAAGACGTGAGCTAAAACATTTAAGGCGGTACATTTATTTGTATCGCTTTTTTATATTCCTGAGGTTTTTAAACGATTCAATAAATAAGTTAGAAGCACATTCTTTTCCATTTCTTTGGTGCCATACTACCTTCCTTCGCAAAAACCCAATTTTCGCAAACCACCACTGAGCAACACCCGAACAAAACCCGAACAAACCCATTAAAAAAGTGGGCTTGCATGTCAGCTGCGGTCCGGGTCGGTCACGATCGGTCATTTGCGGTCATTGTCGGTCATTTGCGGTCACGATCTGAGCGCATCGGTCATTTGAATGCGAGGGTAAGAAGTTTCAACTAATGTCGGTCAGGTTCGGTCATGTATTTGGATGGCAGCATTTTACGCAATACTTTAGCCGTGACTAGTTAAAATAATGTTTCATTTAAATTTTTAAGTTATGGGATCATACAGAAAAGGTATCCTAGGCCCTTTTAGAGGGAAAGTTGGTCAAGTAATCGGTTATTCCTGGAGAGGGAAGGACCTGATGCGAGGACTGCCAAAAGAGTCCACTATTGCCCCTACAGATGGGCAGTTGGAACAACGTGCAAAATTCCGCACGGTAATCAAATTTTTGAAGCCTATTAAAGTAATAGTAGGCGCCTATTTTGGAAAGGAATATAAATCAAAGTCGCCGTTTAATCTGGCTACGGGCTATCACTTAAGTGAGGCCTTGCTGCCTGGCCCGAACGATACTTGGGTTATGGACTATCCAAAAGTGTTGATAAGCCGAGGGCCGCTTCGCGGTGCGGATAATCCACAGGTTGAGCCTGGAGACAGAAATGAACTCAATTTAACCTGGATAGATAACAGCGGACAAGGTTCCGCCAGCGAATCCGATATTTTAATCGCTGTGGTTTACTGTACAGAAATGAATGAGTTTGTGATTGTGAACCCCGCCGCCCGCCGTAAGGATGCAGCTACTACGCTGCCAATTCCGCCCTATTTGGCTGGATCGCTGGCTGAGGTGTGGATTACGTTTGTGACTGAGGATAAAAACTATGCTGCCATTAGCAGCTATGTGGGTTCGGTTACAGTGCCGTAGTGTGGTGGTAAGAGGGTAGCGGTGAGTGGTGATAGCGATGATTGGGTAGTGGTGAGAAGGTAGAAAATGTTTATCATTTGATACTGTTTTGTGCTACGTCCTTTATCTTCCCATCCTGAGCTTTATACCCTTTTTAGCCAAAATGAAACCGACTTCGGTAATTGTACTGAAGTCGGTTTTTTTATTTGTTAGCATTTTTAGAGGGTTTTTTTCCCTTTTTTGGCATCATCAAAATCCTCTGGAATTTTGCCACCACGCAGATACATCATTTTAAGGATTATATCTTCCAGATAGAAATTGGTGTTTCCCATTTTAAAGTATGGGATGATCTTGTTCGTTCGCCAGCGATATAGACACGAGGGACTTATGTCAAAAAGCGCAATGATATGCTCATCTTTGAGTAGGCGAACATGCTTAAGGCCCTTAGACCCTTTTTTGGTAGGTTCTTTAGACATTACTTTTTGAATTTAAGTGGGGAGGAAATGTTAAGGTATGAAAAATAATTTATTTCGACTAAAAATGGGAATGAGAAAGGTAAGATGTATCTAAAACTCCAAAGTTGAGTTTTCTTGTTTTTATCAAATAGACCTAAAAAACCATTTCAGAAAATCTATATGGCAAGTCGATAATTAGTTTTATTTTTGTTACCCCTAAGAATGAAGAAAGGAGGAGCGAAAAAAGGATAGGAGAAACATTACCTTGTTAGAGTAATAAAGTTTACTGAAAATAATCCGCTACGGTTATCGAGCGGAGTTGAATAAAGTTTACTGAAAATAACCCGCTACGGTTATCGAGCGGAGCTGAAGAAAGTTTACTAAAAATAACCCGCTACGGTTATCGAGCGGAGTTGAATAAAGTTTAATAAAAATAACCCGCTACGGTTATCGAGCGGAGTTGAATAAAGTCTAATAAAAATAACCCGCTACGGTTATCGAGCGGAGCCGAGATATGAAGACAATACAATTTAGAGAAGCAATTTGTGAAGCAATGAGCGAGGAAATGCGCCGCGATGAAACCATATTTCTGATGGGCGAGGAAGTGGCCGAATACAATGGAGCCTATAAAGCTAGTAAAGGAATGTTGGACGAGTTTGGGGCAAAACGGATAATAGACACCCCGATTTCCGAACTGGGTTTTTCTGGTGTCGCCATTGGTAGTGCCATGAATGGAAATAGACCCATTGTCGAGTTTATGACGTTCAACTTTTCGTTGGTGGGCATTGATCAAATTATAAACAACGCCGCAAAAATGCGCCAAATGAGTGGGGGACAATTTAATATTCCCATCGTTTTTCGTGGTCCAACGGCTTCTGCTGGCCAATTGGCAGCAACCCACAGCCAAGCCTTTGAAAGTTGGTATGCCAACTGTCCCGGCTTAAAAGTGGTGGTTCCGAGTAACCCTGCTGATGCAAAAGGTCTTTTAAAAAGTGCCATCCGCGATAACGATCCAGTGATTTTTATGGAAAGCGAACAGATGTATGGCGATAAAGGCGAAGTGCCCGAAGGAGAATATTTGATTCCACTAGGTGTTGCTGAAATTAAGAGAAAAGGAACGGATGTAACCATAGTTTCTTTCGGAAAAATTATAAAGGAAGCGTACACTGCCGCTGAGAAATTGGCAAAGGAAGGAATTGAGTGTGAAATCATCGACTTGCGTACGGTGCGTCCTATGGATAAGGATACTATTATTGAATCCGTCAAAAAAACCAACCGACTCGTAATTTTGGAAGAAGCTTGGCCTTTTGGCAATATAGCTACTGAGATTACTTATTTGGTCCAAAATGAAGCCTTCGACTATCTAGATGCGCCAATCATCAAAATCAATACAGCAGACACTCCAGCGCCCTATTCCCCAGTTTTGTTTAAAGAATGGCTGCCGAATAGTGAGGATGTAATTAAGGCGGTTAGGAAAGTGCTTTATAAATAATAAATTCCAAATTCCAAAATCCAAAATCCAGAATTTAAGGAAAATATAGAATTTCTGAATTTTCAAATAACAAACCTTATGTATTGGAAGAACGGACTTTTTAATTTGCAAAAGACATTCGTGTTTTTATTAGGGTTTTGAATATGATAATTGCTAATGTTGAAGATTCAAATCAATTGATAAGGTCTTCTGGCTCGATTGGAGCCAATTATATTGAAGCTAATGAGGCGTTGAGTAAAAAGGATTTTAAATTCCGAGTTAAAATAAGTAGAAAAGAAGCAACGGAAAGTGTTTATTGGTTGAGACTTATAAATGAAACAAATTTACTTTCAAACTATGATGTTGCAAAATCTCTAATTCAGGAAGCAACCGAACTTAAAAAACTCTTTTCAGCCATTATCGAAAAATCTTAACCAAATATTTGTTAATTCATTTCTGAATAGGGAGATTTATTTCAGCTTTGTGATTTTCTTCTTTGTAATTCATTTTAATGTATATCATTTTTTCCCCCTTTATGAAGCACCTATTTCTATTTTCATTACTAATAATCAGTGCTTCTGTATTTTCACAGACCAAGGTAAGTGGCTTGATAAAAGACGCGTCTGGAGAACCCGTTGCCTTTGCTAATGTGATTTTCAAGGATTCGCAGGAAGGGACGATTTCTGATGAAAACGGTCGTTTTTATTTGGAAAGCGCCAAAACCTATACTTCCTTAGTTTTCTCTTTCGTCGGTTTTACCACTAAAGAGGTCGACCTAACGCAACGCACATCATACAAAATGGAAGTTGTATTGGAGGAAAGTGCCTCCGCCCTTGATGAGGTTGTGGTTTATTCGGGAAAAACTTCAAAAAAGAACAATCCTGCCCTTGATATTCTTCGGAAAATATGGGAGAATAGGCGGGAAAATGGAGTGAAAAAGTTCAATCAGTATCAATACGATAAATACGAAAAACTCGAATTCGATTTAAATACCATCGACAGTGCCTTTATGAACAGTAAGGTTTTTAAAGGCATGGAATTTATTTTCGATATGACCGATACCTCCAATGTAACTGGAAAAACATATCTGCCTATTTTTATAAATGAAGCGTATTCCCAAGTGTATGGGGATAATAATTTTAAAGCTGAGAAGGAGGTTCTACAAGGAAATAAAAATTCTGGTTTTGAGAACAATCAAACCCTTATTGCCTTTGTAAAAGATCTTTACGCCGAGTATGATGTTTATGACAATTACCTAAAGTTTTTTGATAAAGCATTTACGAGCCCGTTATCACGCACGGGAATTGATGTGTATAATTATGTGCTGCGGGACAGTGCTTTCCACGACAATAAATGGTGCTATAACATTGTCTATTATCCACGCCGAAAGAATGAACTCACTTTTAAAGGCGATTTTTGGGTAAACGACACCACCTGGGCCATTAAAGAGATTAATCTACAAGCCTCAAAGAGTGCCAATCTCAACTGGGTACGCGATGTGTACATAGAACAAAAGTTTGATGTGCTGAACGATTCTATTTTTCTGATAACCCGTGATTATTTTATGAGCGACTTTAGCCTTCGGAATAAGGAAAGTGCTAAGGGTGTGTATGGCAAACGAACAACCTTATATGATAAATACACTTTCGATATAGCCAAGGATAAAAAGTTTTATTCAGAGCAGGTGGATCCGTACCAATTTGAAATTTACAACCGTCCCGATGAATTTTGGCAGGATAGGCGAATGGAAAGTCTGAGTAAGGACGAAAAAGGGGTCTATAAAATGCTCGATACCCTTAAAACCGTACCTCGGTTTAAGCGGCTCTACAATTTGACGGCTACCTTGGCAAGCGGTTACTACCAAGTAAACAATTTTGATATTGGCCCCATATATTCCATATTTGGCTATAATGAGGCGGAGGGATTTCGAATACGATTGGGAGGAAGGACTTACTTTGGACAAAATGACCCATGGCGATTGGAAGGTTTTGGTGCCTATGGTTTTGGAGACGATAGGTTTAAATACGGTCTCTCAGGAAAATGGTTGTTAGATCGTCGTTCAAGACTTACGGTATTTGGAGGTAATAGACGCGATGTAGAACAAACTGGCGCTAGCCTAACGAATAGCAACGACGTGCTTGGCCGTAATTTGGCGAGTTCAACCCTGTTCTCAGTGGGCTCCAATGACAGACTATCCCGAATCAACCTAAGCACCGTGGGCTTTGATATTGAACCGTGGAAAAACTTTGTTGTAAGAATCACAGGTTCCTACCGAACGCTTAAATCCGCTACAGAAACGTTCAGTATTGATTATAAAGTATTGGATGGTGACGGAGTGTTTACTGGTGAAATTAAGAGTGAGCTCTCGCAACCCGAAATTGAAGTCGGCCTTTTCTATACTCCTAGAAGAAAGACTTCGGGGTATGGCGTGGAACGCACCATTATAAATGAAGGAGATTTTTCTTCGTTTTATTTGGGATACACCTATGGCTTGAAGGATGTTATGGGAGGTGACTTTGAATATAAACGGTTGCAAGCCTACTATTCTCGACCGTGGAATATTGGAGGAATAGGCCGTCTGTATTCTACTGTAGAAGTGGGAAAAACTTTTGGAGCAGTGCCCTTGAGTCTTCTAAGCCCCATCCCTGGAAACCAAACCTACTGGACAATTTACAATACTTTTACGCAGCTTGATTATTACGAATTTGTCAGTGACACCTATAGCTCACTATACCTTCAGCATAACTTTGGAGGACGCATTTTTTCACGGATTCCCGTAATACGCAACTGGAACCTTCGCGAAGTGATAGGCTTTAGAGCCGTATATGGCACCATTTCACAAGAAAATATAGATTTGAATGCCTCTAACATCGTCTACCAATCGCCAGAGGATATCTATTGGGAATGGAGTGTAGGAGTAGGCAACATTTTCAAGGTCTTTAGGTTGGACTTTAACTTCCGAGGCAACTATTTGGACGCTCCCGAAGCTCGGAAATTCGGTGTCACGGGTGCTTTTGGATTTTCATTCTAAAACCATTTTTTATTACTTTTTGAAATACGTATGTCTAAAATACCCCAGCTCATTATTTGGAATTATCCAATTAGGGAATACTCACAGAATGTGCATAAAGTTTCAAGGAGGTTGCTCTAAAAAGTGAAAATACAAAGGTTTAACTCGGTGGTTCTCCGCTACATTTCGGGTAGCAGGTTTAAGACTCCCTTACTTATTAAAGCGGTTTCAGGTTTTAAAAGCAGGAATGAAATTGTATGCTGTGCAATTACTCCAGAACACTTATGTCCAAAAATTAATCCCTTACGAAATTAATCGCAAGGGATTAGGAATTTGGTTCCTTAAATAGATCCTCCCCAGAATCACTTTAAATGTTGAACCTTGATACAAATCTAAGAATAGCCTGACTGGGTTTTTACGGGATTCCGTAGAAACGCAACTTTTTTTGAAAATAATTTTTAAAGTGTACACAATCCGCGTGAAAGTAATAAAAATTGCAGTTGAAAGGAATCTAAAGATTGATTGTAGCTATTGGCAATCACTATATAAGCCCTAAATCTTTCGCTATAGAAACTAAATGGATGGCATTGTTGGCGCCAAAGTGGGCGCGAAGCACGTTGATTCGCTTCTCTAAAGAGCTCAAGCTTCTAGGTTTGATTCCTTTGTTTTTAAAATTGAGACTAATTTGATCCTGAGAATACCCTAAGGAGAGTTGCCGAAGCAGTTCAACATCAGAGTTGATGATTTCTACCGGAGGCTTTGTTTTTAAACTGTAACTGAGCTCGGGTGAAAGATAAGTGCCTTCGTCCTTTACTGTTATGATGGCATCCTCAAGTTCTCTCAATCCTCTCCGCCCCTTGGCCACATAGGCATTAACCTTAAGATCATTTAATAAATGACGCACTCTTTCTGGGCGATCTTCAATGGAATAGACGATGATTTTCAGATTCGGGAAATCTAATTTTATTTGTTTGATTAGTTCATCTCCCGATGCCAATTTCTGTCTCCGGTGGTCCTCTTTGAAAGAAAGATCGCTAATAAGCAGATCAAAGGGAGATCCGTTGAGGGCTGCCTTTTTTATTTTTAAATAAGCATCGTCACAGTACTGCGCTTGTTGCACGTGGTCTATTTGAAGCGCATCCATAATGGACATAATCCCTTGGCTGATGGTATCGATGTCTTCGGTGAGTAAAACTTTTTTAAACATATCCTAAATCGTTAAGGTTACTTTAAATCCTTTTTGGGGTGCTGTGTCAAAAATAATTCTTCCTCTGTTAGCTTTTATACGGTTTTCCGCATTTTCAAGCCCATTTTTACTTTTTAGGAAACAACCTACCCCGTTGTCGACATATTGGATTTGTAATTTTCTTTTATTCTTCTCAAAACTAACGAGCACATGTGTTGCGTCACTGTGCTTTTTCATATTGGTCATCAATTCTTGTAATACCCTGTAAATGGTTGTTTTTTTAATTTTGGAAAGAGATTTCAAATTAACTTGTGAAATGTTTTTAACCGTAATAATAGTTCCCTCACGTTGAAAGCTCTGCAACAGATATTTCAGCTGTGCTTCGAAATCATCTTCTATAGTGAGCGCGGTATTTTCTCGGCTAATATCACGTGTCTTCTTATAAATATCTTCCAAATCATCCAAGAAAACCTCCGATTCAGGAACGGTAAGTTGTGTTTTGACCATTAAATGATAAATGTCGTTGGCCACTTCGTCATGCACCCTTTTTGAAATACGCGCTTCGGTATTAAAGATTTCCTTAATTGTATTTTTTCTGTATTGGGTTCGTTGGATGAAATAAATGGCTAATATCAAAATGAAAAGTAAGATTCCCAAAAATTGATATCCCTGCCTTTTTCTCATTTCTTTTTCCTGCAAAAGTCTATTTGCCTCGGTTTTCTTCTTTTCCTTGGCTAGATTGTATTGCATTCCGGCATATTTATTTTGCTTCTGCAATTTGGCTTGTGCGATGCTGTCACTAAGTTTAATATACTCTTGGGAAAGTGGATCTTTTCTGATTTCCAATAAATTTATGAGGGAATTTTCAATGTAGGAAGGACTGTTAATGCGGTGCGCTATTTCATATGCCTTTTCGGCATATTCAAGGGCTTCCTTTTCTTGCCCTCGATCGTGATAATATTTAGCCAAATGCACATAACTCGAGTATATTCCAGAAAGGTTATCCGCACGCATACGGATTTCCAGGGCTTCCAGCATATTGTTGAGCCCATCAGGATGGAGTAGCTTTGATTGTGAAAAGCCCAAATTGTCCAGCGCTCGCGCCTGTTGCAAGCTGTCCGAACTTCGTAGACTTATTTCATAGACGGTGTTGAATTGCTTTTCCGCAAGTCCGTAATTGCCCATATCGCTATACAGATTGCCCTTGTTGTTCATAACCACCATACTGTCTTGGGAATTTAAACTGTACTCAAGTGTTTCATCGTACAATCTAAATGCGTTTATTGGATTTTTTAGAATCCTGTATACCATACCGAGGTCGTTATAGAGCCCTTTTTTTGCCTCGGTAACTTCAGGGTTTACAGGCAAATTATCCAAAAGTCGTAAAGCTCTGGTAGCAGTTTCCTCACTTTCATAAAGAGCTCCCATTTCTATTTGCCCAATCACCATATACCGTAATTTTCTTACAGCATTTAAAGTGTCTTTATTTTGAAGGTCTTTATTTATGTGCGTTTCGAGGTAATTAAAAGCTGCGGTAACATCAGAACCTTTCTCGGGGTGGAGCATTATCTTTCCGTAGAATTCAGTACTGTCAATTACCTGTTGCGCGTTTAAGGAAAAAGTGGACAATAGCCCAGAACAGACCAATAGGAAGATAAAAAAGAGGGATGGTTGGTTCGTGTTTTTCATCCCTCTAAAAGTAATGTTTTTTTAACATTTAGCAATTATCCTCCAATTCCTCCATTTGGTGGGGGTGGAGGCGGGGGTGGAAAATGCATGTCGTCTCCGCAGCAAGCTTGTGGATTCGATTCATCGTCGGTAATGGCCTGCGGAGTGCAGGAGAATAGCATAAGACTAAATAGTCCAATTGACAAAGTGTAAATGACTTTTTTCATTTTTTGTGTATTTAAAAATTAAACAATAGGTTATCGGCTGGGCTCGAATGCCCAGACTGAGAGTGAGAAGTATGCGGTGGCAATAAATTGGTTTCCCTACTTCTCAAAGGGCGACCACTTTATTCCCTGCACTTTATTGTGATTCTGAAATGCGCTGTAAACGGCTTCTGTTCGGCTTTGCATTTTAAAAATCAATTCAAATGAAGAGAAAAAGCCGGGGAGAGATTGGAATGCCTTTGGAAAGGAATTGGAAAAGATTTTCCATATATTTCCAGTTGGGTTTTGTAGTTTTAAAACCTTGAACAATACGAGTAATATGCACAAGAAATTGATTTTGGAGGCTTTTGGGAAAGCGATGGGTGATGATCGGGAAATCGGGATTTCGTCTCCTTCAAAAAGTAAAGCCGCACAAGTGTTATCAGATTTTATTGAGGAAGAATTCAAATTCCAATTCGGGGAACGCCGGCTTCGTGATTACTTTAATGCGGCCTTGCAGGGAGAGGAGATTGAGTTAAAACAAAAAGCAGTTCGAAATGGATTGGCGAAATATTTGGGTTATGAAGATTATAGAGATTTCCTTATAAGGAACTCGGACACGAAAAAGGATCCCCAAAATTTAAAGCCTGTGGATTCCAGAGATAAAGGGAAGGCTTACTTTGTAGCCCAGTTTTTAAAAAGAAATAGAACCACCCTCTTAATTATCGTGGGATGCGGGATAGCTTTTTTGATACTCAATTCCATAAATAAAGAAAAATGGATGGTTTGGGAAAAAAACCATTTTGTGGAAACCGACTTTGACCCACACCAAATGGAAAAAGGACAAATTCTGCTATTTAATGAAAACCAGATTGCGCACTTCAGAAAAATTCAGCCCAACTGCGAAACCAAGTTTTTTGATTCGGAAGGAAATCCGCAACTCTGGTACGGCAAGAATCAAAAGGGAGAATTAGAATATTTTACCGATCTCGGAAAACACCCCGAAACAGGAAAGACCCTAAAGCCGATTACGCGATATATGATTGATAAGTATATTTGTAGGTGAAAACTAGACTGACGATTTGATCCACGACTATTTGACCCATGACTTCACACTTCGCGACTTCGGGTCTTTGCGCCATTGCGAGAATCCGTCGTGTTTTGTGATTCCCTTCCGTCGTGTTTCCCTTCAGTCGTGATTCGTGTCTAAAGGGAAGGATTGAGGTTCGTACAGCTTTTAATCGCTAGACGCATCGGGCTCCCTTTAGTGCGGGGTGTTGTGGAATCGAAATCGAAAATTAGACTGACGAATTGATCCACGACTATTTGACCCATGACTATTTGACCCATGACTATTTGACCCATGACTTCACACTTTGCGACTTCGGGTCTTTGCGCCTTTGCGAGAATCCGTCGTGTTTCGTGATTCCCTCCAGTCGTGATTCCCTTCAATCGTGTTTCCAACCGTCAAAGATTTCTAAAGGTTAACAATATGATAAACCCTTGAAATCAGCCTCTTTTCACCACTAATGTTCATATTTTTGCAGACTGTTACTGAAACATTTTGCTTCGGTGATTTTTTCAATAAAATCTTGGTCTTATGTCCTAAGTCCTACCGTCATAAGTCATAAGAACAAATACTCTTAATTTCAATCCAATATTTATTCAATGAACAAACTCTTTTCACCACTTCAAATAAGAAACACCACTTTCAAAAACCGAATGGTTGTGTCGCCCATGTGTATGTACACCAGCACCGATGGTTTTGCAAATGACTTTCATTTGGTGCACTTGGGAAGTCGCGCTACTGGTGGTTTTGCTTTAGTCATTCAAGAAGCAACTTCTGTATCTCCAGAAGGGAGGATTAGTTACGGCGATATGGGAATTTGGAAGGATGAACATGTTCAAAAACTAACGCAAATAGTCGATTTCTGTCATTCCCAAGGAGCCTTGATAGGAATTCAATTAGCCCACGCCGGAAGAAAAGCAAGTCATCACTTGCCACAAAATGGTGCTGGAAAAATACCGGCAGATCAAAAAAACGGATGGCAAACCGTTTCTGCTTCCGCATTGCCCTTTCGTGAAGAAGAACCTGCGCCAATAGCCTTGGATAAAATGGGGATTCAGAAAGTAAAAGATAATTATGTGGCGGCAACGCGTCGTGCAAAAGAAACGGGATACGATGTAGTCGAAATTCACGCTGCCCACGGCTATCTCTTTCATCAGTTTTATTCGCCTTTAGCTAATAAACGTGAAGATGAGTATGGCGGAAGTTTTGAAAATCGCATTCGTTTGTTGTTGGAGGTAACTTCCGAAGTGAAAAAAGAATGGGGCGATGAAAAACCACTTTTTGTAAGAATATCAGCTACCGATTGGACTGAAGGGGGTTGTACAGTAGAAGATTCTGTGAGACTTTCCAAGCGGTTAAAAGAGTTAGGAGTCGATTTGATTGATACTTCTTCTGGAGGAAATGTGCCCCGTGCTAAAATTCCGACTGGTCCTAGTTATCAAGCAAGTTTTGCAGCGGAAATTAGGAAGGAAGCTGGTATTTTAACAGGAGCAGTAGGCCAAATTACTGCCGCCGAACAATCGGAGGAGATTTTACAAAAAGGTATGGCTGATTTGGTACTCTATGCACGCGAAAGTCTGAGGCATCCTTATCTTCCGCTTCATTTTGCTCACGATTTGGGTGAAGATCTCGAATGGCCGATTCAATACGATCGTGCAAAAATGAAATTGTAATTTTTAATAAAAACGCATCTCATGTCAGAAAAAGAAACACATACTAAAATACCCTTTTCAGTTTTGGATTTGGTACCAGTAATTCAGGGGAATTCGCATAAATCCGCTATGGAAAATAGCCTTTCCCTTGCGCAGCATGTGGAAAAACTAGGTTATAAACGGTTCTGGATTTCAGAACACCATAACGCTGATAGTTTGGTGAGTTCTGCCACGCCATTGCTCATTGGGTATGTTGCCCAAGGCACCAAGACACTTCGCGTGGGTTCTGGCGGTGTAATGCTTCCAAACCACGCGCCTTTGATTGTTGCTGAACAATTTGGCACGCTCGCCACGCTTTATCCCAATCGGATTGATCTTGGCCTGGGTCGTGCGCCTGGAACAGATCAGCCAACGGCTCGTGCCCTTAGGCGAGAGCGCATGGAAACGGTAAATGATTTCCCGAGAGACATTCAGGAATTGCAACAATATTTTTCAAAAACCAACAGTAGAAGTCTGGTTCGGGCCATTCCTGGCGAGGGTCTTGAAGTGCCGCTCTATCTTTTAGGGTCGAGTACGTTCAGCGCACAACTTTCAGCCGAAATGGGGTTGCCCTATGCTTTTGCAAGCCATTTTGCGCCCAACCATTTGCACGAGGCATTTCGATTGTACCGCAATGGATTTAATCCGTCCAAGCAATTAGATAAGTCGTATGCCATGGCGGCAGTAAATGTGGTGGTGGCGGATTCAGATGAAGAAGCTGAATTTTTGGCGAGTAGTATGAAACAATTTATGTTGAATATTATAAGAAACACACGTCAACCCTTGCCACCACCAGTAGAAGATATGTCCAAAATTTGGAATCCGATGGAAGAAGCACACATTGGCACGATGATGCAATACACCTTTGTGGGCAGTAAGGAAACAGTGGGAAGGAAGTTAGGTAAGTTCATAAAAGAAACCGCAATCGATGAGCTTATCGTCGTTTCCCATATCTTTGAACACGAAAAAAGATTGCGTTCTTTTGAACTTTTATCCGAATTTGTCGGTAGTTGGTAGTCAGTGTTTAGTAATCAGTAAAAAATACAAATTTGAACTTTTAACCCGCAACCTGAAACCACAAACTCTCAAGTCTCAAATCTAATGTCTCAAATCTCAAATCTAATGTCTAAAATCTAAACAAACAATGAATCTAAAAGCCGTTCTCTTCGATATGGATGGTGTGATTGTCGATACCGAGCCATTACACCGGAAATCCTACTTTAGAATGTTTGATGATGTAGGTATCGATGTTTCCGAATCTCTTTATAATTCCTTTACAGGGCAAGCCACTTTGCCTATTTGCCGCACGCTTTGTGAGCAATTTGAATTGGACGAAAAAGCTGAAAACTTGATGGCAATAAAACGTAAGCATTTTAAATATCTCTTTGAAAATGATAACGATTTAGCACTTTTAGACGGAGTCCACGACCTGATAAAAGATTATTACAACAACGATCTGACATTGGTTTTGGCTTCTTCGGCATCCATGGTAAACATCGACCGCATTTTTGAACGCTTTGATCTCAACCAATATTTTAAGGCGAAAATAAGCGGAGCCGATTTAAAAGCGTCTAAACCACATCCGGAAATATTTCTAAAAGCCGCTCAGTTAGCAGAAAAACCTAAAGCCAATTGTATGGTCATCGAAGATTCCACCAACGGTATCGCCGCTGCTCATGCGGCTGGTATTTATTGCGTAGGCTTTAAAAGTCCGAATTCAACCAATCAGGATTATTCCAAGGCTAATAAGGTTATAAGCAATTTTGAGGAGATTAAATACGCAAACCTAACAGGTTTTTAAAACCTGTTAGGTTTGGAGAAAATATAACTCACCAATTACCGCCAAGCAAGGCACCAAATAAATCTACTTCTTCCGAAGGCAAGCTAGAAGATTCCGTTGAGGTACTTTCAAACCTCACCACATTACGCTCCCCATTCTTCTTCAAGTAACTGCGAATTATAGCATGAGTGTGATAACTGGCAATTTGCAACTTTAAAAAAGGTTCATAATCTTCAACACAAGAAATAGACTCACTTCGATCAAAAAAGCCGAAACCTTTGTATTGTCCTTCCATCACCAATGCAAAACCGATTTCATCCTGTGTTCTACCCTTTCCCTGAATTGCGAAATTTGGTTTGTTTTCTTTTAAAAAAGCAATGGCTTCTTTTGCTTTTTGGTTGTAATCTTCAATAGATTCGCTGCCATCGCAAATTCCTTCACAGTTTTTGATTCGATAATGAGAACAACGTTCCACATTGCTCTGAAGCGTGCAAAAACGCGGACATAGCTTAAACCTCTCGCAGATTTCTTCCAGTTTTTCAATCGCTTCCGTCTGGTTATAGAAAGTCCCAACGGAATCATGTAGCACCTTAGTTTTAGCTAATGCAAGCTGAATTATGCCTCGTTGGTTCAGATAGTTAATAATCTGAAAAGTGGTGGACGGCCATTTTTGAGCGCGGTTGTATTTTGGATAATGTTTCCGAATATGTTCCGATTCTACCAATAAAGCCAGAAGTTCATTGCCTGTTGTTTCGTAATCTATAAAATGCGTTTCCTGCCCCAGATGATATTCCTTCGATTTTTTATCATAAAAATGACTCAAAACCCGTTTCTTAATGTTGTTCGCTTTACCTGCATAAATTACCTTATGCTTTTGGTTTTTAAATAAATAGATTCCAGCCGTCTCTGGCAAATCCTCAATTTGTTCAGCGGGCAAATGGGGTGGAAGTGTAGCCTGTTTAGAGCGATGATTTAGAAAGATATTAAAGACTTCAAAATTTTCATCCAAGGACAATAGACGTTGAAAAAGAATTACGGTAGCATCCACGTCACCCTCGGCTCGGTGTCTATCAAGATGGGGAATGTTTATAGCGTCGCAAAGCCGTCCGAGACTATATGACAACAATCCTGGAATCAATTTACGCGATAGTCGTACGGTACACAGTTTTTTTCGTGTATATCCTTGTCCGATGCTCTGAAACTCACCGCGAATTACATTGTAATCAAAGCTGACGTTATGAGCAACAAAGATGGCATCACGAGTAAATTCGTCAATCTTCTCCGCCACTTCAAAAAACCGTGGTGCATTTTCCACCATTCGGTTGTCGATTCCCGTGAGGGCAGTGATATAATGTGGAATCTCCCGTTCCGGATTTATGAGCGTTGTGTATTTATCTACCACTTCATTCCCTCGCATTAGGGCAATACAGATTTCGGTAATCCGATTTCCGGCAATGCCACCTCCAGTGGTCTCGACGTCTATGATGGCAAAAAGTTGTTGGTGCATTGGCAGGGGAGTGATAGAAAAACAAATATATTAAAAAACCACAACTAAATGGAAACTTTCCTGTTAAATGGAAATAATCCATTTATTACCCAACTAAACTTTTGTTTTCCGTAACTTTATCATCAAGATAACAAAACCAATATTTATGGCTGAACCGAAAACAAAATTGACAAATTCAGACGTTTATGAATTCATCGATTCATTTACCAACACTGATCAAAAGCGAAAGGATAGTCTAGAGTTGATTGAACTAATGCGAAAAACAACTGGCTTCGACCCCAAAATGTGGGGTCCCAGCATCGTTGGATTTGGACAGTATCATTACAAATACGAAAGCGGACACGAAGGAGATGCTCCTCTTATAGGATTTTCTCCGCGCAAGACCGCGATTTCGCTGTATGTATTCACAGGACTTGAAGAACACGAACATTTATTGGAAAATCTGGGTAAATTCAAAAAAGGTAAAGCCTGTATTTATGTCAGTAAATTATCTGACATTAATCTAGATGCCTTAAATTTACTGATGGAAGAAACCATTAAATTCTTACAATCGGAATATGAATAGCATTAAGATTGAAATCAAGTGGGCGATCATCTTTTCGGTAATGGGATTGCTTTGGATGGTTTTAGAAAAAGTAAGTGGATTGCATGGCGAGTATATTGACTACCACCTTTACCTTACCAACCTCTTTGCCATACCTGCAATTATCGTAATGGTAATGGCTTTGAAAGCGAAAAAGAACAACTTTTACCACGGACAAATGACCTATAAACAAGGTTTGATATCGGGGATTATTCTGTCTGTTTTTATTGCAGCCATAAGTCCGTTGACCCAATGGATAACTTCCTATGTCATCACGCCCGAATATTTCCCGAATGTTATAAAGCGCTCCGTCGAATTAGGTTATTACAGTACAACTGCTGAGGCTGAGGCCCAATTCAATTATCCAAATTATGCCATTCAAGGTGTAGTCGGTGCCTTAGTAATGGGAGTTTTAACAACTGCCATCGCAATGATATTTATTAGAACCAAAAATAATCCAGCAAATGTCAAAATTAAGCAAACCATCAGCTGACGATAAAACACCCAAAGTAACTGGAATTGGAGGAGTCTTCTTTTTTTCCGATAATCCACAGGAAACAAAAGATTGGTATTCCAAAAATCTCGGTTTTGACACCGATGAATGGGGCTCCACTTTTGGCTCTAGGAATATCCATAAACCTGAGGAAATCAATTATCTGCAATGGAGTCCTTTTAAAAAGGGAAGTGAATATTTCGCACCTTCGAAAAAGGAGTTTATGATTAATTACCGAGTTCAACATATTGAAGATTTACTTGCGAAACTTCAAGAAAGCGGAGTTACTATTTTGGATGAAATTCAAACTTTCGACTATGGGAAATTCCTTCACATCCTCGATCCTGAAGGCAATAAAATTGAACTGTGGGAACCTGTGGATAGCGATTTGGTAAAGTGAGTGCCTATTTTTAAATTTCCCTAATTGACGAAGGTGTTTTATGCGTAATAAAATGTCTTTTTACCTCTCCGTCTCCTTAACCTTAAAATTCTTCAACTTAAATCGTACAATATCTCCTGGTTTCCAGGTTTGAACGGTAGATTTCAATAAGATACTTTGATTCTCAAGAATATTTTTAGAGCCAGTACCACTTTGACAGGTATTACAGCGATTGCAACATACTTTCAGTTGCATATGGTCGCCTAAGTAAGTGCATTGCTCGACCATTCCGCAGAGATGAGGTTCTTCCGCATTACAGAAATCGGTTTCCTCGGCTCTGAAAAACAGTTTTACCTTACAGTTTTCACTGTCGGTCGCAAATGGACAGTCGGCGGGACCCGAAACAAATCCAAAGGGAGTATTAAATCCTCCCGCTTCAACGGTGGCTTCAAGGTTGTTCGATTTTCCAAATAATTCGGCTACGTAAGCCGAACTTGGATCGTTGTATAAAGTGTCGGGGGTATCGATTTGCAATAGCTTTCCCTTTAGCATCACCGCGATTTTGTCGGCAGTGGAGAAGGCGTCCTTAGTGTCGTGAGTTACAAGAATAGCTGTGATTCCCATAGTTTTAATAATCTGCCTTACTTCCTCGCGCACTTGATCCCGCAATATGGTATCCAGATTGCTAAACGGTTCATCCATCAGTAATAATTCTGGTCGTGGTGCGAGAGCTCTTGCCAAAGCCACACGTTGTTGCTGCCCGCCAGAAAGTTGATGCGGATATTTTTTTACGTCTTCTTTTAGTCCAGTAAGTTCAATAGTTTCAAAAACACGTTTTTCAGTTTCTTTTTTCTTTAGACCTTTCAGTCCGAAAGCCACATTCTCAAAAATAGTGAGATGCGGAAACAGCGCATAATCCTGAAACACCATCCCTGTTTTCCTCTTGTTAGTAGGCAATGATTTTCGTCCACTTACAATCACTTCTCCATTCAACTGAATTTCACCTCCATCTGGATGTTCCAAGCCAGCAATCAATCGCAACAAGGTGGTTTTCCCAGAGCCACTTTCTCCCACGAGCGCCAGAATTTCCCCTTTCTCAAGCGAAAACGAAACCCCATCCACAGCATACTGATCCGCATTGCGATACCTCTTGCTAATATTCTTTAATTCTATAAGTGACATTCGTACTAATTGTTAAATTCCAAAATTCCAAAATTCCAACTCCAATTCTGAATTCATAATTCATAATTCTGAATTCATAATTATCAACTCTTCCCCCTAATCACACTATTCAAAACTATAATAGGAATAACTCCCGTCAGCACCACAACAAGAGATGCATTGGCAGATTCCGCAATCATTTCATTCGTCGCCATATCAAAGGCTTTTGTAGCCAGTGTGTTGAAATTGAAGGGACGTAAAATCAAGGTTAGTGGCAGTTCCTTCAAAATATCCACAAAGGCAAGCAGAATTGCGGCGGCAATACTATTCCGTATCAAAGGTAAGTCTATTTTCCACAAAGTCCTTACAGGCGAAGCTCCCAATGAACGGGCTACCTCATTCACTGCTGTCCCAGTTTTCTGAAATCCCGCTTCTATGGCATTATAGCCCACTGCCATAAACCGCACTATATAAGCTATAACCAAGATAAACAAAGTGCCGGATAATATCATTCCGCCTTGACTTGAAGTGATCCACAGCATAATACGGTCAATCTCCATTATTGGTATCATAACCCCTACGGCGATAACCGCACCAGGAATTGCATATCCCAACGACGCTGTTTTCGCAATGTGTTTCGTCCAGCGCAACGGACTCAATCTAATGGCGTACAACAGGAATATGGATAAAATGGCAATCGCTACTGCTGAGCCGATAGCCAATGAAAAACTTCGGAGAATCAATATGCCAAATTCGGAGTCCATCACGTTTCTCCAGGTTAAAGAGACCCAATAAACAAGCTGTGCCAACGGTAAAACAAAGCTTATTAAAAGCACAAAAGAACAAAGCCCCGTATAAAATATACGCGTACTTTTTGAGCTTGGTTTAATCCGCATTGCTGGTCTTGAGCTTTTACCTTGCGTTGTCCATCCACGGCTTCCCCGTTGAAAATTTTCTAGCCAAACCAGCAACAAAACAATCAGGGTCAATATTGCCGAAAGATGGATAGCCGTATTGATATCGCCAAAGGAAAACCACGCTCTAAAGATTCCAGAGGTAAAAGTGTCCACGCCGAAGTATTTTACGGTTCCATAGTCGTTTAGGACTTCCATTCCCACCAATGCAATTCCTCCTGCAACCGCGGGGCGTGCCATGGGTAAGGCTATTTTTCGAAACACCCGAGTTCTACTGCTTCCCAATAAAAGTGCTGCCTCTTGCAATTCACTTGACTGTCGCATAAACGAGGCGCGACAGATAACGTAAACATACGGAAACAGACTTATGGAAAGAATAAATATGGCTCCGGGCATATTCATAATATCAAGGATGGCACCCTTAAATGTGATGTCCAGATTATTCCGAAGAAAAGCCTGAATGGGGCCAGTGTATTCCAAAATGCCGACATAACTATATCCCATCATATACGACGGAAAAGCAAGTGGCAGAATCAGCAGCCATTCAAAATAATTGCGGCCTGGAAATTCGTAAATAGATACCAGCCACGCCATGCTCACGCCGATGATGAATGTAAATAACCCAACTCCGAGCAGTAGAATTAGCGAATTTGAAAAGTAGGAGGGAAGCAAATTGGAAACTATATGATCCCAATGCTCGCCTGGTTTATCAAAAAGCTTGACAAGAATAGTGAATATAGGCGTTAGGACTAACAATAGAATCACTATCGCCCCACCCGTCCACTTATTCCACCAGTAGGTGGTCTTTTTTGCCATTTAAATTTCTTATCATTAAGTAATTAAAAATCGTAACAATCAAATTACTCCAGTCGTCTGTTGTTTAGATATTTCGACCATTGGAAACAGGCATCAAGACTTAAGTGAAACAAGACAATTTGGGAACAAAGAAACCAATTTCAATCTCCAATCAATATTTGTCCTGATTCTTGGTGCTTGATTCTAAACGATTCTTCAAATTATCTCTTTTTCTTTGTTCTCTTCTCTTCTCTTTGCTTTTTACTACTATTTCCACCCAGCCTCATCAAAAATTTTCACTGCCTCGCTATTGAATTCTCCCAGTTTATTGAGTTCAATATCATCTGTTTTAAAATCGCCCCACGTTCTTAGGATAGCAGCTTTTTTTGCATCTGGATTAATCGGGTATTCATAGTTGATGTTCGCCAAGGTTTGTTGTGCTTCTATTTCAGAAAGGAACTCCAACAATTTAATGGCATTTTCCTTGTGTGGTGCGTATTTGGTTACCCCGGCACCGCTGATGTTAATGTGGGTGCCTCGGTTGTCTTGGTTTGGGAAGATAATTCCAACGGCTTCTCCTGCCTTGCGCTCTTCTTCATTTTCATCGTTCAGCATCAAGCCAATATAGTAAGTGTTGACCACTGCAATATCGCCTTCGCCAGAAGCTACGGCTTTTACTTGATCCCGGTCGCTACCTTTGGGGTTTCGAGCGAAATTAGCCACCACTCCGCTGGCCCATTCCTTCGCTTTTTCCTCCCCGTCCGCAACAATAATGGAAGCTAATAAGGACTGGTTGTAGATGTTTTCGGAAGAACGGATTACAATCTTATCTTTCCATTCGGGATTGGCTAAATCTTCATAGTTTTTAAGAGTTGTGGGGTCGATACGGTCCTTTGAATAGGCAATAATTCTCGCTCTGTAAGTCATTCCAAACCAATATCCATCTTTCTCGCGGAATCGGGAAGGAATATTAGTTTCCAACGTTTTTGAGGTTATCGGTTGTAAAAGATCCTTAGATTGTGCCCGATACAGTCGGCCCGCATCTACGGTTATTAAAATATCTGCACTGGAATTTTTACCCTCGGTTTCCAATCGTTGAATTAGTTCATCAGCGCTAGCATTTACTAAATTGACCTTTATGCCTGTTTCCTTAGTGAATTGAGCAAAAAGCTGATCGTCAGCTTTATAATGACGATGGGTGTAAACATTTACGATTTTTTCCTCATTGCTATTTCCGCAGGAAATCAGGATTGTTAAGATAAGGCCAACCAAGGCCAGTTTTAAAAACTTGTTCATTGTTGATTATTTTGAATTAAATAAAAATTGGCGTTCAAACTTCCATATTCAAAGTTTTAAACCAGAAACCAGAAACATGAATCCATCAACCGCAAAGGTATGCTTATTTAGATTCAATACAAACAAGAGGTGAGATTCTTTGAGGATTGCGAAAATGTCGGATTAGAGAAATGGAATAAAGTGAGCTGAAAAGAGGTTGTATTGCAAATACAAGAACAACGAGAAGGTAGAATATAGGTAGGGTTCTGAAAATAACAAATGTATATTTCCAAAACCCGTATTGGTTAAAACCTAATTCCTCTTGTATAAAGGCTTGACCTAGAAAATTTATTTATAATAAACCTTAAACTTCTCATAAGTGGCTTGCCCTGGAATGTTTACGCTCATAAGATAATAGTCATCTTCCTTTGCCAAAACTTGATAGGTTAATTTGTCATCTTTCACGCTAAAATTAGATCTCGATTCATTGTTGCTTTCTACAAAAATCATTTCAAATTCAGTATTATCTGTCCAATGGTACGTTAGTTTTGAATAGGTGCCATCGGCGAAAGAGTCTATCCAAAATCCGTCTTTCATAGTGGCCTGGGTGGTGTCGCCAGAGACTTCAAAATAGTAGAAGTTCTCTTGCTTTTTAAACGCCTTGAGATCCTTACGTGAAATTTCGGATGTTGGCTTTTCCGTCATTCTCACCGAAGCTTCTTTAGGCGGAAATATCCCGTCTAAAAGATCGCGAAAGTCCACACAGTTTCTTTGAAGTCGATAATATAGTTGCTGCCCTACCTTATCGACTACCGTGGAATCGCTATTTGCTAAATAAGGATAAAATTGGTCGGTGTATAAGGTTCTTAATTTTAGGGTATCATTGGGGATCTCCAATTGTTTTAAATAATCACACATTGCAAAAGAAACTGAATCTATTTGTTTAATGGTCTGTGAAAAAGTAAGACTGGAATATCCAATCAATATAAGAAGGATTATGTTTTTCATTGCGATATTGGGTTTAATGCTATTTGCAAATCTATTTATTTTTCTGTTGAAGTGCTGCACTTTTATTCCTTCCTTTTCTTCTTTTAGAAAACCTGAATCTTTTTAACTCGAAGTTGTAAGCTGTGTTTTTATTATTTATTTGCTTGTAAATACGGCATTTGTCTTATTGTGAGCAACCATAGCACTTCATATTTTTGATCCATAACTTAAAACATACCACTATGGAAAATTTGCTTAAACTATTTACAGTGTGTGGAGCTGTATTTCTATTTTCAATTTCTACCACAAGTGCCCAAGCCGTTATGGTAAAGGATATTTTTCCAGGACCAGAAACTTCTGGACTTTACGATTTATCGTATCTAAACAATAAAGTTCTTTTCTTCGCTGACGAAGGTAGCAATGGAGGAGAACTATGGAAATCAGACGGAACCGCTGATGGCACAATAATGATAAAAGACATTTATCCAGGCGAAACAGGGTCAAGTCCATTGGGCAAGGTTAACATTAATGGCTTTGCTTATTTTCGTGCTGAAGATGGAATCCACGGTGTGGAATTGTGGAGAACTGATGGAACCGCCGCTGGAACAACCATGGTTAAAGATGTGTGGCCTGGCAGTGATAGTTCATTTCCGGGAATAGCGGCAGAATTAAATGGAGAAATATTTTTTAATGCCAAAGATGGAACCTCTTCCGAAATAGAATTTTGGAAAACAGATGGAACGGAGGCAGGAACCGTTAAGGTTAAGGAAGATTTTCAAGTTCTGGATATAACCGTGCATGACGGAATGCTATATATGTGTGGACACGAGAATAGTACGGGTTTTCAATTATGGAAAAGTGACGGTACTACAGCAGGCACGGAATTGATAACAATTATTGACACAGGGGGTTATACTACCCCTAGAAGCCTTACTTCCTTTAATGGAGCTGTTTATTTTAGTGCGAGAAACAGTGATAATGACAGAGAATTGTGGAAAACAGATGGCACGGCAGCAGGCACCGTTTTGGTCAAGGACATAAATCCTGGACCAGAATCCAGTAATGTGGGGATAGTTGGCGTATTTAATAATTTATTAATTATGCGAGCCGATAATGGAACTAATGGGGCCGAGTTGTGGAAATCTGACGGCACCGAAGCAGGAACGGTTATGGTTAAAGATATTTTTCCAGGTCTCGATCCCGCGGTTTTTAGTACTGGATTCATTGAATTCCAAGATTACCTATTGTTTGGTGTAGATGACGGAACCAATGGCACTGAACTTTGGAAAACTGATTTATCGGAGGCAGGCACCGCAATGGTAAAGGATATTAATCCAGGGCTAGAAGCCAGTATCAGTTACCCACCAGCATTTATGAAGTTCGACAATTTACTTTATTTCGCTGCGGATAATGGCGTGAATGGAAGGGAATTATGGAAGAGTGATGGCACTGAAGCTGGAACGGTATTGGTTTCTGATATCAATCCAGGAGCGGTTGGTTCAGAAGTTGGAAGCTTAACCGATGCAAATGGAATTTTATTCTTTGCTGCCAATGATGGAACAAATGGAAATGAATTGTGGAAATTGGGAACCGGAGTATTATCCGTGGAAAATGCAATGATGTCAAATACTTTAGTTATTTACCCAAATCCAATTGCTAACATAGCGACCTTAACTTCAGAAAAACCTTTGGAAAACGCTACTCTGAAAATATATGACGTTTTGGGTAAAAAAGCGAAACAAATGGATAATGTATCGGGAAATACGGTGACTTTAAATCGTGATGGGCTAACCAATGGAATTTATTTTCTACATATCTCTGAAAATAACAAAACACTGGCGGTAAAAAAGTTGGTAATTATTGATTAGGAATTGCAATACGTATTTTGTCAGATTGACGATTTGAGTTGCAATGAATTTGAGCACCAATAAAATTATTTGACAATAATTTTATTGGTGTTTTTTATGCGATATCACTGTTGACCGGTAATTGGTTTTGATAGTAGTGCTAAGTCTTGTTATCATTGAAAATTATAGCTAAACCTAAACCCGTTACCTTATATTTGAAATTTTTGAACCCTGCAAAGAAGTAGTTGACTATTTATTTTTGAACCACCGTATTTAAATTGGTTGTGTTTTGGTCTTACGTCTTACGTCTTACGTCTTTCAGCGGAACGGTCCTAAGTTTTTTATGAGACATCGCTGATACGAAATAAGTTGAGAAAGGAAGCTAAAACAGAACCAATTATTGTTTTCCCAGTTGAGGCCAATATAATTTTCATGATTCCATATTTTATATCGGGGTTTGAGTTAAGAAATAGAATGTTCAGGTAAATATTCCTGCTAAAATAGAAGTGTTCGCTCTAAATTGGGTTTAAGACTGTCCTGTTTCCAAAGTCTTGTTTCCAAAACAAAATTGTATTTTTCCAGTTCAATTCAATTTCTCAGCACTATGGTTAAAAAGTGGATGCAGCATACTGCCATTATTGGGTTTATAGCCAAGGGGCTTATCTATGTGGTGGTGGGCGTGCTTTCTCTCTTGGCGGCTTTGAATATGGGTGGAAAGAGTTCTGGCACCCAACAGGCGTTGTTGTTTGTTAAGAAACAGACGTTTGGGCAATTCTTGTTGATGGCCTTGGGCGTTGGCTTGCTTTGTTATTCCTTTTGGATGTTTGTGCGCAGCATTAAAGATCCTGAAAAGATGGGCAAAGAAGGCATGGCGCTCTTGATGCGAATTGGGATTTTTGTCACCGGACTAGTATATACTTTCTTGGCAGTGTTGGCTTTTTATCACCTCTTTAGTTCGCCTGGGCAGAATCCTGGGGAGCAGTATCTCGATTTCTTGGGATCTACGACCGTTTCGGTGCTGTTTATTGTAATTGGACTTATTTTACTGATACAGGCGGTTATCTTAGTTATTGGAGTTTTTAAGGGAGGCGTGTTGGATCAATTTAATCTGGAAGGGCACAAAGGGTCGCATTTAATCCGTTTGGGTGGGATGTTTGGATTTTATGCTCGGGCTTTTATTGTTTTTATTATCGCCTATTTCTTTTTACGGGCGGGTATTTATACGGGCAATCACGAAATTAAAGGGATTGCAGATGCTTTTTCGTTCTTGGATCAATCGCTAACGGGAAGAATATTAATGGCTCTAACGGCTATTGGATTTGTTTCGTACGGTCTTTTCTTCATGCTGCTTTCTCGGTATCGGACTTTTGAGGGGGAGTGATTATTTTTTGTAAGTGGTAAGCAGATTTTTGAGTAATTAAAGTCAGATTATCAGCTTATTTAAACCAAATTATCAGCTATCAAGAGGCAGGTCTTACGTCTTTCAGCGGCGGTTGTTGACTGAAGCGGAAGTATTTTATATCTTAGTCGGATAAGACTAGTATTATTTAATAGAAAGCTTTTTAATGAAAGTTTTATTAATGAGAATCATTGTTGTCCGGTTAAAATTTTGATCGTCCTGTTAAAGTCAAACCAATAAAGACTTTAGGCTCTAGGTTCTTGGTTCGTGCAGTGAGCTAAGCGAACGGTGGTGTTTCAAAACGTCCTTATTACCTCAATCAATCTGGCTTCTGGACACTCCCTCTAAGCCCTTTATTCTTCGGTTTCCCCAATAAAGCATACTTAAAGAAACAATAGCGCATAAAAACATAATTCCCGTCATAGGAAGCGGCGTTTTATCGCTCAGCATCGATACCAAAGCGGTGATCATCGCTCCAATTCCAAGTTGCAGCGCCCCCATAAGGGCAGAAGCCGTTCCCGCGCTCTTTTCAAAAGGTGCCAAAGACAAAGCTGATGTGTTTGGAAAAACAAAGCCCTGAGTGCTCAGAAAGAGAAATGCCAAAACGATCATGGAGTATATTTCGATGAGGTGGGATATAGTGGCAAAAAACAAAAGTGCACCTGCAATAACTTGACATATCAATGTGATTTTTACAATTTTCTCACTGCTGTGCTTTTTGAGTAGAACAGTATTTACTTGGCTCGCTATAACCAAGCCTAGGGCGATAATCCCAAAAATCCATCCGTACTGTTTTTCAGAAACCCCATAGAGTTCCATAAACACATGGGGAGATCCAGCGATATAGGCATACAGACCACTGGCAGCAAAAGATCCCGTCAAGGTATAAGTGTAGAATTGGGGCGTTTTTAGCACAGTCCAAAAGCTGTTAATGATTGGCCTTGGTTTTAACGACATCGAAGTATCCGGCGGTGCTCCCAAAGGAAGCCAGAAATAGACCAGAAGAATATTGATTGCCGCCAGTACGGCTAAAATTATAAAAATAGAATGCCAGCCCCAATGTGCTGTTGCGAATCCGCCAAGAGTAGGGGCTACGATTGGCGAAACGGCAATAACCAGCATCAGCAGACTGAATACTTTTGCTGTTTCGGTAACAGGAAAAAGATCGCGCACAAGCGCCCGGGCTGCCACCATTCCGGCACATCCTCCTAGTGCTTGAACAAATCGGATGACAATTAGGGAGTCTACTGAAGAAACATAAACGATATAGACAGAAGCAGAAAAGTAAATAAACAAGCCGATCAACAGTGGAATCCGCCTACCAAATCGGTCCAATAAGGGGCCGTAGATCATTTGTCCAATGCTTACTCCTATGAAATAACTCGATAATGAAAGTGCAACTCGTCCAGTGGTAGAATTCAGATCGCGTGCTATCTCGGGGAACCCTGGCAAGTATAAATCTATCGAAAAGGGGCCAAGGGCAGAAAGCAGGCCCAAGATGAGGATTACAAGAGTTCGTTTTTTGTGTTGCATTGTATCTTTAAAATCCTGCAAACCTACAAAAGCCTCTCCTGTTAAGAGCCAACATTAATATAGCTTTATGGAAATTGTGAGTGATAGTTTCCTGCAAGAAGTTGACGCCGGTCGCCTTTTAAGAATGAGGTTTATGGTTTCAATTTCCAACACTCTTAATTTTGTCGTTAGAAAAGATGCCAGACTTCGCAATGTCAGGTTGAGCGCAGTCGAAACCGTATCGAAAAATTCTTCTCCAGTTGGTTAACCGTATATTAAGGGATCCTATACTTCCGAATGTCAGGTTGAACGCAGTCGAAACCTTTTACCTGCCAAAAAAGCTTCCATCAATCTCCAAAAAGAAAATAGGAATCAAAAGAATATACAAAACGACGCCCTTCATGCAGAGTATAGCCTCAGACCACCTTGTTTCCTGCAAGGTGTTGCCGCAGGCCTCCTTGTAGGTATATGCCCATAATAAATTTAGATTTCCTATCTTTAAATATTAGTGTCCCATTAAATCATTGAAATAAAAAACAAGTCTTACATCCTACGTCCTAAAGCGCAGCGGTCCTAAGTCTTTTACCGACACTACTAATCTGTAATATAAAAACCCATGAGTATTCCATTAAAACATTAAAACAATAGTCCAATCATCAATTTTGTCACAAACAAGTCTTACGTCCTACGTCCTAAAGCGCAGCGGTCTTAAGTCTTTCACCGCAGCAGTCTTACATCCTTTTACGACACTACAAATAAAAAAACCAACCATGCAATCACCAACCGACACCATCCAGCATTCCCTAAACCAGTATTACCATAATTTTTTACAAGTACTTCCCCGCATTGCTTTGGCGGTATTGGTTATAATTTTGGGAGTACTACTTGCGCAATGGCTTACAAGTTTCTACAAACGTCGATTTCAACAAAAATCAGAAGACCCATTAATGGCTAAATTTTTGGCGCAAGCCATAAAAATTATTCTAATAATTATAGCGATAATGATCTCCTTGCAGGTGGCTGGCTTGGATGGTATTGCTACAGGCCTATTGACGGCGGTAGGGGGTGGAGCAATAATCTTAGGTTTTGCCTTTCAAGATATCGGAAAAAACTTTTTAGCAGGAATCATTCTCGCCTTTAACAGACCCTTTAGCATCAACGACACTATAAAAGTTGATGACATATTCGGAAAGGTAAAGGAACTTAGTTTTCGATATTCCCATATAAAAACCTTCGATGGGCGCGATATCTATATTCCGAATAGCGATGTACTTACCAAACCCGTTGAAAATTATACGGCAGACGGTTTCTTTAGAGTAGATTTTGTGGTGGGCATTGGCTATGAAGACGATATTTCGGAAGCAAAAAAAGTGATCCAGAACATTCTTGATAAAAATATGGAAATTGTTCACGACGCCGATCACGAAAACTTTGTTATCGAAGATGAACTGGCAGCGAGTACGGTGAATCTCAAAGTATTCTTTTGGGTGGATACCAAAGATTACCGCCGAGCCTCTAGAGTATTACGCGGACTAGTTATCAGAGAAGTCAAGGAAGAACTCTTCAAAAAAGGTTTCAATATGCCCGCAGATATTAAGGAAATTAAAATCTATGGCACTGAAGACGCCATCCCTATTAAATTTAGAAATGCGCCTGAGTTTCCTAAAAACAGCAAAGAATAAACACTCACACTTCTACAGCTTTAAAGGGGATTTAAAATACCTCGGAATAAAATTATGACCTGCCTATAGATTTTAGGCAGTACGATTATTTCCTTTTGACCTAGAAATTTTATTTACAATGTACTTTATGCCCCAGGCCAACAATCTGTCCATTTAATTATCACTCGGACAAAATTGCATAAACTTAGTGACTGTTTTTCTTATAATCCTCTATAAACAAATCCAACTCCGCTTCATCCAAAAAATCATATTTAGGCTCAGTCCCGAATTGAAAAAACTGAACTAATTCCACAAGATCCATAAACAAGCGGAAATGAACCCCTTTGTAATTATAGACGTATAAATAGGTGTCGCTCCCATCTATCCTAATGGTTTCAAGCGTTCAATTGGGGG
>JBLWTS010000024.1:0-33164 GCA_048270045.1 Aequorivita sp.
TCTGTCTCATAATAATAAAAGTCGTACTGCAACGGATCCATACTGTCCAGCATCTCTGGCTCCTTGGTGGTTAAATTGAAGATCTGTAGCCCGTCTGTGTTGTCATCACATAAACGTAATGGCGTGGGAACGGTGAGGGTGGGGCTGTTACGGACAATTAGCTCCAACCGAACGATATTGTAGCAATTAATATTCGGGCCGACTATACGTGCAAACACAACATCGATATATGGATCGTCATTTGGATAAGGATCTGCGAGTTCGTATAAATCATTTTGGGCATTGAGAAGAGTGCCATGATAGGTCACAGTAAGAGTGCCATCTCCTATGGTAATATCATCATCAGCCAAATGCAAATTGAAGAATGCATAACCATCGTTATCAGTGTCACAAACAACTAAGGGTATGGGATTGTCATTAACGGTGGGGGGAGAGTCTACAGTAATTTCGACAGTTGTTGTATCATAACAATCAGAATCTATTACGGGTTCAATTCTTATAAAGATTGTTTGGCCTGGAACGGGAACATTTATAATATCGGGCAAGTCACCAATCCCTGCATCCGCTTCAGCTTGGGAATTGTGATACGAAATATTATAATCTGCGGCAACTTGGGTGTTTAGTACAAAATCATTAAACTGCATGGGAAGATTAATATCTTCCCCTCCACTTTCATCCAAATCGCACATAGTAAATTCGGCTACATCACCAGCATTAACAGGGGTATAATAAATTTCAAACTGCGCGAGGGCATAACATAACTCTTGCGCCTTTTCGTGAATACGGACATAAATAGTTTGTGGAGTGGGTCCAATAATGGCGTATGCGCCAGGAGTGGTTATAGCACTTACATTATCTACACTATTTGCAAGGGTTGTAAAATACTTCACCTCAAAAATATTGGGATCTTGGGTTCCTAAAATATTGTCATCATTTTGAGTTAAATCAAAAAATTCTGTTTGAGTTCCGTTATTGCATTTATATATGTCATCTGGAGCATTCGCAACAACTGGTTGTGGATTAAAAGTGATATTAAACTCAGTTGATTCCTCTACAAAACAAGCCGCTTTATTTCCGCTGACAGTATAAACACCTGACTCAGTTACTTCAATAGTTGATGTATTTCCTCCAAAAGGGTTTCCATTAAAAAACCAATTATATACATCCAAATCGTCAAAGTTTGCTGACAGCGTTTCGGTCAGCCCCTCGCAACTTTCATGATTTCCAAGTACCACCAATCCTTGTGAGGAAAGATCTATTTCTTGTTCAAATTCGTTATTGTTTTCATTGGTTTCCAAAACAATTCCATTTCCTGTGCCATCATCGTCCACAACAGCTCTTAAGGTAAATATCTGAGGGGTTCCTACTGGTATATTAAGGTTTATGGTTCCACTTTCAGAGCCATCAATCGGAATTTCATTAATAGTCTGGGCTTGTCCTAATAATACGGCATCAGCATAAAAGGCGATAGGTGTTCCCAGGGGAAGCACAGCCGTACTGTTGGCATTTCTAACTGTATAATTAGCTTCTATATTACGGTCTTCACAAAGTACTCCAAGGTTGTCAATTTCAATTGTGGCATCAGGAAGTTCAGAGTTTACGCTGACAATAATGTTATTTACCATTATAAAATCCTGCCCCGAACTTAATTGGATGTTGATTTGCTCGTCTCCTGGTTGAATAATATTCTGACCTTGAAGATCATAGTAATCCAAATCCATATTGTACAAAGTGGTGGAATTGGTATAGGAATTTGTACTGTTAAACGCATTATTCCCTGGATTCAACGGAGGATTGGCTATTAAGACACCGTTAAGTCTAAGACTTTCGTTAACAGCAATTGCAGCATCTCCCTCCCAAGCTAAGAAACCTATTTTAGCAGCTTGATCGGAAGCTGCGCTAATTGGAGCCAAAGTGATGTTTATATTATTATGGCTCGAATCAACATAATCCAGACCATCAAAAAGTGTTATTTGATTCAAAAGCAAGTCAGGTTGTTCATATATTATGATAATGGCCCAACCGCCAAAGTTTGTTCCACCACCACAGTAGGGGCCTATTACACTATTTAAATCTAAATCTGATAATGTATAAGTGCCTTGTCCATTTAGATTAACAAGATTTGTGACATTAGCATATGCTGAAAAATAGCTTAAACCTGTTGTTGCCGTAAGCCCAAAAGTACGCTGGGCGGTTACCGAGGTGCCATTTAGTTTCACATTAAAATCGCCTGTACCTGAGCCTGACCAGTATAAGTGAGCGGAAAGAAAGGTTTGATTTGGTTCTAATTGAAATTCTGCACTACTTTGCGTCAAAATAGTACAAGGACCCGAGCTGCCATTTTCCTGTGTGTTCAAGGTGTTTCCGAAGGCAGTAAACTCATAATGACCATTAAATTGTAAAAATGGTTCTATGGGTACTGTTACTTGGGAAAAGGCAAAAATGGGTATGAATATAAGAAATGAGAGTATTAATCTTTTCATAAATCGTGTATTGAGATTCCAAATATATTGAATCCCTTACCATTTTTTTTCAAAAATTTAGGAAAAGACAACCTCGTGCATTAAATTAATATAGGAATTTCGATTTAGAAGGGAAAAAATCGGGGATTAACGTTATAGAATTTAAAGGAGGAGTTAACCCCAAACTTAAGTAAAACTTAGGGGATTGGTAGAAAAACCAGAGCTACTCGTCAAGTCATACCTGTTAAAGTCACGTCCATTGAAACTTGAGTTAGTGTTTTCGTAGGAAAAAAAATGGTTCGACTCGAAGAAATGGCTTCGCTGAAATATTTATAAACTATTTCAATACTATTTAGTACTACGACCTTCCATCCAAAATATCCATATCATTTTATAGTAGGTAATGAAAATGACACCTCCCACCTCATTAATATTCAAGACTTTCGGAAGAATCCAAAATCCTCAAAAAAAGTAGGTCTTTCCCCTTTGTATTGCTATTTTTGAAACTTCTTTCAAAAATCATATTTTGATTGGAGAAATGAAATCGAAATATTCTATAACGAACGTATATAAAGATGAAACCAGACCTTTTCGAAGCTCCAGATTACTACAATCTCGACGAATTACTTTCCGATGAACACAAATTAGTGCGCCAAGCAGCCCGTGATTGGGTAAAGCGTGATGTATCTCCAATTATAGAGGAATACGCTCAAAAAGCAGAGTTTCCAAAGCAGATAATTAAAGGGCTTGCCGAAATAGGAGCTTTTGGCCCCTATATTCCTGAAGAATATGGAGGTGCTGGACTTGACCAAATTTCCTATGGCTTGATTATGCAGGAAATTGAACGTGGTGATAGCGGGGTTCGAAGTACAGCCTCTGTTCAATCTTCATTGGTTATGTATCCGATTTATAAATATGGAAATGAAGAACAACGAAAAAAATATCTTCCAAAACTTGCCTTGGGTGAATGGATGGGTTGCTTTGGTTTGACCGAACCTGACCACGGAAGTAATCCTGGAGGAATGACGACTCATTATAAAGATATGGGAGATCATTATCTTTTGAACGGTGCCAAAATGTGGATAAGTAACGCGCCCTTTGCACAAGTTGCAGTGGTATGGGCGAAAAATGAAGAAGGCAGAATCCACGGCTTAATTGTAGAACGTGGAATGGAAGGGTTCAGTACTCCAGAAACACATAATAAATGGTCTTTACGTGCTTCCGCAACCGGAGAGTTAATATTTGACAACGTAAAAGTTCCAAAGGAAAACTTATTGCCGAACAAATCTGGTTTGGGCGCTCCACTTGGTTGTTTAGATTCTGCCCGTTATGGTATTGCTTGGGGTGCAATTGGAGCCGCAATGGATTGTTACGACACGGCACTTCGCTATTCCAAAGAGAGAATGCAATTTGGAAAACCAATAGGACAATTCCAATTGCAACAAAAGAAACTTGCTGAAATGATTACCGAAATCACAAAAGCGCAATTGCTAGCTTGGCGTGTGGGTGTTATGCGCAATGCGGGCACAGCAACCAGCGCACAAATTTCTATGGCAAAACGCAACAATGTTGATATGGCCATCAATATTGCCCGAGAGGCGAGACAAATGCTGGGAGGAATGGGAATTACAGGGGAGTACAGCATTATGAGACACTCAATGAATCTGGAAAGTGTGATAACTTACGAAGGAACTCACGACATCCATTTGTTAATTACTGGTTTGGATATTACTGGACTGAACGCTTTCTTATAAAAGAGAACAGAATTTTATAAAAGCCACGAGTGCACGAATTATAAAATATTTGTGAATTCGAGGCTTTTGTATTTCTGTAATTTTTAAAAGGTTAAATAATAGATCTAAATGATAATTTAATCGTATCATTATAGAACAAATTCTATTCAGAAATGATGTTCTCTAAATTCGTTTTCATTCTTTTAATTGTAACTTCCATTTCTTGTGGCTTCTCAAAGAAAAAGAATTCTTCGGAAAAGTCCACTTATAAATATTTAGCTTTAGGCGATAGTTACACCATCGGCGAAAGCGTTTGTGACAACTGTAATTATCCCAAACAATTAACTGACCGACTAAACCAAGGGTTACAGAAAAAAACTTCCGTAGAAATTATTGCCAAAACGGGCTGGACCACGACGGATTTACTTTCTGCAATTGCTTCAAAAAATCCGACAAAAAATTATGACCTAGTTACCTTATTGATTGGGGTAAACAATCAATATCAAGGACAACTATTTTCAGTTTACGAGGAGGAGTTTCCCAAATTGCTAGATAAGGCAATCGAATTTGCAAATGGAAAACCAGCGAATGTAATCGTACTCTCCATTCCAGATTATGCTTTTACTTCATTTGGACAAAAATCTGGAAAGGGGTTATTAATTACCGCAGAATTAAAGGGATATAATGCCTTCGCGGAAAAAATTGCTACACAGAAAGAAGTGCGCTTTGTGAATATAACGCCAATAACTCAGCAAGGATTGGAAGACCCAACATTAGTCGCTTCTGATGGATTACATCCTTCCAAAGGGGCTTATAAAAAATTTGTAGATTTGATTTATGAAATAGCTTTGTCTATACTCCACTAAACTTCGGGAGCTAATTCAACTTCAAGACCATCTAAATCTTCTTTTATAAAAATCTGACAGCTAAGTCGACTGTTATCTTTCACATTAAAGGCTTCGGAAAGCATTAAATCTTCATCATCTCCCATTTCAGGCAGTGCGTGATCGCTCACAATATAACACTGACAAGAAGCACACATAGCCATTCCGCCGCAAATACCGATAGTTCCTTCAGGAGCCAATTCGTAAGATCGGACGAGTTCCATGACATTCATATTCATATCAGTTGGAGCTTCCACTTCGTGCTTTACACCTTGCCGATCAATTATGATAATGTTGATGTCTTTCATTGAGAGTCGATAAGTTGAGGAGTTTACGAGACCTACAAGGTTTTTGAAACCTTGCAGGAGGGTCAGGTTTTTAATTAATCAATCGATTTAACAATGGCTTTTGGAGCCTCTTTCTTACTGCCATCAAATCCTTCAACACCGCCTACAGTTGTGTATTTAAGAACGTAACGCTTATCAGGGAAAATACGTTGATACGCGCTTTGGCACATCAACGTTGCTTCGTGAAAACCGCAAAGAATCAATTTCAATTTTCCTGGATATGTATTCACATCGCCAATGGCATAGATTCCTGGAATATTGGTTTGATAGTCTAAAGCATTATTAACTTTAATTGCATTTTTTTCAATTTCGAGCCCCCAATCGGCAATAGGGCCTAATTTTGGAGACAGCCCAAATAAAGGAATAAAATGATCACACTCACGGTTAAAGACTTCAGCCCCGCGCTTAATAATAACTTCTTCCAGTTTGTCATTACCCAATAAGCCAATAACTTCGGCTGGGGTAATCAATTCGATTTTACCGATATTTTTTAATTCCTGTACTTTTTCAACACTATCTAGAGCGCCTCGAAATTCATTTCTTCGATGTATTAAGGTAACACTATTAGCAACGTTGGTTAAAAAAATACTCCAGTCCAAGGCAGAATCTCCACCACCAGAAATAACGACATTTTTATTTCGGTACAATTCAGGATCTCGAATTATGTATTCTATGCCGTTGTTTTCAAATTGTGAAATATTTGTAATTGGGGGCTTGCGGGGTTCGAAACTTCCCAAACCACCTGCAATAGCAACAACTTTTGCATGGTGTAATGTTCCCTTATCAGTAGTTACTATAAAGGTGCCGTCATCAAGTTTATCAATGGTTTCTGCGCGTTCTCCCAGAGTAAATCCGGGTTGAAACGGCTCTATTTGTTTCATGAGATTAGCAACCAAATCGCCAGCTAGAATTTCGGGAAATGCGGGAATATCGTAAATTGGCTTTTTTGGATATATTTCGGTACACTGTCCACCAGGTTGCGGAAGCGCATCTATCAAATGGCATTTTAGTTTTAACAATCCAGCCTCAAAAACGGTAAAAAGACCCGTTGGCCCAGCGCCAATTATGAGAATATCTGTTTTTATCATGAAGAGCTCTCTCTTAAATTTGATTCAAAAATAGTTGTTAAATCGCGATCGAAATATGAGGTATATCATTAATTGGAAACGCTTACAACCCTCTCAATCTGTGGTGCAAATTTTTTAATGGTCATTTCAACCCCCATTTTAAGTGTCATTTGGTTTATGGAACAGCCCACGCACGCACCCAACAACTGAACATTAACCACTTTCTCATCTTCAATGGATACTAAAGCAATATCACCACCATCATTTTGTAAAAATGGACGGATCTCCTGCAAGGCTTCCTCTACTTTTAATGTCAATTCCTCAGTTGTCATAATTATTTTCTTACGGCGCTACAACCCGCCATTGTTGTTATTTTTATTGCTTCGGTAGCGGGAAGGTTTTCATTTCTTCTAACCGTTTCCTCCACGACATTTCTTGTAATATTTTCAAAAGCTTCCTCGCTAAGAGTTGCGGTTTGCATTGCTGCAGGTCGACCTACGTCACCAGATTCACGAATGCCTTGTATTAAAGGAACTTCTCCTAAGAAGGGCACTTGCAAATCTTCAGCAAGGTTTTTGGCACCTTCTTTTCCGAAAATATAATATTTATTTTCAGGTAATTCTGCGGGTGTAAAATACGACATGTTCTCAACGATTCCCAAAACAGGAACATCAATATTTTCCTGACGGAACATTCCTACTCCACGACGTGCATCTGCCAAGGCAACATTTTGCGGTGTACTTACCACTACCGCACCAGTAATTGGGAGGGACTGCATTATACTCAAGTGGATATCTCCTGTGCCAGGAGGAAGGTCAATCAGCATAAAATCTAGTTGGCCCCAATCTGCATCAAATATCAATTGATTCAACGCTTTTGCAGCCATTGGTCCACGCCAAATGACGGCCTGTCCTGGTTGCGTAAAGAACCCAATACTCAAAATTTTAACACCATAGCTTTCAATGGGTTTCATTTTGCTCTTTCCATCAACATTCACTGACAATGGTTTTTCCATCTCAACATCAAACATTATTGGTATGGAAGGCCCATAAATATCAGCATCTAGAATTCCAACCTTAAAACCCATTTTGGCAAGTGAGACTGCAATATTTGAAGTTACGGTGCTTTTGCCAACCCCACCTTTTCCTGAAGCTACGGCAATGATATTTGTGATACCGGGAATAGGTTTTCCTTTAATCAGATTTGGATTATGCGGTTTTTGTGGAGCCTCAACTTTAATATTTACAAGAACCTTGGCATTGGCATCTACTTTTTCGTGAATGGTTTTAATAACATCGGCCTCGGCTCGTTTCTTTATATGAAGTGCTGGGGTTGAAAGTTTCAGATCAACTATAATTTCGTCGGCAAAAGTGACTACATTTTGTACCACACCGCTTTCAACCATATTTTTTCCTTCGCCAGGAGCTGTAATTGTCTCGAGAGCCGAAAGAACATCTTGTTTTGAAATACTCATCTTATTTACTATGATATTTAGATTCATTCTAAAGTGCAAATATAGTAAAATAAGTTGGCAGTATTCGGTTGTGATCTGCGGTAAAAAAATTAAAGATTAAATCATCTTCTTTTGTCTATAAGTTTGAGGCGACTAGTATTTTACTACTGTTGTAGTTCCAAGCTGGGATTCCAAAAATACTTCTCAAAATCTTTCACTTTATTATCAACAACCTCAACTCCTTCACTTTCCAAAAGTTGTTGCATTAAGTTAGTCCCTTGAAAGTGGTGTTTGCCAGAAAGCAGACCATTTCGGTTGACCACGCGATGGGCGGGTATGTTTTCTTTATCGCATCCGTTCAGAGCCCAACCAACCATTCGGGCACTGCCGGCAGCACCTAGAAATTTTGCAATGGCTCCATAAGAGGTCACTCTTCCATATGGAATTTGGGCCGTTACATTAAAAACTTTTGAAAAGAAACCATCCTCCGACATATCAAAATTCTTTCAAGATCTTAAACAAGGTGACAACTGCGATAATGGCGGTTACTGTTCCTATTACATAATTCATATTCAATTTAAATTTTTGTCGTTCATCTCGAGGTCTGAAAAAATGGACATAAAGTGTGAGAACCCCTAATGTACCCAACCCCGAGCCTATCACTGCCACCCAAAGTTCGGGTTCAGCAAATGAAAACCATCCGAAGACGGAAAATGTGATTCCTAAATATATCCAATAGGGGAGCGGCAACAAATTTAGCACTGCTATAAACATTCCTGAAAAAAATCGGTTAGTTTTTGAATAGGAATCCTTGTCATGGATTTCCCTTCTTGTATCCTTAGCGATAAAAATAAAATAAATTGTAAGACTTATAAAAATGCCCAAAGCTACCTTTTGAAGCATATCTACAATTTCGGGATGCATTTCAATATAACGTGCAAAGAGTAGGGCTACGTACGTCTGGATCATGACAGTAACGCAAACACCAACAGAAAATAGCATTGCTTTTTTTCGACCTTCTTTCATGCTGACCTTAGCCGCGTACATGTTGATAAGTCCTGGAGGAATAACTCCAATTAAAGCCCCAAAAAACCCAATCAAGAAGTTGAAGAATATTGCCATTGAGGGCCGTTGTTTTTGTGAATATAATAAATTTAGCGGAATCTAAATTGTATATAGGTTATTTTCTTTCCTTGATCCAAATACTGTTGTTCATAGAAGGTTTGGATATCCGTGACCGCTTGTGGCGAGCCATGGCTTCCATATACATCGTGGTTAGCAAATTCAATAGTTTCACCCAAGCCGTGTAACAATCCCAAGGTATAACCGTGCATAAACTCGCTATCGGTTTTTAGATGAACAATTCCGTTTGGCTTTAGAATAGTTTTGTACTTCTGAAGGAAATCAAAGTTTGTCAATCTGTGTTTCGTACGTTTATACTTAATTTGTGGATCTGGGAACGTAATCCATATTTCATCCACTTCATTTTCTGCAAAAATGAGATCTACAAGTTCAATTTGGGTTCGCAAAAATCCAACATTATGAATATTTTCCTCCAAGGCTGTTTTTGCACCACGCCAAAATCGGGCACCTTTAATATCAACTCCTAGAAAATTTGAATTTGGAAATGTTTTGGCAAGACTTACTGAATATTCACCTTTTCCGCAACCTAATTCAAGAACCAAAGGATTTTCATTTTTGAAGAAATTTTTATGCCAATTTCCTTTAAGGCTTAAAGAATTGTTGAGAATCTCTTCACGTGAAGGTTGGATTACGTTATCAAAGGTTTCATTTTCCTTAAAGCGTCTCAGTTTGTTTTTACTACCCACTTTTTAATGAATTAGTTGTTTTTTGAATGAAGAAATAAGGCTCTAATAAATGGGAGCACGATTTTCCGTAGGTTACCTACAGTATTTTTATACTTCAATGGGCAAAACTAACGAATTATACGGCTGGTACAATTGTAGTCCATCTTATTTATGGTTAAAGAAAGAAATGAAACATTAACAAACGGTTAAGAAATGATTTTTAAAATGTTTCTATCTTTACTAAAATCAAATTTAAATTATATTCTACGGATTACATTGCCATACCGCAATTGGTAATTTGAAGGATTTATTTCATGTGGTTTGGTGTATATCTTCCAACACATCTTTACTTAATAACTTAAAAAGAATAGAATAGGAAAATGAAAAAAATAATGGTGGCTCCATTAAACTGGGGTTTGGGGCACGCCACTAGATGTATTCCAATAATTAATGCCCTGCTGGAGCATGAGTTTGAGGTTTTAATTGCCTCGGATGGTCCTGCGCTACATCTTCTTCAAAAGGAATTTCCTGAATTAGAATCTATAGAACTACCTCCTTATCGGATAAATTACCCATCATACGGATCTCTTTTTAAGTGGAAGATGTTATTTAAACTTCCGCATTTTTATGCAACTATGATTGCTACGGAAAAGGCTGTTTTAGAAATTGTTGCGCAACGATCAATAGATGGGATTATTAGCGATGGGCGCTTTGGCGCCAGATCTACAGACATTCCCTCGGTTTATATTTCACATCAACTAAATGTTCTGACTGGAAACACAACATTCTTCAGCCGAAAATTACATCAAAGAATTATCAAAAAATTCGATGCTTGTTGGGTGCCAGATGTGAACCATGAAGCACTAAACCATAGTGGTAAGTTAGGGCACATTCACAAACCTTCTTTCCCCATAAGGTATTTCGGCATTGTAAGTAGAATGAAAAAAGAGGTGTTGCCAATAACCATTGATATTTTGGTTTTAATTTCAGGGCCAGAACCTCAGCGTGCTTATTTTGAGAAATTAGTTAGGAAAACATTAAAGCATAGTAGCAAACGAATTGTAATCGTCCAAGGGGTTGTGGAACAAGAACAGACTTGGACAGACCATAATAACATCAGGATTGTAAACTATATGGAGAGTAAGGAGCTCGAAGAAACAATAAATCGAAGTGGAATGGTGATCTCTCGACCTGGATATTCTACGATTATGGATTTGTCCATAATGGAAAAGAAAGTGTTTTTTATTCCTACACCAGGCCAATATGAACAAGAATATTTGGCGAAGAGACTTAAGAGTTTAGGAATTGCGCCTTATTGTGATCAAAATAAGTTCAAATTAGAAAAACTGAACGAAGTTCCTGTTTATCATGGGTTGAAGGCTTATACAAATCCAATTGAGAGCTTTACTAAGTTATTTGCCCTTTTTCATGGTAAATGAAAATTCTGATCCAATGCCCAATTGACTTTCTAAGTATATTTTTTCCGAATGTCCCTCAACAATATGCTTCACTATAGATAGCCCTAGCCCACTACCGCCTTCCTTTCGCGAGCCACTTTTGTCAATGCGATAGAACCGTTCAAAAATACGAGTGAGGTTCTCCTGAGCGATTCCTTCACCATTGTCTGTGACCCTAATGAGTATCTTATTTTTCATAATTTCTTCAAGAGTTACTTCAGTCGTGCCATCAATTTTCCCATATTTTATAGAGTTGACCACCAAGTTAATAAGTACTTGCTCAATTCGCTCCATATCTCCGTTGATAATAATGGGTTCATCATAGCCTCGGTCAAATGTCAGGGTTATGTTCTTTTTTGCTGCTTTCATTGCCAGAAGATCAAGCACGTTTTGGACAAGGACGACTATGTCAAAATTGTCCTGTTTTAAGATTAGCCCACCAGATTCCAGTTGTGTGATCATATCGAGATCCTTTACAATATGTACGAGCCTTTCCACACCTTTACTCGCTCCTTGTAAGTATTTTTTACGAACAGTTTTATCCTTCATTGCCCCATCTAGGAGAGTCAGGATATAACCTTGTACAGTAAACAGAGGTGTTTTGAGTTCGTGGGAGATATTCCCCATAAATTCCTTTCGGTAATTTTCCTTAATGTTAAGAGTTTCTATTTCCAATTTTTTATTCTGCGCAAATCGTTCCACTTCACGTGTCAACATCTCCATATCGGTCGTGATGGGTGGCATTGCAAAATTGCTATCATCCAAGAGACGAACATCGCGGTATATTTTTTTAATACGGACGTTAATGAACTTTTCGATCCACGTTTGAAGAATGAAGAATGAAATGATGAAAACCACCACAAAAAAAAGAAATAGCAAACTTGAAAAGGATCCTGAATAAAAATAAAAGAACACACCAGCCACTAGAAAATTACATCCTGCTATCAACAGTGATGAATAGAGGGCGAGGTGATATTTTTTGACGAGTCCCACGATTTCTAGTCAACAAATTTATAACCCACACCCTTCACTGTTTTAAATTTCTCGTCCCCAATTTTTTCCCGGAGTTTGCGGATATGAACATCTATTGTCCTATCCCCAACAATTACCTCCGATCCCCATATTCGGTTCAAAATATCGTCGCGTTTGAATACTTTTCCGGGCTGTGAGGCAAGCAATGAAAGAAGTTCGAACTCTTTCCTTGGAAGTGTTAATTCATCTGATCCTAGTAGAATTTTATATTCTTCCTGAATAATAGTAAGATTTTCGAATTCCATTTTATTCTCTACTTCGGGCCACTTGAATCTGCGGAGTAATCCCTTTACTCTACCCACCAGAACTTTGGGTTTGATTGGTTTTGTAATATAGTCGTCAGCACCTGCCTCAAAACCTGCCAATTCAGAATAATCCTCACCGCGAGCAGTCAAAAAAGCAATTACTGTTTCCGATAGTTCTGGTATTTTTCGAATTTTTCGGCAGGCTTCCATGCCATCCATTTTTGGCATCATAACATCTAAGAGGATTAATTGTGGCTTTGTTTTCTTCGCTACTGAAATGGCTTCCAATCCATTTTCGGCTGTTTTTACCCGATAGCCTTCTGCCGTAAGATTATATCTCACAATCTCGATAATATCCGGCTCATCATCGACCAATAAAATTGTGATATCCTTATTTTTCATCAGCCGTGGCTTTTAATATTATGAAATCAAAATTGAATATGCCCATCAAAACTCTCCGATATTTAAAATTGAGATAGAAACTTAGTTTAGCGACTTATCTAGGACCTTTGATTACAATCCTAATCTTCTGTACTCCAAAGATACTATTAAATTTTTTCGGCAATGTAATTTAGAAATGGTTCAATTTGAATTAATTCAATGAAAATAATGCTTTAACCCTCTGTTTAAAATATTTCAGAATCTATTAAAATAAACACAATGTTCATATATCCAGTATATAATTCCAAACATTTTGTATATTTGTAACATAATATAAAACAATTTCTGATGAAAAAAATTACAATACTTGCGGCTCTTTTTGTAGGTGCCGTTTCTTTTGCTCAAGTTGCTGGAACTAGTTTCGAGGAGCCTGAAGCAATCTCTGGTAAATATACTGATCTGGGTGATCCAAACACTGCGCATCCCTTAGTGAATAATGCGGGTGAGCCGATTTTGAACTATGTTTCTACAGGTGGAGAATTGGGTTTCATGTCTTACTATGTACCTTATGATACTCCAGATGTGGGTCTTACCGATGGTGATTTTGTGGGAGTGACAAGTTTTAAACCATCAGTAGATCTTGAATTCACTAATGGAGTTCAGGGTTTTCAAATGAATGACCTTGATGGTAATATGATTTTAGAGTTTGACGAAGTTAATCTTATGGGCGTGTCAAACCCTTCAGTTTCTTTAGACTTTCTATTGTCTATTAATGATACTCCAACTAATGGAAACTACGAAGGCGATGGTACCGTTAATGAATCAGGTTCAGACCGATTGAGAATTTTTATCAAAGATATTACGAACAATAACGAAATCGACCTTTTTAACTCTACTGGACAAGATCTTGACGAGTTCGTTCCGATGAGCGGAGGAGAATATCAACTTCAATGGCAACAAGCAACTGCCTCACTTTTGCCTAATACCATAGTGCAACTTGTGATTGAGGGCAGAACCAATGCAAGTGCCGAAAATTTTTGGTTTGACAATATCGTATTTAACGGAGAAGTGGCAGGTATTAATGACCAAGTTTCTGGACAATTCTCTATTTATCCAAACCCTGCAACTAAAGGATTTGTGAACATAAGTTCAAAAGTGAGTGGTGCTAAAACTATCTCGATATTTGATGTTCTTGGAAAGCAAGTTGTAAAAACTACTTTGAACGGAGAACGATTGGATATTTCAGCTTTGAATAGTGGAATCTATATTCTTAAAATTGAGCAAGGAAAAGCTTCAACTACAAAAAAATTAGTTATCGAGTAATCTTAGCTAAAAATAGTTTCTAAAAAACCTCTGTTCTTACAGGGGTTTTTTCATTTTCATAGAATGGAACCTTTTAATTAAAAAATAGGAAATTCAGCAAGTATCCCATTTTCTCTATGCAAATTGACTGGTCTGACTTCGGCTTAATCATGAAGCTTTTGTTATTTTTGAATTATAAATATTACCCATATAACGAATGCTCAAAAATGAAATTTTCAATATCGATTCCGCTAAAGATTTTGAGCGTCTAGCCATCGAAATATTTCATTTTCAATATGAAAATATTGAGGTTTATCGAGATTTCTGTAATTTGTTACGAATTAAGCCTTCTGCAGTAAAAACCGTACAAGAGATTCCCTTCTTGCCCATACAGTTTTTTAAAACTCATAGTGTCATTGTAGATGAAATGCAATCGGAAACCATCTTTACTAGTAGCGGTACAACTGGCGCAATCACGAGCCAGCACCTCATCGGAGATTTGAATATATATGAAAAGAGCTTTACCCAAGGTTTTCATAGACAATATGGTTCTCCTTCCGAATACGCCATTGTAGCTTTACTTCCATCCTATTTGGAGCGCGAGGGTTCATCCCTAATTTATATGGTGGAAAATCTTATTAGAAAAAGCGAAAACCCGCAGAGTGGTTTTTACTTATATGACATGGATTCCTTAATTGAAAAACTCAATTTTCTTGAGCATGAAGGTCATAAAGCTCTTCTCATTGGGGTATCGTATGCTCTATTGGATTTAATCGAGATGAAACATTTCAACTTAAAGCACACTCTTGTTATGGAAACTGGTGGCATGAAAGGCAAAAGAAAGGAAATGATAAAAGAAGAACTTCACGAGCTATTAAAAGAAGGTTTTGGAGTTGAAAATATCCATAGTGAATACGGCATGACAGAGTTGCTCTCTCAGGCTTATTCCAAAGGAAATGGTCTTTTTTCCTGTCCTCCCTGGATGAAAATTTTAACCCGTGATCCGGAAGATGCCCAAACATTCATTACCCAGAAAACAGGCGGCATAAATGTCATTGATTTGGCGAACCTTTATTCCTGTTCTTTTATTGCAACACAAGATCTAGGGAAAGTATATAATGATGGAACTTTTGAGATAATGGGGCGCTTTGATGCCAGTGATGTACGAGGTTGTAATCTTATGGTTTTATAGGGAAATATTTAACACAAAACCCTGAAAATGGGTGTAAGTGATTTAGATATGTTACGACCAAATGGCTATGAGAAAGTGATGATTTTTCATAATTTGGTTGGTTAGTTAAATCCCCATACATACTTTGTGTGGGGATTTTTGATTTTTACTATTTCCAAACCTCCCACAACTCAACTTGAGCATTTCTTTAGTGAAAATACCCAATCCACATTATTATATATGGAGTAAGAAAAACAATTGAAAAAGCCCCACAGGTTTTCAAAGAATCTGTGGGGTCTTACTATTCGAAACGGGGTAAATTCTATTTCGCAGTTATAATAAAGTAATTCCGTTTTCCTCTTTGTAAGAGAATAAATCGTCCATTAATTAAATCCACATCAGAAATCTGAAAATCATCTGAAACTTTCTCTTTGTTTACCGAAATTGATTTTTCTTTTAAAGCTCTACGTGCTTCTCCATTGGATTTTAAAAAACCTGTTTTTTCTGCCAAGGCACTCACGATGTCAAAACCTTTTTTTATTTCGTCTTTTGGAATTTCCGCTTTGGGCACTCCATCAAAAACATCTAAAAATGTTTTGTCATCCAGAGCTTTCAATTCCTCCGAAGTGGAGTTTCCAAATAAAATTTCAGAAGCCTTAACTGCATTTTCAAATTCCATTTGGCCGTGAACCTTAGTTGTTACTTCCTGCGCCAAACGTTTTTGAAGTAGGCGAAGATGAGGTGCTTCCTTGTGTTCAATAATTAACTTGTCAATAGTGTCCTTATCTAAAAAGGTAAATATTTTGATATACCTTTCAGCATCATCATCACTGCTATTTAACCAATACTGGTAGAATTTATAAGGCGATGTTTTATTAGCATCCAACCAAATATTTCCGCCTTCGCTTTTTCCAAATTTGCTCCCATCGCTTTTGGTTATCAATGGACAGGTAAGCGCATATCCTTTTCCCCCATCAACTCTTCTGATAAGTTCCGTTCCTGTAGTAATATTCCCCCATTGGTCGCTTCCTCCCATTTGCAAGGTGCAATTGAGATTTCTATATAAATGAAGAAAATCGTAACCTTGGATGAGTTGATATGTAAATTCCGTAAAGGAAAGTCCGTCTGCGCTTTCGCCGCTCAAACGAGTTTTTACGGAATCTTTCGCCATCATATAGTTTACGGTAATATGCTTACCCACATTTCTGATGAAATCGAGGAATGAAAACTCCTTCATCCAGTCATAATTGTTCACAAGAACCGCTTGATTCGCTGCTCCTGAAGAAAAATCTAAAAACTGTGAAAGTTGGTTTTTTACACATTTTTGATTGTGTCGCAGAGCGGCTTCATCAAGTAAATTTCGTTCGTTGCTTTTCCCCGATGGATCGCCAATCATTCCTGTAGCACCTCCAACCAAAGCAACTGGTTTATGACCACAGCGTTGATAGAAAGACAAAATCATTATTGGAACCAAATTACCGATGTGCAATGAATCGGCGGTCGGGTCAAAACCCACATAGGCAGAGCGCATTGTCTCCATTAGGTGTTCCTCAGTTTCGGGCATTACATCGTGTATCATGCCTCGCCATTGTAGTTCTTCAACGAAATTTTTTAGCTTCATTTTTATTAAATTTTCCCGCAGCCAACAAGACTTTGGAATATGAAGGTGCAAAGATACGCTTCTCATTTAAAGATTCAAGAATTAAGATATCTAGTTAGGTTGAAGAACAAGAATGGAGAATTTTTAAATAGTTTGCAGTCGCTTAAGGAGTTCCGTGCGCATGGCCTTGCTCATCGGGATGGCTTTTTTTGAAATAACAACGTGAGTGCCAGCCACCTCATCTATTTGTGAAACGTTGATAATTTAAGAGCGATGTATTCTGAGGAAATGGTTCTGCGGAAGCTTTTCATCAAGATTCTTTAAAGTCATTCCATGTAGATGTTCTTGTGCTTGTGAAAAAATTCGGCAATAGTTGCGATCCGCTTCAATGTAATATATGTCCTTAATATTTATTTTTAGCATCTTTTCATTATGACGATTGAAAATGCGATCCTCCAATATATAATCCTTAGCTGAATGAAGAATTACGCCATTTCCTTTTTCGTTAGGTTCATCCAATTTTTCAATTCCAATTCTTTCCAAAGTGAGCTCCATTTCATCCTCCGCTATCAATATTTTCACGGCTTTTTTCATTAAGGTACTTTGAAGTTTTTAAAATTGAAATTAACAGCCATACCATTTTTATAATCTTCGGATATGGTACCTTTTAATTGTTGTGTGAGCAGTTGAATTAGTTGCGTTACAAAACCAGTTCCTTCGGTCTTTGATCCTTCGGTTTTAGCAAGGCCTTTATCCGAAACTTTTAGTAGTAAATGGTTGTTTTCTTGAGAAAGACTTATGCTAATCTGCCCTTTAACTCCTTCGGGAAGGGCATATTTGAGAGCATTGGTTAAAAGCTCATTTACGATTAGCCCTATTGGATCGTCCATAGCACATTCTATTTTTATTCTCTCCTTCGCATTAAAAGAATCAAGCACGCCTTCACCTAAATTCATAAAATAATCCTTCATTTCAGTACTGCCCAAATTTTCGCCCTGATACAATTTTTGATGAATAATGCCCATACTTTGCACGCGATTTTGGCTTGCAAGCATGGCTTCCTTACTAGCACCGTCTTCCAGTTTTGCAGATTGCAGGGAGATGAGGCTTTAAACCAATTCTAAATTGTTTTTTACACGATGATGAATTTCCTTCAGCAAAAGTTCATTCTGTTGGTTTTTGGTATCTAACTGTCTGAATAATAAAGAAGATCGCTTATTTTAGTATAGCTTTTTGCTATTCCTTGCTGATCACCAGTTTTTTCATAGATACCTAGGGCTTTATAAACTGTTTCTGAGCCATTATCATATTCCGCTTTTCATAAATCGAAATTGCGCGTTGCAAATACACAAGGGATGAATCCAGAACCGTATGGTCTTCATGCCATTTTGCCAAACCAGGGTAGGCATCACCAAGAGCTTTAAAATCCTTGTTTTTTAGTGAATGCTGTATTGTATTCTTGGAGTGTGTCTTTAGATATCGGAATTATTTCCGAAGTAGAATTTTAAGACGCGTCTTCTTGTGTCTTAGAAGGAGTTTGAGAAAGACTGCTCCACGAAACGCAAGCTAATACTACTATGAGTAATAGTCGTCTCATTATTATGATAGTTTGTTTGTGGATTTTAAATGTACGATTATTTTTTTTCGGACAACTAAAACAGATAAAATTTGAATATAATTTCTTTAGAACGAGAAATCCAGAATGTGATTTCTAGTATGAATTGAAAAATAAAATCTCCCCTACCGTAATATGAAACGGTAGAGAAGATTTTCAACAGAAAAAGGAAAGGGGTTTGACTTAATTTTTGAGTGTACTCAGCTTAGCCAGAACATAAGCGGATATAGCCATTACAATATCCCGAACGGCCACATCTGGATGCCACCAAGTGAAAATTAAACTTAAGGCAATAAGCAATAACCAAATGGAGACAATGTAGGCTCCCAATTTTGTTTTAGTCAATACAATGATTCCAGCAATAATTTCTATTACCCCCACAATCATCATGAATGTTGCGCCGCTAAAGGGAAGCATATCTAAAGTGGAAGGAGCGAGGTACGTGTCCCATTGCACGAGAATGTTGAAAAATTTGTCTAGTCCCGCGACTATTGGCACTATGACAAAGACGGATTTCATAAGGGTTTGTAATTTGTTGATTTCGATACTGTTCGTTACTGTTGTCATGGTTTTTTGATTTTATGTATACACGTTTGATGACATTTTGCAATGAAGGTTACAAAATTTGTAACTTTAGAGAAGTTGTGGCATCTAAAAAGAAAGATATAGCATGAATGCAGCTCAGACAGATCGTTTTGCACTGACCAAAATGGCCGATTCTCAAGTAGTATTGCGAGTTTTGGAAGGTGAAAAGGAATTATTCGAAATTTTACTCAGGCGTTATAACCAACGGCTTTTTAGAGTAATAAGAAGTTATATCCATTCCGAAGATGATGTTATGGACATAATGCAGGATGCTTACGTAAAAGCCTATCTCAAATTGCAACAGTTTAACAATGATGCTTCTTTTTCTACTTGGCTAATCAGAATCGCCATTAATGAAGCCTTACAACATTTACGAAAGAACAAAAGATTATCGACAAAATACGGAAAAACAGAGCGCTTGGAGAATATTTTTAATTTGCCTGATACAACTCAAATGAATCCTGAAAAACAAATCATAAAGACTGAAACTCGTGCCTTAATTGAAAAAGCAGTGGATAGGCTTCCTGAAAAATACCGAGTGATTTTTGTCCTTCAACAGGTAGAGGGGTTATCAAACTCTGAAATTGCCGAGTGTCTGAATTTAACAGATAACAATGTAAAAGTGCGTTTGCACCGAGCAAAAAACTTACTAAAGGAAGAACTCTTTAAAACTTCTCATGATGCTTCCATTTTTGAATTCGGTAACCATAAATGTGATGCCGTTGTTGCAAACGTGATGGAACGAATTCGCTGATTTTTGCTTTCACGCAGAAAATTAACCTTATCTTCGCCGCTTATTAAAACCGTCTTCTTAGTTTTAATGGTTTCTAACAAGGACCGAATTCTAAAAGCGCCGCGATATACTATCTCCAAGCGCAGCGGTCTAAAACAAACAAATACAAATTCCAAGTTGTAAAATAAAAAGTCTTGCAGTCTATAGTGGCCAAGCGGAACATGAAACATGGAACTTGAAACCCGAAACATTATATGTCATTTAAATCTCTTGGGCTGTCCGATGCCCTGCTAAAAGCTATTAGCAAAAAAGGATATGAAACGCCTTCGGCAATTCAACAAAAAGCAATTCCTTTAATTTTAGAACGAAAAGATGTACTGGCCTCAGCCCAAACAGGAAGCGGGAAAACCGCCGGTTTTGCGTTGCCGTTGTTGCAAATTTTGAATAATGAGCCGTCCCTAAGAAGGCGGCCTATTCGTGCTCTTATTCTGACTCCAACCCGCGAACTCGCTGCTCAAGTTGAGGATGAGTTTAGAGAATACAGCGAATTTACAGATCTCCGCTCAACCGTTATTTTTGGTGGGGTAGGAGCTAATCCACAAATTAAAACCTTGCGAAACGGAGTAGATATTCTGGTGGCAACGCTAGGAAGATTGCTAGATTTGGAAAATCAAGGTGCACTTTCTCTTTCCAAAGTTGAAATCTTAGTTTTGGACGAAGCCGATAGAATGCTCGATATGGGTTTTCTTCGAGACATTAAAAAAGTTCTTGCATTACTGCCTACACGAAGACAAAATCTTTTATTTTCTGCAACCTTTTCAAGGGACATAAAAAAGTTGGCAAGTGAATTTCTACACAATCCAGTTATGGTGGAAGCAACACCAGAAAACACTACGGTTGAAAAAATACACCAAACCGTTTACCGAGTGGATAAAGCACAAAAAACTGATTTAATAATAAAACTGATTGGTGAAGGGAATTGGCAGCAAGTCTTGGTTTTTACTCGTACCAAGCACGGGGCCAATCGCTTGAGCGAAAAGCTAGAAAAATCACGAATTACATCTGCTGCAATCCATGGTAATAAAAGTCAAGGCGCTAGAACAAGGGCTCTTTCAGGATTTAAAGAAGGAAAAGTACGGGTGCTGGTAGCTACTGATATCGCGGCGCGTGGCTTGGATATTCCATTATTGCCTCACGTGATCAATTATGAATTACCTAATATTTCTGAAGACTACGTTCACCGAATTGGACGTACCGGAAGGGCAGGAGCTAGCGGAGAAGCTATCTCTTTGGTCAGTCTTGATGAGGTTGGATATTTAAGGGATATTGAAAAACTAATAGGCGAACGTCTACAACCTAAAACCCTATCAGAATTTGAACTTACTGAAACAATGGCAGATGTAAAAGCCGCGGAAGAGGAAAAGAAACGCGAAAAAGCCCAACGTCACAGTCGAGGTCGAAATACAGGGAGTAGAGGGAATACTTCTTCAAGACCAAAAAAAAATAGTGGTAATAGACGATGATACTAAATTGAGTTATGATTTCAGAAGCAAAATCGGTCTCCGAGTATTTGCACGTAATTCAAAATAGAATCTTTAGGGGATTATGGATTGGTTAGAGTAAGCTTGGGTTTAATTTCATTTTCACTTTCGTCTTCCTTATCACTATCTTTGCCCGTTTTGTGATGAAAAAACTAATAACTAGATTTATTGATTCTTTCTATTTCCTATTCAGGTCTTTCCTTCCGCTGAAAACCTATAGGTACGCGGTTTGTGGAGGAAGCAACTTGGTGTTCGATATTTGCCTTTATTTTATTTTCTACAATTTTATTTTGGACAAACAGAATATCGATTTGTATTTTGTAGTCTTAAGTCCGCACATCGCTTCCTTGTTTTTTGTTTTTCCAATTACGCTTACCTCAGGTTTTTTACTGAGTAAGTATATTACGTTTGAAGGATCTAATTTACCTTGGAATATTCAGCTTTTTAGGTATGTGCTTATCGGATTGGGGGCGCTACTTCTCAGTTATATATGTATGAAAATATTTGTGGACTTCCTTGGATTTTATCCCACGCCATCTAGACTTTTAACCGTTGTTATTACCGTGGGGTATAGTTATTTGCTTCAAAACAAATTCAGTTTTAAGGTCGATTAGCAAGCTCTGTTGACACAATAAATCTAGCCGAAGTATAAAAAGCAGGCTATGCATTATTCAAAGTAGAAGATGTTGCTCTAATTGTCATGCGAACGTTTAAATACTATAAATCCATGACGTATCTTGCATAGCATAGAAATCACTCATTTCTTAAAACATATTCCGATGATAGATACTGCAGAAGATATAATTGTTCAAAATATAGCCAGTCAGCGCGCTTTTTTCGCAACGTATCAAACAAAAGATATTGGGTTCAGAATAGAACAACTCCGCAAGCTGAAACAAACCATTCTGAAACATCAAGAGAGAATTCAAAAGGCTTTATGGGAAGATTTACACAAATCACCAGAGGAAGCGTATTTAACCGAAATCAGCATTGTAACCGGTGAAATTGACAATCATATCAGCAATTTGAAGAAATGGGCAAGACCAAAAAAAGTATCAACTCCCATCCATTTGCAACCATCCTCAAGCAAGATAATTTATGAACCCTTGGGTATCGCTTTGATAATTGCTCCGTGGAACTATCCCTTTCAATTGCTCTTCAATCCACTCGTAGGCTCTATTTCTGCAGGAGGTTGTGCCATATTGAAACCCTCGCCAGATGCGCCCAATATTGCGAAAGTCATGGAAGAAATGATTGCAGAAACCTTTAATTCCAATTATATAAGTATTTTTCAGGGCGGCCGAAAAACAAATACCATTCTTTTCTCACAATTGTTTGACGTTATTTTTTTTACTGGCAGTCCTAAAGTTGGAAAAGTGGTGATGAAAGCCGCTGCCGAAAACCTTACTCCTGTAATTTTGGAATTGGGCGGAAAAAGTCCCTGTATCGTCGATGCTGATGCCAACATTGATATTGCCGCAAAACGCATCACCTGGGGAAAACTAATCAATGCAGGCCAAACCTGTATTGCGCCTGATTATCTTTTCGCACACCATTCCATCAAGGACGAGTTGTTAAATAAAATCGCTAGCAACATAAAACAGATGTATGGCGAAAACACGAAGCAAAGCCGCTACTATCCGCGAATTGTAAATGATGATGCCGTAAAGCGGTTATCAGAATTACTAAACGAAGGAACCATACATACAGGTGGCGAAATTGACACGAAAGAACGATTTTTTCCACCCACGATAATTGACGATGTCAAACCTGATTTTAAGATAATGCAAGAAGAAATATTCGGTCCCATCTTGCCAGTAATAACATTTGACAAAATCGAAGAAGCAATAAACTACATCAATAAAAATGAAAAACCATTAGCTTTCTACTACTTTGGAAAAAACAAAAACGCAAAGCAAGTATTATCAAAAACAACCTCTGGCGGCGCCTGCGTCAATGACGTTTTATTGCATATAGGAAATCACAAACTACCTTTCGGAGGAGTGGGCAACAGCGGAATGGGCCACTATCACGGTCATGAAAGTTTTCTAGCCTTTAGCCATAAAAGATCCGTTTTCACCTCTCCAACCTGGTTTGATTTGTCGGCGAAGTATGCGCCCTTCGAGCATTTTAAATGGATAAAGAAATTTCTTTAGCTCATTTTTCTCTACGCTCTCTGCGTTTTCGCGGTAAAAAAATCTATTTACCACAAAGTCCCGGAGAGTGTAAATTTTTTCTCCTAACAAACCTCAATAATTAAAGAAATCTACTTTGTTCCGCATTATTTCTTTTAATTTTAGCTTCAAATAATTTATAAATGAAAAAATTTTTCCTCTCGTTTCTCTTTATTTTTTGCTTTTTAAACATAAACGCACAACAAAAGGAGCTTACATTACATGATGCCGTATTAGAACAATACGGAAAATTCTATCCTGAACACATCGCTGGTTTTCAGTGGATTCCCGAAACCACTTCGTATGCTTATGTTGAAAAGGGGACCACCCTCAAAATTGCAACTGCCGATAGTAAAAAAGACGGGCAACAACTTTCAATAAGTGAGGTTAACCAATCTTTGGGAACTGAACTTAAAAGATTTTCACACCTAACTTGGAAAAATAGTAATGCTTTTTATCTCGTTTATAAAAACGCCTACTATCTCTATGACTATAAGCAGAAAAAGGGAAATCTTGTTTCTGAAGTACTTGATGCTGCAGAAAATAACACCTTGCAGTCAAACACAGGAAATGTAGCCTACACAATCGATAACAATCTCTACATCCAACAAGCCGATGGCCAAACCGTGGCAGTCACCAATAATTCTGATAAGAATATTGTTTCAGGCCAAGCCATTGCTCGGAGTGAAATGGGAATTACGAATGGCATCTTTTGGTCGCCTAAAGGAAATCTCCTCGCTTTTTATCAGAAAGACGAAACGGAAGTTGCTGATTATCCATTACTAAATATTATTCCAACTCCAGGGGAATTGATGTCCATAAAATACCCAATGGCAGGACAGAAAAGTGAACGTCCAAAAGTGTGGATCTACAATCTTGCTACAAAACAAACGGTCTTCATAGTTCCCACAGGAAATGTTGATGACTACTTAACAAATCTCTCTTGGACTCCCGATGAACAGAATGTGCTAATTGCAGAGGTGAACCGTGATCAAAATCACATCAAACTTCAACTCTATGAAGCTTCCTCTGGAAATCTCGTCCGAACTATTTTAGAAGAAAAAAACCCAAAGTGGGCAGAACCTGAACACCCAGCCTATTTCTATTCCAATTCTTCGGAAGACTTTATCTGGATGAGTGAAAAGGATGGATTTATGAATCTATACTTATGCAACACAAAATCGGGCTTTGTTCGTCCGCTTACCAAAAACAAATGGGTTGCCAAAGAAATCATAGGTTACGATACAAAAGGAAAAACCGTTTACTTCTCCGGAACAGGCGAATCGCCTTTGGATACCAAATTATATGCAGTAAATATCTCCAATAGCAAACAAACTTGTCTGACCGAAGCGAGTGGTACCCATAACGCAAGTGTTTCCTACGATGGCAATTATGTTTTTGACCAGTATTCCAATCACAACACTCCCAATGTTGCACAAATTTTGAACGCTAAGGGCAAAACTTTGACAACCTTACTAACCGCCGATAACTCCTTAGCCGATTACAAAATTGGCACAACCACCATAGGAAAATTGAAGTCCCACGATGGTTTTGACCTTTATACCCGCCTGATTAAACCTTCCAACTTTGACCCAAATAAAAAATATCCAGTTCTTGTATATGTTTACGGCGGTCCCCACGCACAGCTGATTACAAATTCTTGGTATGATGGTGCTTCCCTGTGGATGCAATGGATGGCGGAGCAGGGCTATCTTGTTTATACCCTAGATGGTCGAGGTTCTTCAAATAGAGGCATTGATTTTGAGAGCGTAATTCACAGAAAAGTGGGCACTGAGGAACTAAAAGACCAATTGGTGGGCGTGGATTATTTAAAATCCCTTCCGTATGTCGACGGCGACCGCCTTGCAATCCACGGTTGGAGTTTTGGTGGGTTTATGACGGTTTCTATGATGCTTCGTCATCCTGGAGTTTTCACTACTGGCGTTGCCGGCGGCCCTGTTACCGATTGGAAATACTATGAAGTAATGTATGGCGAACGCTATATGGATACGCCACAGCAAAATCCTGAAGGCTATGAAGCCGCCAGCCTGCTCAACAAAACCCAAAATCTTACTGGCAAACTGCTGACCATTCACGGGTCAATTGATCCCGTTGTTGTTATGCAGCACAACCTTTCGTTAATTAAATCATTTGTGGACAATGGCAAACAAATGGATTTCTTCGTCTATCCCATGTATGAACACAATGTCCGTGGAAAAGATCGTGTGCATTTAATGACCAAGGTGTTGAATTATGTTATTGACAATAATCAATAGGGGAAAACTGGAACGAAATCGAAATCGAAATCGAAATCGAAATTGAATTAACCAAAATCTGTAACAGCATACCAATCCATAATTTGCAATTCAATATATTTAACGTAAAGTAACTTCGCTATTTAAATATTTGACAGAACTACAATTGTCAATTGAAGAGACGTTGTCCAAAAGTAAATATTCTTAAAATCCATTGTTTATTTGATCGACCAATTTCATCGGAGTTATAAAAATAATCGACTCTACGTTTGTAGAATTAAAATATATGTTCTACGTTTGTAGAGCTTATTAAAATGTAAACTTATGGCCTTATCAAATTCCGAAGAACAATTAATGCAGATTTTGTGGAAACAGGAGCGTGCTTTTATGAAAGATTTGATAGACGCCTATCCTGAGCCAAAACCAGCAATAACAACCGTTGCGACACTTTTAAAAAGGATGCGAGGTAAAAAATTTGTGGATTATGATCAGTTGGGGCGTTCGCGTGAATATTTTCCTTTGGTAAAGAAGAAGGATTACTTTTCAAAACACGTAAATGGATTGATAAAGAATTTCTTTAATAATAGTCCTTCACAATTTGCGTCTTTTTTTACCGAAGAAACGAATCTTTCCAAAACAGAGTTGGAAGAATTGAAAGCAATCATCGATTCAGAAATTAAAAAGAAATAATCATGGAGATTTATCTTTTAAAATCCGCCGCCATTCTCGCCATCCTTTTTATCTTTTATAAATCGGTTTTGGAAAACACTTCCGCTCACAACTTTAAGCGGGCTTATTTATTAGGAAGTTTATTGGTATCCTTTCTCATTCCGTTTATAACTTTTACTAGTTATGTGGAAAGTTCGCCCATTATTCCAAATTATTCTGAAGGCGTTTCGCAAATGAGTTATACTGAAATCGAACAAACTATCAATTATTGGCCATTTATTTTGGGGACAATTTACGGATTGGGTGTATTGTTTTTCAGTATGAAATTTATCAGAAATCTCTTCGGTTTAATTCGAAAAATCAAAAGGAACCCAAAATTCCGAAACCGTAGTTTCATTAATGTTCTTTTAACTGAAACTGTAATTCCCCATACATTTTTCAGTTACATATTTTTGAATAAAATGCAATTTGAACTCGGTGAAATTCCAAAGGAAGTAATGCTTCATGAAGAAACCCACTCACGCCAAAAACACAGTTATGATGTTCTTTTGGTTGAAATTCTACAGATTATATTTTGGTTTAATCCCTTGTTTTATTTCCTTAAGGAGAGCATCAAGTTGAACCACGAGTTTTTAGCGGATCGAGCCGTTTTGAATACTGGTGCGGAACCATCAGAATATCAAAACATTCTATTGACGTATACCTCTATTCTCGTAACATCTTCGCTAGCAAATTCACTTAATTATTCATCTATCAAAAAGCGATTTACGATTATGAAAACACATACTTCAAAAAGAGCCATTTGGTTTCGAAGCTTATTAATATTGCCTCTGCTTTCAATACTGATATACGGGTTTAGCACCAAGGAAGCTTTATCTGAACTTAAAATTGGAAAAAGTGAGCTTTCAGATGTAACTAATGTATTAGAAATAATGATTGATGCTGCTGAAAATATTTATATAGAAAATGAGAAAATTCCATTGAATGAATTTGATAAAAAAATCACTTCTCAACATTACGACATTACTACCATTAGTACATCTTCGAAAGTTAGTATTGAATTTGCACAACAATTAATCATAAAGCTTATTGAAAGAAATCTAACAAATGGTTTAAGTTTTTGCGTAAATGCAGATGGAGGTCCTATTTCGGAGAATTATGCTACTAAAGTTCTAGAGCCTTTAACCCAACGAATGAATCGAAAAGCTTCCGATGCTGAAATAATTGAATACAACAAACTGGCGAAAAAATACAATGCAGTAGATATTGAAAACCGAATCATTAAAAAGGATGATTTGGAGCGACTGGAAATTATCTATCGAAAAATGACCGATGAGCAGAAAGCAAAGGCACAACCTTTCCCTGAGTGTATTCCACCTCCGCCGCCTGTTTCAAAAGTGCCTTCAGTAACTAACGGGAATTTATATTCACCAGCCCAAGCCCCGCCGCCGCCAAATTCGAATATGGTGGAATATTTAAAGGAATTAGCAAACAAGGGAGCTGTTTTTTACATTGGGCCACATAAGTATAGTGCAGAAGAAGCTCTTAAAATGGTTCAAAAGAGCACGAATGAAGTTACGATAGATGTTAGTGATTATCCAGACGTAAAATTGGGGGGTTGCTAAGGAGAATTCACATCATTCCATAAAAAAATGCTTCCAAATTTTAAAATCTGGAAGCATTTTTTTATTTGAGTAAGTTTTTAAAGCTTATTCCAAGTATCGTTTAAAATATTGATATCTGGCAACATTTTATTTGGGTCGAAGACCACACGTTGCACTTGTTTTTTTGTTTTCAATAGGTGTGACCAACTATTACCTCGTTGCCATATTTCAACAGGAAGGGAAACTTCTTCTTTTGAATTATCGGTATAAATAACTTCCAGCTGTACCGGCATTGGAATTTGACCTTTATTTTCAAGAGTAATAAGGTAGCCTCCTGTGTAAGGTTCTACTGAGGTAATTCCCAAATCGATATTTCCATTCCCATAAAACCAGCCTTTCCAAAACCAGTCTAGGTCTTCACCCGCTGCATTTTCAATATGGTTAAAGAAATCATTCGGTTGTGGATGCTTGTAAGCCCAAGTGCTGATATAACTTTTAAAGGCATTGTCAAAACGTTCTGGTCCAAGAATGTATTCGCGAAGTAAAAATAGACCTGCAGCTGGTTTGTAATATGCCGTATAAGCAAGGTTCCTAGCGTTGGCAACCTCTGGAGAAGTGTCAATTCCCTCGCGGTTTTCGTAGGTAAGGTATCCTACCAAACTTCGGGGCTTATCACCCATAGTTGGAAATTCGCCTCCATTAAAAGCTGCCGTACTATAGTGGTTTATAAAGGTGTTAAATCCTTCATCCATCCACGGATAACGGCGCTCATTGCTACCGACGATCATCGGAAACCAGTTATGGCCAAATTCGTGGTCTGTTACATCCCATAAATCTGCTGCGTCATTGCTTCTATAGGAACAAAAACTAACTCCGGGATATTCCATTCCGCCCACGCTGGCGGCCACATTTATTGCGTTATGATAAGGATAAGGATAATAGTTTTTGGAATAGAACTCAACAGAACCTTTTGTAAATTCGGTGGAACGGTTCCAATAATTTTTTCCATCGCTCTCTTTTGGATATACTGATTGTGCGAGACCTGTTTTCCCTTCGCCTAGATTCATTTTAGCCGCATCCCAAATAAAGGCTTGTGAAGACGCCCAAGCCACATCACGAGTATTTTCCATTTTGAAATGCCAAGTAAGATTGCCATTGTTCTTAACGTGGGCTATGGGTTTCCCAACTTCATCTGGCTTTATTAGATAGACCGTTTTGTCGCTTTTTTCGGCTTGTGCCCATCGTTCTTGTTGAGTTTTGGTCAGCACCTCATTTGGGTTTTGCAAAACTCCCGAACAAACTACTGTGTGACTTGCGGGAGCTGTTATTTTTACATCAAAATTTCCATATTCGCAATAGAACTCGCCTGCACCCAGGTAAGGATCGGTGTTCCAACCTACCACGTCATCAAAAACTGCAACCCGAGGATACCATTGCGCAATGGCATATATTGTCCCATCTTTCACATCCAAACGACCCATTCTATCCATTCCGTGGACGGGAACTTTGAATTTGAAATCCATCTTTATTTCAACTTCCCCACCCTTTGCAGCCAATGGTTTATCCAGAAAAAGTTGCATCCGAGTATCATTGATAAGGTATTTTGAAGAATTTCCAGTCTTGGTTTTTGCTGAAACTCCTGAAAGCTCAAAACCACCTTCAATGTCTCCGCTATAGCGATTTCCCTGAACTGGGGTAGTCAGCGTCCCTCGTGAATTTTCAGTAAACCGATTCTGCTCTAAGTAGAGCCAGATAAAATTCAAAGTTTCGGGACTGTTGTTGGTATAATGAATGGTTACGTTCCCTGAAATAACGTTGGTTTTATCATCCAGCGTGGCTTCCAAAATGTAATCTGCGCTGTTTTGCCAATATTCTGGACCGGGTTTCCCAGATGCGGTTCTGTACACATTTCCTTGGCGATAGGTAAAGGCATCAAATAAATGCTGGTTACCATAATTGGTTTCTTGAGCGAAGATGGAAGGAGAAAAAATAGAAATCAACAGGGTCAGAAAAAGACTGCTTTTAAAATATTTCATCGTTTAAAGTTTTTAATAAGAAGAGAATGCGAAGATAGTAATTTGGATGGGAAAAATCTTCTAGACGATGAGGTATGACATCTATTTTTCTTCTAAATTATAGGTGGAATTAGGCAAAATTCTATTTAAATATTTTAGATAGTGCCAAGCACAAACCCTTTGTCCAATACCAAAAAGAAAAGAACCCATCACAGGTTCTTTTCTCCCCTAAATTTAATTAACTAACATTAATCAAAACTTTTAAAATTTCCATTTGTGGAAGCAGGTTTAAACTTCGGCATTTAATTTTGTGCAAATGATAGTCCAAATCTAAGGTCATTTTTCCAGAGAATCAATGCGTAGGTCTACGTAGTGGTTAATAAAATACTTTGGTATTGGGTAAACGAAAGTCCGAGTATATTCTTAAAACCATCTTCAATATCGGCTGAGGTACACTGGTATCGTTCTTTTAGGTTTTTAATGGAGGTTTGTCCCTGGGTGAAACGCATATGAAAAACTATGCTTTCTAAAACAGTTGGGTAAATGTTTTTAAGTTCTTCCGAATCCAAACTGGTTAAAAACTCGTTCGCGGAGTTGAGGTTTGGTCGAAGGTTTTTATTTTTTAGCAGTATACTTACATACGTTGGGCGGCATTTAACGAGGTAATACTTTGTAGTACTTTCCGTTTTTAGGATAAAAGGTTTCAGAAAAGGTGTGAGATAGTTTGCAGTGCTATTCATTGTATAAATAATATAGCTGAAACCGTCCGGATCTATTTGGTATTGCTCGCCTTTATTCAATTCAATAAAGGAAATGTCTAATACCCAATAATTAATAGGGCTATAATATGGTAGCTTAATGCGTTTGATGGGTGTATTTTTAAACACCTCAATAATATTCACTATTTCTTTCTAAAAAAATACGTAGGATTACGTATTGAAAATATTATTATGCAGCTTTAACCAGATAAAAGTGCGCGTTTTGTTGTGAAGTGACTGGCGCTAACCTTTTAATGATATTGCTTCTGTGTTTTTCAACCTTGCGTTATTAATACCTTGGAAGCCTGCTATTTTGGGGTGTTTCGCTCTTTGACATAGAGTTGCATTACCTCGCCGCTCTTTACAAGATCGAAGTAATTGATAAAAATTCAGGAAGAATGAGTTTCAATGGGTCTAGATAGTTTACCAATGCTTGTTTGGATCATTCTCAAAAGTTGTGTGTGAATTGATATAGAATTCTGATTTTTGTTTAAAAAAATAAGCTTTGGACAATTATCTAGATCTTCTGAAACTGATTCTTCCCGAATTTTTGATTAACCATTTCGATCTTGTGAAGAACACCAAGAACGGCGAAGTAATGCATCTCTATTTTGAAGAGCGAAACACACCACCAAAAGAACAAGCTTCCAGGGTATTGATAGCGCACGGTTTTCACAAAGAAGTAACCATCCAGGATTTTCCATTGCGCGGAAACACGGTGTATCTTCACGTAAAACGGCGCAGATGGCTGGATAAGACGACGAAGGAAGTTGTTCAGAGAGATTGGAACTTGGTAGCACAGGGAACACGGATGACCGCCGAGTTCGCTGCTTTTTTAAAAGAGATTAGTCGATACTAAGGCTTCCGATTGTCATACCATAGGTGGTTTCTATGGAGTTAACGGTAAAAAACTACAACGTCAATATAAAGACTACTTAAGCGATTTTAAAAGATGGGAGCAAAAGAAACACGCTAAACAATGGCTGGTTTTTCCGCAGAATATCGGACCATATTTATCTATTGACGAAACAGCATTGTCCAAGGGAGAGCTTTATACTATAATCACAAACAAGAAGGCAAAAGGAAAGAAAGGAGCTATAGTCGCCATATTTTCTGGAACCAAAGTAGAACCAATTATGGAACACCTGTTGAAGATACCAGCCAAGAAGAGAGCCAAGGTCAAGGAAATCACCTTGGATATGGCAAATTCCATGAAAACCATTGCCAAAAAATGCTTCCCCAAAGCCATCCAGGTAACCGACAGATTCCACGTACAAAAACTTGCATTGGAAGCACTCCAGGATATAAGGATCAAGCATAGGTGGGATGCTATAGACTTAGAGAATGAAAAGATAAAACAGGCAAGAGCAAAGAACAAGACATTCTCTCCCAAAGAGTTTAGCAACGGTGACACAAGAAAGCAACTATTAGCCAGAAGTAGATACCTGCTCTACAAAGACCCCTCAAATTGGACAGAAAATCAAAATAACAGAAGCAAAATATTGTTCGATCAATATCCTGATATAAAGATTGCTTTTAATCTGACACAGGGACTGAGGAACATATTTAATACAACCAAAACAATAGAGGTAGCGTATACAAAGCTGGCTCATTGGTACAAAGATGTAGAAAACACAGGCTTTAGAGCGTTCAACACAATTGCAAATACCATAACACTCAATTATAGATCAATCCTAAACTATTTTATAAACAGAAGCACAAATGCATCAGCAGAATCATTCAATGCTAAAATAAAAGCTTTCAGAGCACAATTTAGAGGAGTCAAAAATGTAGAATTCTTCCTCTATAGGTTAACCACAATTTTTGCATAAACACAACAATTAAACTTGATCCGTTTGGGAGTTAACTTTTTAAATTCTGGGAAGATGTTTTTGAAATACTTATTTGAAAATCTAATGCTAAAGAAAACTTTGAAAGATAATCTATACTGAAGTTAAAATTCCCGCTCTCAATTTTAGATATGGTTGAACGGCTGACATTCATTTTTATAGCGAGGGCTTCTTGATTATATCCTCTTTTTTTACGAATTTCGACACTATCCCGTTAAGTGTGTAAGTTTAAAATAACAGGGGTTGGACTTTTTTAGAGTCTGACCCTTTTTTCATAGATCGTTAGGAACTGGTTTAATATAATGCCCCAGTTCCTGACGGGCATTGTCCATTTTTTGGTGGCTTCCCTTACTGCCAAATATACGGATTTCATCACGGCATCGTCCGTTGGGAAGGAAAGTTTGTTCTTGGTGTACTTTCTTA
>JBLWTS010000025.1:0-32621 GCA_048270045.1 Aequorivita sp.
TCCCTGTCCAGCAAAACGCGTACGCATTAGCTCGTAACCTGCTCTGGCCTCTTCGAGACCCGCTTCACTGGCGGCCTCGTAAATTTTGTAGATGGCCAAGGAGTAGGTATAGGCTTCGTGGGCAACAATACATTGAGGTTAGGAGATAAGGAACCAAATTATCAAAATAGACTGTTTGTGAAGAGAGTTGAATGGTTCCTTAAAACAACAAAACCTCGGATTGTTCCGAGGTTTTGAATGTATATTTAGGTGATAAATTTAAGACACTGCCTTCAATTTTTTAAGGGTAGATTTGTTCAATTTTTCCTCGGCATATTCCTTAGTTACTACTAACGATTTTACATCGGTTCCTGGAAATTCATACATCGCATCGGTTAAAACTGCTTCACACAATGAACGAAGGCCACGTGCTCCCAGTTTATAATCAATGGCTTGTTCCACTATAAAATCTAAGGCTTCTTCGGTCATCTCAAATTCTATCCCGTCCATTTCAAGCAGCTTTTTGTACTGTTTGATTATCGCGTTCTTAGGTTCGGTAAGAATGGCTCGTAGCGTTTCCTTGTCCAGCGGATTCATATAAGTAAGCACCGGAAGACGCCCAATAATCTCGGGAATCAGTCCAAAATCCTTTAAATCCTTCGGAATTATATAACGAAGCATATTTTCGCGCTCCATTTGATTTTCGTTCATCGATGCCGTAAAGCCAACCGCCTGAAAATTCAGCCTTTTAGAAATATGGCGTTCAATTCCATCAAAAGCACCTCCTGCAATAAAGAGAATGTTTTCAGTATTTACCTCGATAAATTTCTGGTCGGGATGTTTTCTACCACCCTTTGGCGGCACGTTTACTGTGGTTCCTTCCAGCAGTTTCAATAGAGCTTGCTGAACACCTTCCCCACTCACATCACGGGTAATGGAAGGGTTATCGCTCTTGCGCGCTATTTTGTCGATTTCATCGATAAAAACAATGCCATTTTCGGCTTTTTCAAGATTGTAATCGGCAGCCTGTAGCAGTCGGGTCAAAATGCTTTCCACATCTTCACCCACATAACCTGCCTCGGTTAAAACCGTGGCATCAACAATAGCAAGCGGCACGTTCAACATACGGGCGATGGTTTTCGCAATCAATGTTTTCCCCGTTCCAGTTTGTCCAACGATTATGATATTACTTTTTTGAATTTCAATATCGTCATCGCTCTTAGGTTGCAAGAGTCTTTTGTAGTGATTGTAAACCGCAACCGACATTACCTTTTTGGTAAAATCCTGTCCTATCACATAATCGTCCAAAAACGCTTTTATAACTTTCGGTTTCTTCAGCATGAGGTCTGCGGAAAGTTCCGTATTGCCTGCATGAAGAGCTTCTTCAACTACAATTCCGTGTGCTTGCTCGATACAGCGGTCGCAAATATGGGCATCCAACCCAGCAATAAGCAGGGTGGTTTCAGCCTTTTTTCGGCCACAAAAGGAACATTCCAAATCTTCTTTCGACATAGTATTCTTTTTCAATGAAATTCAGTTAAAGTGATAAATTCAATTAATTTAGGAATTGAGCTCGGCAGCTATATCCTCTCAAGTCTCAAGTCTCAAGTCTCAAGTCTCAAGTCTCTAACTCCGGGTCAGGATTTCGTCAATCATTCCATATTCCACAGCTCTATCCGCTTTCATCCAATAATCACGGTCACTGTCTTCGTACACTTTTTCGTAGGTTTGGCCGGAATGCTTTGCAATAATTCTATAAAGCTCTTCCTTCAAGGTAACGATTTCTCTTGCGGTAATTTCAATATCGCTGGCTTGACCTTGTGCCCCACCCAAAGGTTGGTGAATCATAACACGCGAATGTGTAAGGCCGCTGCGTTTTCCTTTTTCGCCCGCGCACAACAATACGGCAGCCATAGAGGCGGCCATTCCGGTACAGATTGTTGCCACGTCTGGTTTAATGAACTGCATGGTGTCATAAATTCCTAAACCTGCATAAACGCTACCTCCGGGAGAGTTGATGTAAATCTGGATGTCTCGGGAAGCATCGGTACTCGCCAAAAATAAAAGCTGTGCTTGTACGATATTTGCCACTTGGTCATCTATGCCAGTGCCCAGAAAAATAATCCGATCCATCATCAATCGCGAAAAAACGTCCATCGCCACGGCGTTCATTTGGCGTTCTTCAATAATATTTGGGGTCAAGCTCACGGGATACATACTGCTGATGATTTTATCGTAGTACATATTGCTGATACCTTGATCTTTTGTAGCAAATTTTTTAAACTCTTTACTGTAGTCCATAAATGTGTTCGTTATTTTAGAGATACGAAAATGATTTTTAAAAGCCTCGATAGATTCCTGCCTCCGCAGGAATTAAAAAGGCGTTAAATCTAAATAAATTCAACGCCTAAAGATAACTATTTCTTCGCTGAATTATGCGTAGGCGTCTTTAATGAATTTATCGTACGTAATCTCCTTAGTCTTCAATTTTACGTTGTCTTTAAAGAAGTTGAGCATTTTGCTGGTGTTTAATTGCTCACTTAATCGTTCCACTTCTTCTTTATTGGAAAGAATTCGGGCAGCGATTGATTCCAGTTCCTCTTCGGCAGGATCCATTTGGCCAAACTGAGCCATTTGAACTTTTATCATATTTTTTGAATAGTCTTTTAACTCCTCAAAAGTTACATGCAACTTGTTTTCTGCACGAAGTTTTCCTTCGATTAACTGGTAGCGAAGTCCTTTTTCACTTCTTTCAAATTCAGCCTTGGCATCTTCTTCAGAAAGTCGCAATTCACCCGACATTGCTATCCAGCGTTGCAAAAATTTCTTTGGAAGGTCAAACTTGGTGTTTTCAATTAACGAATCAACCACGTCGTTCAACAATTTCTGGTCACTTTGTTGTGCAAACTGCCCTTCAGCATCTTCCTTTATTTTAGCTTTAAGTTCTTCTTCGGTAGAAACTACGCCTTCCCCGAAAAGCTTGTCGAACAATTCTTGATTCAATTCGGCCATTTCACGGGTGTTGACTTCTTCAATTTTAAAAGAAACCTCAACATCCAAACCGTGCGCGTCGTCGTGCGAAACTCCCAAATATTTTTGGTTGTCGTGTGCATCGGCAAACATACCTTTAGTTTTAAGCGTAACGGTATCGCCAACTTTTGCGCCAATTAGGCTTTTAAGTTGTTCCTTTCCATCAATTGCATCTGTGGAAAGGGTTGCTTTTTTGTCGATTTCTTTTTCTTCAGAAGTAAAAGTCCCTGTTACCTCATCGCCTTTTTCAACTTCATTTTTAGAAACCAATTTTCCATATTGCTTACGAATAGTCTTAACTTGATTGTTAAGCATTTCTTCGTCTGCAACGATTTTATAATGGGTAATTTCTTTGCCTTTTAAATCTATCTCGAATTTAGGAGAAAGTCCCAATTCAAATTCAAAGGAATAATCCTCAGAATCCCAATCAATTTCAGATTCGTTCTTTGGAAGCGGATTTCCTAAAATATCCAGTTTTGCTTCGGTTAAATATTTCTGAAGTGATTCTTGAAGAAGTTTGTTCACTTCCTCTACCAAAACAGCTTTGCCGTATTGCTTTTTTACCATTCCCATGGGCACATGACCCTTCCGGAAACCAGGGATATTTGCGTTTTTTCGATAGTCAGCCAGCATTTTATCAACCTTGCCTGAATAATCATCCTTAACTATTTTCACTGTCAAAACAGCGTTCAAATTATCAATATCATTTCTTGTAATGTTCATATCTTTTTTCTGATTTTCGGGATGCAAAAGTACGGTTTTTTGCCTAACTCAACAAACATTTACAAACTGTTGTTCAGCATCTTTCTAGTCTTCTGGCAAAAGTGAAAAAAGCACGGATTGAAATACGGAAAGCAACAAACTAAAAAGCAATGCCCACCAAATTGAAGAAACATGAAAGCTATCAATTAAATAAGCTGCCATTAAAATGATGATTGCATTTATGAAAAGGAGGAAAATGCCAAAGGTAATAATAGTTATAGGCAAGGTAAGGATTACCAATATGGGCTTCACAATCAACCGCAATAAAGCAATTACAACCGCCACAATAATAGCCGAGGTATAACTTTGTACGGCAACCCCAGAAAGAATTTCAGCTAAAAACATCACTGCCAAAGCGGTGAGCAATAGTTTTATTATTAGTTTCATTTGATTAAGTTTTAAATTGAATTTTAAAGATAAAAAAAACCGCTCTCAATCGAGAACGGTTTTAGAAACACTCATGATTCTATGGATTATTCATAAGTACCGTTCAGCGTAACGGTTGGGTAGTTGCCAATATGAACCTTTGGGATGGTTGCATCATAAGTTTCATTTATAGCATCAATGATAAGGTTTGCGGTATAAGCATACCCTCTTGGAGTTGGGTGCACACCGTCTAAAGAAAATGCACCACCAGTTACGAACTGTGAAGTTAGCACACCTCCGTCATAAGAAATCCCTTCACTTGCAACTCTTGATAAAGCTGTTTTAGCATCAGCCAAGGCTAATCCTTTAGCACTTGCCAACATACTGATGGCACCATTATATGCCGTAGTAGCAACAGTTATAGCTTGTTGTTCTGCGGGAACCAATACATACTGATCCTGCATAGGATAAGTAATACCGTTGATTGATAATTTAGCAGCTTGTTCTTGTGGAACGCCCATTGCCATTAATTGCGCTAGTCTGTCGGTATTTAAAGTTGCAATAACAGATGAACTTGTAAGCACCAACAAATCTGAAGGCTTTGCTTGTCTTGCTTGTCCGTATTGCATTCCAAAAATTGTAGCAGTCGGCACGTCAAGCCCTCCTCCAATCAATACTTGAGTAAGTTGTGTTGAAATATTGGTAAGAGATTCGTCCTGAATAACTACTGCACTTGGACCACTCAACGAAAATTGAATGGAGCGCTCTGGAACCCCTAAATATGCAAAAGCTTGATTCAACAAGGCGAATTGTGCGTTTAACTCTGGTATTTGCGAGGCAAAATCAGGGTTTAATGGGCTTAACGGAGCATAAGGAACTGTGGTAAAATAAGGAATAGAAGTCACTTCTGGAATATTGATTAATACCCCTTTAGCTCCATTAGCAGTTAAAGCATCCACCATTTGACTATAAACGGAAGCAAAAACATTTGGATCGGTTATATCGTTTGGTCCATAAGTGGAAGGATCAAAATTTCCTGTTTGATCAACTCCTGACCCGCCCGAAGTAGCAAAGCTCAAGATGTCATTGTTTCCAATCCAAAGTGTAAAAAAGGTTGCATTTTGCGCAGCTGCATCACCGATTACGGTTGCAGATTCACTGCTTGCAAAACGAGCAAAATAAGGATTGGCTGCACCCATAGGTTCTCCTGCAACATTTCCATATCCAGGAGCTAACAAATGAAAACTCTTTGCGCCAGGAACGCCCATGTTATTAAATGAACCTGACAATTTATTTGTGATTTCGGTTGTTGGCATTCCTTCTAAACGTTTAGGAGATGGAGTACTTCCGTCAGCTTTGGTTTTTAGTACGAATCTATTTTCTGTAATTGGAGTTCCGTTCAACAAAAGTCCGCCTAAATTATCATTCATTAAAGGCTGGGTAAACTCCCCACCACCTGCAAATGCAAATTGCTGAGCGAGAATGTTGGGATAACTATTATTTTGACCAGTTATATATAATGCGCCATCGGCATATCCGGCCGTTAAGGAATTGCCTAGGGAAACAAACTTTGAAAGGTTTGCCGTTCCACTGCTGTAAAAACCTTCGTCTGTTACAGGGGTGTCAAATTCAGGTTCGCAGCTTACGAGGCCTATCGCCAATACCGCAAATGCATATTTTAGTATATTTTTCATCTTTCTGATTTTTTTTCAATTAAAGTTTGTAAGTAAGTCCCAATCCAGGAACGAAGGCACTGGTTTTATAGGTTCCCTTGAAAGGAACGGCAACACCATTTTCAAAGTAATAATCATAGGAAGCGTCTACTTCGTTAAAGTGCGAGTACAAGAAAGAAGCATCTATCTGAAGGTGATTGCTAATATTTACAGTCAAACCAGCGGTGTAGTTACTGCTGTCGTTACGGGGAGTCTCTGGAGCGAAATAACCTTCGCGAACGGGAGATTCATCATAGTAAAAACCGGTACGTAGCGTAAACATTTTTGTAACGTCATACTGCATCCCAAAACGATAAACAGAAGAGTTTTTGTAGTTACGCGCATTTTTGGAATCAGGAATATTTGGATCTGCGAAATCTATATCCAATGATTTATAAGCACTCCAGAAATCACGGTTGTAATCAAAAGCGAAGGTCCATTTCTCACAAAAATCATAAGAAAGTCCCACAGTCATTTCCGCTGGCATAGGCAAACTTGCTTTGATTGTAGTGTCTTTAAAAGGAGTAAGAGCAGAGTTTGGTATGTTTTCAAAAGTGGCGGTTCCATCATCTGCATCCATATTTATTTTAGAACGGTAAGTAGCACCAATACGGAAATTTTCAGTCGGGCTGAAAAGAGTACTTGCTACCCATCCCCAACTAGAAATTCCAGTAGCATCGATTGTAACGTTACTTCTGTTGCCTTCCAAATCTGTGAGGGTTCGGTTTAGGTTTCTGTTGAAATTTACAGAACCTGTAACATAAATAGGACCTCCACCGAAGCTCAATTTGTCATTTAATTTTACGGAAACGGTGGGTTGGATGTAGATGGCTTTCAAGTCAATATTGTTTACCAAATGCGAACCCGCCCAGTCATCTTCATATTTTACTGTACTTCCATACGGAGTATAAACGCCAAGACCAATTGCTAGCCAATCAGTAGCTTTATAGGATGCATAAAAATAAAGCGGTGTCCCCATCGGACTGTCCGAACGGGCATTTGCGCCAGTTTCGGGATCCTGATAGGCGATGTTGGAGAATACCCCACTCATTCCAGCCGTGATATTAATCTTGTCATCTAAATAGACCAAGGCTGCGGGATTAAAGAAAACGGATTCACTGCTGTTAATTACGGCAACGCCCGTATGCCCCATTGCTAGGGCTTTCTGACCCTGCAGGCTAACGCGGTAACCACCTGCATAGGTTACCGCCATTGACAAACCAAGGACGGTGAAAAGTAAAAGTTTTTTCATAATGATGCTTTAAAGATTCGAATGTTATTTTAGTTATTGAATTAAACTGAATTACAAATAATACGCTTAGGAATTAACTCAAAATTTTCCTATGCACGCATAAGACTTGTTTATACAATAATAGGAAAAATTAACCACATTTTCATCTGATATTATTTTTTTATCCAAAAAAACAAAACAGACTTAAATCCACAAAAACTATTCGTTTTTTAAAAATGCCATGCAGATTGCATAAAACTCATCTGGATTGTCGGCATGAAGCCAGTGCCCAGCATTTGAAACCTCTTTGATTACGGCTTTTGGGAAATGATTTTTTATCATCAACTCATCCATTGGCTCTATGTAACCACTTTTTTCACCTCCCACAAACAGTGTATCTCCTTCAAAAATTGCATTTTCGGGAAGCGCGACTCCGACTTCTTCAATTTTTTCGGAAAGAACAGGCAAATTGATACGAAGGTTTAATTGCTTTTTACTGTTTCGATATAAGTTTTTCAGAAGAAATAATCGCGTACCTTGATCCTTTATGAATTTCGAAAGTGTGGTTTCGGCTTCCCCTCTGGATTTTATTTTATCGAAATCCAAGGCAGAAAGTGCTTTTAAAATATCCTGATGATGTGATGGATAAGCCTTTGGGCCAATATCTGCAATAATCAATTTTGAAAGCATTTCAGGATATGTGACGGCAAACTGCATCGCTACTTTTCCACCCATGGAATGGCCCAGAAGAACAATTTCTTTTAAGCTATGTTCTTTACAATAGCGTTTCACGTCCTCCGCCATTACTTCATAGGAAAACTCTTGACTGTGGAAACTTCTTCCGTGATTTCGTTGATCCAAAAGATGTACTTCATACCCATCTTCCGACCAACGGAGGCCGAGTGTTTTCCAGTTATCGCCCATTCCGAGGAAACCATGGAGGATTATAAAAGGTTTTCCTGTGCCGAGTATTTGAGAGTGTAGCATCATTTTTAAAAGAATTGAATATTAAGTTTATATTTTCTTGCGGTTTGCAATGCTATGGGTTGCATTTGGAATTCAGCTACAGATTAATTGATTTGGACCTGAACTATAGTATTAAACTAGCTTCTTTAAATATCCTTTAATCACCTTCTCCAATCCTTCATAAAGTGCCTCACAAATTAACGCATGGCCAATACTTACTTCTAAAAGATTAGGAATATTATCTTTAAAAAACCCGATGTTTTCCAAAGAAAGATCGTGGCCAGCATTAATTCCCAAATTCAGCTTGCTGGCGAGAATGGCACATTCTGTATAAGGTTTTATGGCTTGTTTGTTTCCTAAGGAAAATTGTTTGGCAAAGTCTTCGGTATAGAGTTCGATTCTTTCTGTACCCGTTTCGGCTGCACCCTCAATCATGTCGAGCTCTGGATCAACAAAAATCGAGGTTCGAATCCCGTTTCGTTTAAATTCGGAGACGATTTCCTTTAAATAGTTCTTGTGTTTTACGGTGTTCCATCCTGCATTGGATGTTATCGCATCAATGGAATCTGGGACTAAGGTCACTTGGGTTGGTTTTATTTCCAAGACCATTTTCGTGAAATTATCCATTGGGTTTCCTTCAATATTGTATTCTACCTTAACTATTGACTTCAAGTCGTATGCATCTTGATAATGAATATGTCGTTCGTCAGGTCTAGGGTGAATGGTGATTCCATTGGCACCATATTTTTGAACATCCTTTGCCACTTCAAGAAGATTTGGCATATTGCCACCACGAGCATTGCGGAGGGTAGCTATTTTATTAATATTTACGCTTAGTTTTGTCACATCAAGAATTTTTATGGTGTTGAAATTTTTATCAATCTTAAATTTCACACAAAAATCGTTAAACTAAAATGATTTTTTGCCAATTTTCCTCTTTTGGAAACCAGAGACACGAAAATAGGAACTCAACATCAGCTAAGAAATCTATATTTTAAGTAATTTGCGTAAAAATAGCAGGTATGGAAATTGAAAGTTATATTATAAATGATGTGGAACCAATCGATGTAAATACGGAAATAAGGACAGCGCAAAGTGTTTTTAATCAGCTTACATACACGCATATTCCAGTCGAAAAGAATGGCCATTACCTCGGGTGCATATCAGAAAATGATGCTTACTGTTTTGAAAACACCAAGACGCTCGGCGATTTTCAATATGCGCTAGAACCATTTCACGTTCTTTCAGACACCAATTGGTTGGATGTTCTCGAAGCTTTTGCGATTCATAAAAGTAATATAATGCCTGTTTTGGGAAATGAAAATCAATATTTGGGTTATTACGAATTGGGCGATATAATGAGTCTTTTCAACAACACTCCTTTTCTAAATGAAAACGGAGGAATAATCGTAGTAGAAAAAGGAATTCAGGATTATTCTTTTAGCGAAGTATGTCAAATTGTAGAATCAAACGGAACCAGAATATTCGGGGTATTTATCTCAGAAATGAAAGAGGAAACCGTTCAAATTACCTTAAAGATTGGACAAAGTGGAATGAACAGCATCGTCCAAACTTTTAGGAGGTACAACTACATTGTAGTTAGCCACCATGAGGAGGACAAATTCCTAGAAGATTTAAAAGAGCGGTCTCAGTATTTGGACAAATACCTTAATATATAAGAAATCGGTAAATGCCTTAATTAATATTTAGGACGATTATTGAATTGTTATTAGAACTAGGCCAGAATTGTAACTTACAGACAAATAAAAACAACCCAATGAAAATAGGTATTTACGGACAATTCTATCACGAAAACTCTGAAATTTACATTCAAAAACTCTTGAATGTGCTTCAGAAAAAGGAAACCGAAATATTTATTGAGAAAAATTTTTTGGAAATCATAAACCGTAATCAGGACATTACTAAAAACTTCTCTGGATTATCCACTTTTACCCAACTAGACTCAAGTTTCGACCTATTTTTCAGTATTGGAGGTGATGGAACAATCCTCAAAGCAGTGACTTTTGTAGGAGATTCGGGGATTCCCATCGTTGGGATAAATACAGGGAGACTAGGATTTTTAGCAACCATCCAAAAGGAAGGGATGACGGAGAGTTTAAATCAAATTTTGGATGGCATTTATACTATTTCGGAAAGAACTCTACTCACTGTTGAAACAGTACCAAGAAATGAGGAAGTGCACCCTCTCAATTTTGCATTAAATGAGGTCGCCGTAAACCGGCGGAACACAACCTCCATGATTAAGGTGGAAACCCTGGTGGACGACAAATACCTTACCTCCTACTGGTCTGATGGTCTTATTGTGGCTACACCAACGGGCTCAACTGGTTACTCCCTAAGTTGTGGTGGCCCAGTTATAGAACCGAGTGCAAGTAGTTTTGTGCTAACTCCCATTGCCGCTCACAATCTCAATGCTCGCCCTCTAGTGATACCTGACTCCGCTGTAATCTCGTTAAAAGTTTCGGGGCGTGAAAATAACTTTTTGCTCTCTATGGATTCTAGAGTAGCAACCTTAGAAAATGAAACTTGGATCCACATAAAAAAAGCCCCCTTCACCATTAAGTTACTCCAGTTAAACGAAGATAGCTTTATCAAAACCATCCGTAAAAAGCTTTTATGGGGAGAAGACAAGCGCAATTAAGATGGATTTGTAGTATTCAAAATTCCTTTCCTTTAATATCACAAACAATAAAATCTTTTAAAATTTGTTAATCAACACAGACAATTGGTCGTGGCTGAACGCCAAGCCAAGTTTATTGTTATATTTGCAAACTTTTAAAGAATATGAAGTATTTAGTTACCGCATTTTTACTCCTAACAACAGCATTTTTGGCGAGTGCCCAAACATACGAAATCGGCGGAATGATTGGTGGCACCAACTTTATTGGTGATGTAGGAAAGACAAACTATATCAGTCCAGAGAATTTGGCCGTAGGTGGCATAATTAAATGGAACCGTAGTCTGAGACACTCCTTTAGAGGATCCCTTATGGTTGCAAAACTAAAAGGTGATGATGCAGATAGCGATAATAGCCGTAGACAAGAACGGGGTTATTCCTTTCAAAATCTGGTCAAGGAACTTTCACTTGGAATAGAATACACCTTCTGGGATTTCGACGTCCATAGCCAACAATCTATTTCTACACCTTATTTATATACGGGTTTAACAGCCATCAGCTATAGAGCTCTATATAAAAATAACACTGATAAAATCAAAAAATACGACAACGCCATAAGTTTCGCCATTCCAATGATTGTTGGATATAAAGCAAACATGGGCCGAAACGCAATGGTTGGATTTGAAATAGGAGCACGTTACACATTTACCGATGACTTGGACGGCAGCAACCCAGTAAAAGATAAGGCTGACGACGATAGCTTAAAATTTGGCAATACCAATAGTAATGATTGGTATGTGTTCACAGGGATAACCGTTACCTTTGCCTTCGGAAGAAAACCCTGTTATTGCAATTTCTAAACTTCATGAGCATTCAAGACCAAATTAATAAGAAGACACTCCCCCAGCATTTAGCAATTATCATGGACGGAAACGGACGATGGGCACGGCAAAAGGGAATGTTTCGATTTAAGGGTCACGAAAACGGAAGCAAAGCGGTTCGAGAAATAGTTGAAGGTTGTGCTGAAATAGGTCTGCCTTATTTAACACTCTATGCCTTTTCAACTGAAAACTGGAATCGTCCAAAACTAGAGGTGGAATTATTGATGAAACTTTTGGTAACCTCCCTTAAAAAGGAAATAAAAACTTTACAAGACAATAGCATTAAACTCAATGCTATTGGAAACTTAGATGCGCTTCCAACCAAAGCCCATTCCGAGTTGCGAAAGGTTATGGAATTGACTAAGGATAATACTAGGATGACCCTCACTCTTGCGTTGAGTTATGGGTCACGACAAGAAATTATAAAAACCATAAAAGAGATTAGCCTTAAAGTTAAAAATAACCTAATTTCGCCCGACGATATTGATGAAACGGTTATAAATAATCATCTTTACACGCAAAATTTACCAGACGTGGATTTATTGATACGCACAAGTGGCGAACAACGTATCAGCAACTTCCTATTATGGCAAATAGCTTATGCCGAGCTGTACTTTACAGAAACACTTTGGCCCGATTATACAAAAGAACATCTTTTTGCGGCCATAATAAATTATCAAAATAGAGAAAGAAGATTTGGAAAAACCAGTGAACAACTTGACCAATAGTTCCCTATTGCGCACATTCAAAAAATCCTATTGTATTTTCTTATTTACAATACTTTCCGTTTGCACCCTTCAGGCGCAACAGAAAGAAATGGACGGTGGTCGTAAATATACTATAAACTCCATAACGGTAACGGGAGCTCAAAGCTTCAATGAGCAGACTGTTATTGCTTTCACGGGACTGAAAGTAGGAGACCGGATTTACATTCCTGGTGAAAAACTGAGTCAAGTAACCAAAAAATTATGGGAGCAAAATCTGTTTAGCGATATAGCTTTCTATGTTACCAATATAGAAGGTGATGAAGTCGATTTGGAACTTTATATAGTAGAGTTACCCAAACTTCATGAGGTTACTATAACTGGAAAAGGAATTCGAAAAGGAAAAAAGAAGGAAATCATTAAAGATAATGACTTAAAGCCTGGCGTGAAAATCACCAAGAACCTTCTCAATACAACCAAAAATTACATTACTAAAAAATATCAAAAAGATGGGTTTTTCAATACTGAAGTTGAAATTACTACCACTCCCATTTTAGATTCTACAGGGGTTGAAATTGCCAATAACATGACTATAAATGTCAATAAAGGCAAAAGGGTTAAAGTAGCAAAAATTGATTTTGAAGGAAATGAGCACTTCAAGAGCGGGAAACTTCGTCGAGCAATGAAAAAAACAAAACGTAGTAATCCTATTAGGTTCTGGAAACGCTCTAAGTACACCGCCGAAGGATTTCAGGAAGACAAAGAATCTATAATAAAAAAATACAAAGCGAGTGGCTACCGTGATGCTAGAATTACCGATGATACTTTAATCTCATTGAGCAAAAAAAGGCTTGCTCTTAAATTGAAACTAGAAGAAGGAGATAAATATTATTTTGGGGATATTAAGTTTATCGGAAATAGCGTTTTCACCGATGGCCAATTGCGTCAAATATTAGGAATTAAAAAAGGGGATGTTTACAACGGTGTTTTACTTCAAGAGCGTATTCTGGATGAATCGGTTCCAGATGCTGAAGATATGACCAACCTGTACCAAAATAATGGTTACCTCGCTGTGCGTATAAATCCTGTGGAAGTGGCAGTTTACAACGACACTATTGACTTTGAAATACGGATAATGGAGCGAAATCTTTTCTATTTTGACCACGTTACCGTAGTTGGAAACGATCGTACCAATGACCACGTTATTTATCGAGAAATTCGCACAAGGCCAGGTCAAAAATACAGTAAGCGCGACGTAATAAGAACGCTTCGTGAGTTGGGTCAATTACAGTTTTTCGATCCAGAACAACTCAGCCCAAATTTCAAAAAAGTTGATGAAAATAATGGTTTAGTTGATTTGGAATATTCCGTTGTCGAAAAAGGATCAAGCCAAATTGAAGTGCAAGGAGGCTATGGCGGCGGTGGGTTTGTTGGAACTTTGGGCCTATCCTTCAACAACTTTTCGCTTCGAAATATTTTTAATCTAGAAACCTACAAACCATTGCCTATGGGGGATGGTCAAAAACTTTCACTAAGAGCACAAGCCAGCTCGTATTATCAAACATATAGTCTTTCTTTGACAGAACCTTGGCTAGGTGGCAGAAAACCAATTCAATTTTCTTCCTCCTTTTCACACACGGTTCAATATTTTTATGATTATAACAGACGACGCGCAGACAAAGACCGCAGCTTTACAATCACTGGAGGATCCTTAGGGTTGGCCAAAAAAGTAAAATGGCCTGATGATTATTTTGTTTGGTCCAATGCAATCAGTTTCCAACATTATAATCTAAGCAATTACAATACAGGTTTATTTACCTTTGGAGATGGCTATTCCAACAACTTGGCATACACTATCGGAATAAGCCGAAACAACACCACGGTAAATCCAATTTATCCTATGGCAGGATCTGATTTCAGCATAACAGCCAAAATCACTCCTCCTTATTCCGCTTTCAACAGTGTAGATTACAAAGCGCTTTACAACGACCGGGCTTTACAGGAAGAAATTCTGAACGACCCCAACTCTAACAGTAGTCAAATAGAAGATGCCAGAATTCGCAGGTCTGAAATCGATCAAGAACGCTTTAAATGGCTGGAATACTATAAAATAAAATTCAAAGGAAATTGGTACACCCGATTAATTGGAAAACTGGTATTACGAACCAATACGGAACTCGGGTATTTGGGTGCCTATAATAATGACAGAGGAGTTCCTCCTTTTGAAAGATTTTTCTTAGGTGGAGATGGCCTTGGAGCCTATAGTTTGGACGGTCGCGAAGTTATTCAGCTCAGAGGTTATCCAAATCAATCTTTAAGTACAACAGATGGAAGTACGATTTACAATAAATTTTCGTTAGAGGTAAGATATCCTGTCACTTTGGCCCAAATGGCTTCTATTTATGTACTTGGTTTTGCAGAAGGTGGCGCAGCTTATGACGGATTCAAGGAATACAATCCTTTCGAACTCAAACGTTCTGCTGGTTTAGGTTTACGTATATTTATGCCACAATTTGGACTTTTGGGGATTGACTTTGGATATGGATTTGATCCGGTATTAGGTCAAAACGAACCACATGGATGGCAAACTCATTTTATCATTGGACAACAATTTTAATTTTGGCACGATATTTTCTAAACAACCAATAAATATGAAAACGAAAAAAACACTCCTTTTCACCTTTATTCTTTTGTGTTTTAGCTTTATGGCAACTTCTCAGCGAGGTGTTCGAATAGGTTATATTGATATGGAATATATTCTTGAAAGCGTCCCTGAGTACCGGGAAGCTACCACTCAACTTGAAGGGAAAGTGCAACGCTGGAAACAGGACCTTGAAAAAAGTCAGAAAGAAGTCGATCAGATGAAACTAAACCTGGCTAACGAAAAGATATTACTTACTCCTGAACTAATTGAAGAACGGGAAGAAGACATCAAGATTAAGGAAGATGAAATACTTCAGTATCAACAGGCACGTTTCGGCCCAAATGGCGATTTAATGATTCAAAGAAGACAACTGGTACAACCGATTCAGGATCAAGTTTTCAACATCGTACAAGAAATCGCCGAAAATAAAAAGTATGACTTCATATTTGATAAATCGGCAGACGTTGTGATGCTTTTTGCGGCTAAAAGAAATGATCTTAGTGATGAAGTCCTCCGAAGCATAGAACGTGCTGGACGTAGAGTACAAGCGCAAACAAAAAAAGAAAAACGAGAAATAGAACGACAAGAAAAACTTTCTCCAGAAAAAGAAGAGGAAATGTCCGAACGTGAAAAGGCAATAGAGGAGAAAAAGGAAGAGCGGGAAAAAAATGCGGAGGAGAAGAAAACGGAGCGTGAAGAAATGATGACCCAACGACAAAAGGAACGAGATTCAATCCGATCCGCTAAAAAACAGGAATACGAGGAACGTAGACAACGATTGCTCGAGGAACGCGAACGCCGAAGGGATTCAATTACAAATGCTCGTCAAAAGGAAAAAGAAAAAACCGAAGGAGAATAAATAATAACTAAATAATCAATAACTTTTTTTAAATTAAATACGCAAACAATGAAAAAAATGAAAACAATACTGATAGCATTAGCTTTTTTCGCGGGAGCCACAAGCTTTGTGAACGCCCAATCAAAAATCGCTCATATCGACGTACAGGAGTTGATAGACGCCATGCCAGATTTTAAAGCGGCACAAACCTCATTGGAGAAAGTCCAAAAAACTTATGATACCGAAATTAAGGCGATGCTAAAGGAATTGGACTCCAAAGCTAAATTATACGATAGTGAAGCTGCTTCAAAAACAGATGAGGAAAACCAAAAAAGAGTAATGGAAGTCCAAGGAATGCAAGACAACGTTCAGGCATACAGACAACAAGCTCTTCAGGATTTGGAAAAGAAAAGAACTGATATTTTCAAACCTATCCTTGAAAAAGCCCAAGCCACAATCCAGAAAGTTGGTCGTGCACAAGGCTATCAATATGTACTAGATTCCTCAATGGGGAGCGGTATTATCCTGGCCGATGGAAAAGATCTTATGGCAGATGTAAAAAAGGATTTAGGTATTTAATCTTCCTAAAAATAAAATTCATTCTAAGAAATACCCGTTGCGAAACGGGTATTTTTTTTTGTTTTAATTTCGAGTTATTTGGTACATTTATCAAATGGATAAAAACAGTCCGATAGGTATTTTCGATTCAGGAGTCGGTGGTTCCTCAATATGGAAGGAGATTCATAAGTTATTGCCATTAGAGAATACTATTTATTTGGCAGATAGTAAAAATGCACCATACGGAAATAAATCCTCAGAAGAGATAACTGCTCTTAGTCTCAAAAACGCAAAAAAACTTCTAGACTTCGAATGTAAGATTTTAGTCGTGGCCTGTAACACTGCCACAACAAATGCCATTAGTACACTTCGTGAAAGGTATGCAATTCCTATTATCGGTATCGAACCAGCAATTAAGCCAGCCGCCTTAAATACCCAGTCCAAAAGCATTGGAATACTCGCAACAAAAGGAACCCTCAGCAGCGCACTTTTTAGTCAAACCAACAAAGAGTTCACAAAAGATATAAGCGTGGTGGAAATCATCGGGGAAGGACTTGTACCCTTAATTGAAGCTAGTAAACTGGATGGTCCTGAAATGGTAACCCTTCTGAAAAAGCATACAAAACCAATGATTGAGGCCGATGTAGATTATATAGTTTTGGGATGTAGTCATTACCCTTACATAATACCAGTTCTTAAAAAAATCCTTCCAAAACACGTACAAATCATCGATTCTGGAGAGGCTGTTGCCAAACAAACAAAAACCGTACTTCGAAGCCTCGATCTGCTTCGGGAAGAAAACACCAAACCTAAACTTGAGTTTTATACTAATGCAGAAACTAATACCCTGAAGTTTCTTTTGAATGGATACATAGAAAACATTTCTGTCGAAAAATTAGATTTTTAATAATTGAAAAGAAATTGAAATTATTTCGTGAGAAAATGATCCTAAAGGATAGTAATCATTTAAACCAACCAGAATACATAACGTAGTTTTCTGCAATTCGTTCTATCTCCCCTTTTGTAAGTTCAGAACTGATATTCTTTATTTTTTTGGCCGGAATGCCTCCGTAGATGCTCCCACTCTCAACTATGGTGTTTTTTGAAACCACCGCACCCGCAGCAATGATTGTGTTGCTTTCCACAACACAGTCGTCCATAACAATACTCCCCATTCCAATCAACACATTATCTTGAATCGTACATCCGTGAACGATCGCATTATGTCCGATGGAGACATTGTTGCCAATAGTGGTAGGTGAAGTTTTATAGGTTGCATGAATTACTGCACCATCTTGAATGTTAACTCGATCGCCAATTTTAATAAAATTTACATCGCCCCGAATAACGGCATTAAACCAAACACTACATTGACTACCCAAAATAACGTCACCAACAATAGTCGCATTCTCCGCTATATAACAATCATCAGGGATCTGTGGATGCTTTCCATTTACGGATTTTATCATTTTTAAATTATAAAATATTGGATAAATCGCATTGTCTCAACTTGTGAATTAATACAAAATGAAAAGCGATAAATTGAAGGTTATCAATCTTTCTAAAATCATCTTAAAAAAGACTATAGCAAAGGCTGACTGTGCCTCCTGACGTCGATTTTAATAGAATTATTAGTTGACTGCAGGGCAGTTACATTCGTATGGAGCCGTTCTTCCTCCCAAAAAGTTATACCCAAGGGTGATTTGATGAAACCCACCACTTTCCATTGTGATATTTCCAGTCTGGTAAGAATACGTATAAGCAAATAAGAAATTATTTAAATTGATACCTAATACAGGAGTGATATATTGAAGTTTTTGTCCTTTTATTTCAGTTCCATCCATATATTCCGCGCCATCCAAACTTCTTCTATATGACAATCCCCCCCATATTTTTCCAAACTCCATGTTTCTGTAGACTTTCAAATTTAAATCCACAGATTTTTCACCGGTTCGCTCAGTCCATTGAAAGAGAAAAGAAGGTTCATAGCTCCAATCAGACCCATAACTCCCAATAGCATAAGCAGCTGAAAGCAAGTACTTACGTTGATTGTTTGGTTCATATTTGTCCGTATAGATTGATCTGTTTTGAAAGATTATATTCTTTGCGGTAAAGTGACTTGAAAAGTTTAAAAAGTTATAAGATACTCCTGCATCAATATTAAAGTAAGAAGAGCTTTGCATAATTCCAGCAATAACAGGATCGAAATCGGAAAGATCAAAATTGGTTTCATCCAATTTCGATTGAATTAATCCAGCACTCAGGCCAAAGGACAATTGATTAAGATCGGCATCGGTTCTGGAAAACTTAATATGATGCGCATAAGTAAGGTATCCACCTGTTTGAGAATGATATCCATTATGGTCGTTAAACGCAATGACTCCTATCCCCGAACGTTCGCCTAATCGAGCATTGAAACTTAGTGTCATCAGGTTTGGTGCATTTTTTTGATCAAACCATTGCTGCCTCGCAGTCAATCGAATTTGGTTATGACTGGCCGCACCCGCCATCGAAGGATGCAGTAAATACAAATTGTCCGCAAAATAATCAGAATATACTGGTATCCCCTCTTGGGAAAACCCATATAGGGAAGATAAAAAAAGCAGAATTAGGGAAGTTTGTTTAATACTCATAATTTTTTTTTATCATTTTAGGGTAAAATGCCCTTTGAAATGTTTAGCATCCTCCGCTGTCAACCAATTCAACACCACATCCCTATTAATTCGGAGACATCTGTTGAGACAGGGCAATAAATTGCTCACAAGAGAATTTGCAGCACTACTGTTTTTCCAAAAGTGCTCAAATATATAGATTTTTGTCGTTGATTGGTCAGTGATAGCATCAAAATTAAATAGAACATCAAACTCAATCTAGTTAGGTCATAAAATACCAAGCAATTTACCCTTTTGACCAAATTGGATGTTTCAGTGCCAAATATATTGAATACATTGTTTTTCTTTTTATATTTTCGTAAAAAAAACATGCTCGTGTCTCAATTTAACATAGAAATTTCTCAAACTTCCAATCCTAACATCCTTAAGTTCATCGCTGACTCCTTTTTGACGCCATCATCCAGCCATGAATTTAAGAATATAGACGAGGCAAAATCAAGTCCGTTGGCTCAGGAATTATTTTATTTGCCCTTTGTAAAAACCATTTATATATCGCAAAATTTCATTGCAATTGAAAAATACGACATTGTGGAATGGACAGATGTAGAGGAAGCCGTAGCTACCTCCATTTCTGAATATCTTAACTCGGGAAAACCAGTAATTACAGAAACTCCTTTTCAAACAAAAATTCCTTCATCGGTATATGCTGAAAGCACTCCAAATCCTTCGGTAATGAAATTTGTGGCTAATAAAACACTAGTCAATAGCGCTTATGAATATAAAGATAGTTATGAGGCCGTTCAATCTCCCCTTGCTAAAGCTTTGTTCAATTTCCCCTTTGTCAAGGAGGTATTTATTAACAGTAATCATGTTTCCGTAATGAAATTCGACGTGGTGGAATGGAACGAAATAACAATGGAAATTCGCGAGTTCATTCGAAAATTTCTCGAAGAAGGAAAAACCATCTTAAATGAGGATTTAAATAGCAATGGGTCAGGAGATTCGTTTTCAGCTATAAAAACTACCGATAAAGTTCGATCCAAAATTGAAATGAAAATTATCGCTATTCTTCAAGAATACGTTGAACCAGCTGTTGCAAATGATGGAGGACAAATTGTTCTGGATTCATTTAATGAAAAAACGAGAGTGGTGAAGGTAGTTCTTAAAGGAGCTTGTAGCGGTTGTCCTTCCTCTACTGTAACTCTTAAAAGCGGCATAGAGACTATTTTAAAACAAATGCTTCCTGGAGAAATTGAAACTGTAGAAGCCCTTAACGGATAAAAGGTTTCTATAACTCATCCATACCATAATTGGTTATTGATTTAACTTAATTTTCAGATAATTAGCATTTAATATTTGTAATTTGGGAGTTGTAAAAATTTATAATAACCCAAAATAAAAAAGTAATGGCAGTATTAAAAGTAATTGAAATTTTAGCAAGCTCAAAAGACGGATGGGAGGATGCAACGAGAATGGCCGTAAAAGAAGCTTCAAAAACTGTAAAAAACATTCGTTCTGTTTATGTAAAGGAACAAAGCTGTGTTGTTGATGGTGACCAAATAACAAATTTCCGAGTGAATGTAAAAGTTACCTTCGAGGTAAAATAATTTTTTAAATGAAATTCCAAAAATACGCTTTTGATCTTCAAAGGCGTATTTTTGCTTTTCCAAACTCAAGAATGCGATTAACGCTTACTTCATTATTACTAATTTCAATCTTCGGTTGCAATTCTTCAAAAAACGAAAACTTGGAAACAAATTCTTTTACCAACGATTTAATTCACGAGTCTAGTCCTTATTTACTTCAACACGCTCACAATCCTGTAAACTGGAAACCTTACAGCGAAGCCACCCTTCAACTGGCTAAAAGTGAAAAAAAACTTATGATTATAAGCGTGGGGTATGCTGCTTGTCATTGGTGTCACGTTATGGAACACGAAAGCTTCGAGGATTCAACAGTTGCCTCGGTCATGAACAAACATTTTATTTCGGTAAAAGTGGACAGAGAAGAACGCCCTGATGTGGATCAAACTTATATAAATGCGGTACAACTGATGACTGGAAGTGCTGGCTGGCCTTTAAACGTAATTACCCTTCCAGATGGGCGTCCCGTTTGGGGCGGAACCTATTTCCGAAAAAACGATTGGATTAATGCCCTAGAACAGATTCAGGAGATATATCACCAAGAGCCAGAGAAACTTATAGCTTATGCCAATAGGTTGGAAGAAGGGTTAAAAAGTATTGATTTAATCCATCTGAACACAGAAGATGTGGATTTCAAAACTTATTCCACAGAGTCTGTTATCAAGAAAATGTCCCAGAATTTCGATCACGAAAATGGCGGCTCCAAAGGCGCTCCCAAATTTATGATGCCAAACAATCTTGAGTTTTATTTACGTTACGCTGTTCAAAAAGAGGATCAGGCACTATTAGATTTCACAATGCATTCCTTAGACAAAATGGCCTATGGTGGACTTTTTGACCAACTGGGAGGTGGTTTTGCGCGATATAGTACCGATGAAAAATGGCATGTACCCCATTTCGAAAAAATGCTTTACGACAATGCCCAACTTGTCAGTTTGTACAGCAATGCATACTCAATTACCAAAAATCCTCTCTACAAAGAAGTTGTAATGGAGACGTTGGCCTTTATAAAACGTGAATTGACCAACCCAGAAGGTGGGTTTTATTCGTCTTTGGATGCCGATAGCAAAAACGAAAATGGCAAATTGGAAGAGGGATCTTACTATGTTTTCACTTCGGAAGAATTACAAAAGCTTTTGAAAGATGACTTCAACATCTTTAAGGAATACTACAATATAAACAATTACGGAAAGTGGGAAAACAACCACTACGTGCTCATTCGGAAAAAATCCGATTCAGAAATCCAGAAGGAATTTGACATTACTTCCGAAGCACTTCAGCAAAAAAAGCAGAATTGGAAAAATATATTAATTCCATATCGCGACAAAAGACCAAAACCCCGGTTAGATGATAAGACCTTAACCTCGTGGAACGCAATGATGCTGAAAGCCTATGTTGATGCTTACAAAGTGTTTGGCGAGAACAAATATTTGGATATCGCCATTAAAAATGCAAACTTCATTTCAGAAAAACAATTGAAGAAGAACGGTCAGTTATTTCATAATTATAAAGATGGAAAAAGTAGCATTAACGGCTTTTTGGAAGATTACGCTTTCACAATCGAAGCTTTTATAGATTTATATCAGGTTACTTTAGATGATAAATGGCTTTCTCTTGCAAAAAGGATGACAGAACATGCGAAGACAAACTTCTTTGATGAGGAAAAGCATATGTTTTATTTCACTTCCAAAGAAGATCCCGCAATTGTAACTCGGAATTTTGATTATCGGGATAATGTAATTCCAGCTTCTAATTCAGTGATGGCAAATAATCTTTTCGTGCTTTCAAAATATTTTGAAGAAACCGGTTTTGACAATATTTCACACCAGATGTTGAAAAATGTTCTCAATGAAATAGAAGAATATCCACGTGGGTTCACAAACTGGCTAAGCCTACTTTCCAATTATCAGAATGATTTTTACGAAGTGGTAGTTGTGGGCAAGGATGCTTTAGAAAGAATAAAAGAATTAAACAAATATTACCTTCCAAACATAATTATAGCTGGAAGCGATAAGGAAAGCGAAGACCCCTTGTTCCTAAATAGATATTTGGAAGGGGAAACTCTAATATATGTTTGCGTTAACAACGCTTGCAAATTACCAGTTACAGAAACAGAAACAGCATTTAAAACCTTAAACAAATAATAATATATTTTATGGAAAAATTTAATGATCTTGATATTTATATCGAAAAATACGGACAAAAATTAATAGATTTTATACCAAGCGTAATCGGGGCAGCCATCATGCTCCTCGTTGGAATTTGGGTAATAAAAGTAGTTAATCGCGTTGTAAAAAAGTTTTTTGATAAAAAAGATTATGATGTAACCCTAGAAAACTTTATCGCTAGTTTAATAAACTGGGGATTAAAAATCTTGCTTTTTGTTTTGGTGGTTACCCAATTGGGTGTCGAGTCCGCTTCCTTAGTAACCATCCTTGGGGCTTCTGCACTTGCTGTTGGTCTTGCGTTGCAAGGATCCCTTGCAAACTTCGCTGGAGGTGTTTTAATTTTGTTGCTAAAGCCCTTTAAGGTAGGCGACTTTATAAGCGCTCAAGGCATAGACGGAACGGTAAAGGAAATTTCTATTTTCAACACAAAACTGAATACGTTCGGCAACCAACTTGCAATCCTTCCCAACGGAAAATTAAGCAATGACAACATAATAAATTATTCGGCTGAAGGAGTAAGACGTGAGAATATAACCTTCGGTATTGGATATGACGATGACATTAAAAAGGCCAAAGACATTCTGATAAGTTTAGTGATGGAGCAAGAACAAGTATTTAAAACCGAAGATAAAATGCCAATGGTTGCGGTTGCCGAATTAGGAGATAGTTCTGTAAATATTACCTTGCGTTATTGGGCGGAAAATGGAGATTTTTGGAATCTGCGATGGTTAGTTTTGGAAGAAGGAAAAGCAAGACTAGAAGCTGCAGGAATTTCCATTCCATTTCCGCAGCGTGATATTCATCATTTCAACCTTCCACAAGAGTCGAAAAAAGAGGTTTGATTTTTTTGCGGCGTAAAAAGCAGATTTAAACCAGCCTCTAAAAACATTTAGGCAAATGCTTAAATAAAGCGGAAGGGTATTTGCAAAGAGATTTGCATCATTATAACCTGAAAGAGAAAAGGAATAATTACTTTTGATAAATCCTTCAAGTATTAACAATTCAAAATATTTATATTATGAGATTTTTTATTAACATAACGATTATCCTACTAATGGGTTTTTCGATGGTTGCCCAAACAGGAATTATAGGAACTGGTGGAGGTTATGAGATTTTCACCCGTGCTAGTGATATCGGTCAAAGGTATAATTCCCTGGGAATTACCGATTCACAATTTAATGCCATTAAAAATGACATGTATGCCAATTCCCAATTTATCCACGGAAGTATTTATGAAAATGGGGAAAAAGTGGCTACCAATTTACCAATGCGCTACAATGCCTATACAGATGATATCGAGGTAAAATTAAAATCCTCCGACGAAGATTTTCAACCGCTGAAAAAAAACACCAACTTGTCGGTAAAAACCCCGTTGGATTATTATATTTATATTCTTGACAACGGGAATAAAGAAAGAAGTGGTTATTTCAACGTTCTTGTCGATGGAGATAATTATAAGCTTTATAAGAAAATTACAGTTTCATTTGAACCGATAGTAAAAGCGAGAACCAGTTATGAATCTGACGTACCGCCTAGTTTTAAACAAACCGTATTTTATTATCTAGTGCAAAATGGAAACTTGACAGTTTTACCAAATAGAAAACGCCAAATCCTAGACCTGTTGGTTAAGGAAAAATCAGGAATGAAAGACTATTTAAAGAGAAGTGATTTAGATGTTAGAAAAGAGGGAGACCTCATTGAAGCGGTAACTCATCTGAACTCTTTATAATAAAATTGGCATAGAATGAACTATCCCAATAAAAACTCTTTTAAATAAAAAGGCTCAAAATAAGCGACATTTTCTGTGTCGCTTATTTTGTATTTAGCATCCACCAACTTCGCCATATCGTTTGCTGATGGAAACTTATCTTCTAAAAATACAGCGTCAGAACTCTTGCAGATTGATTGAAATTTAGCCGAACCATCTCCTAAAAAAATAGTCTTTTTTTGCTTCAAATATTCTGAAAAAGAGTCTTCGTGTATAATTTCTGCTTTTGTTTCTCGAATAGCTTTCTTTTCAGAATCAAAAACGGCAGCATATACTTCCATCCGTCTTGCATCAAGCATGGGAATAATGAAACAATCTTCATCTTGCACTTGCTGCGCTAATACTTCTAAGGTAGGAATAGACAACAAAGGTACGTCTAAGGCAAAACAAAAACCTTTAGCGGCAGATACTCCAATTCGCAAGCCAGTATAGGAGCCAGGACCTTGGCTAACGGCAATAGCATCCAATTTAGCTTTATCAAATTGAGCTTCACTTATAACTTCTTCAATAAAAACATGAAGTTTCTCCGAGTGGGAGAATTTTTGGTTGTTCTCTTCTCTAAAAGCAACAACTTTTCCATCAACAGAAAGGGCGATGGAGCAGTTAGTAGTAGCAGTTTCAAGACACAATATGGCAGCCATTCTATCGTAGATTATTCCTTTCCTTCCGAAGCCACACTAACCTTATCTCCTGGTTTCAAAAGTTTCGTTACGGTATTATAAGGACCGGTTATTACTGTTTCTCCTTCTTTAAGCCCTGTTATTATCTCGATATTCGAATCGTCTTGGATACCAGTTTTGACGACTCGTAATTTGGCCTCTTCTCCTACCTTAACATATACGGCTTCAAATTTTTCGGCAGTTGCTGAATTGTTTTTCGGCATTCCTGTACTTCTCGAACTTGTTGTATCAGTTTTAATGACAATTGCGCTAATGGGAACACCAATTACATTTTTTTTACGATTTGTAATTATATCAACTGTCGCTGTCATTCCTGGTCTAAAAGGCGAAAAACTATCTGGTTTTCCTTCAGTAAGATCTTTATAGGAGTGGGGAAGAATACGCACCTTTACCTTAAAATTAGTAACTTGATCTGCGCTCAAAGCACTCTCTGCACTGTTAGCAATTTCAGTAACAACTCCCTTAAATTCCCTTTTAAGATAGGCATCCACTTCCACTATTGTGGAGTCGCCTACCGCAACTTTTACAATATCGTTTTCATTCACATCAACCACTACTTCCATATTCTGTAAGTTGGCCACGCGAACGATTTCTGTACCTGCCATTTGAGCGGTCCCTACTACGCGTTCTCCTAATTCTACAGAAAGTTTTGAAATGGTTCCGCTCATTGGAGAATAAATGGTAGTTCTGGAAAGGTTATCCACGGATTGCTTCACATTTGCCGCGGCACTCTGCACACTGTAATAAGCTGCCTTTTTGTTCGCCTTTGCCATATCATAATCCGCAACAGATTTATCCCATTCTGATTTGGATATAACTCCTTTCTCAAAAAGTGTCTTATTTCGGTTATAGTTGAGCTCTGCATTTTTCTCACTCGCTTCGGCTTGCGCTAATTGCGCCCTTACATTTTGAAGACCTGCTTCCGACTGGCTTACAGCCGCTTGGATTAAATCAGGGTTTATTTTTACTAATAAGTCTCCTTTTTCAACCACTTGGCCTTCTTTCAGAGGCAGTTCGATAATTTCTCCTGAAACTTCAGAAGAAAGCGCCAACTCAGTCTCTGGCTGGATTTTTCCGGTAGCAGCGACGGTTTCAATAATATCTATCGGCTCTATGTTTGATATTTCAACTTCTTTGAAATTCCCAGCCTTTCCATACCATCCTGCTTTTTTGCCCCCAATAAGCAAAATGATAAGCAAGACAACACCAACAGAAATCCAGATAAGTGTTTTTTTCTTCATAGTTAAAATTTTAATTCGCTTGCCGGAACTCCGAAATATAGCTCCAAAACCTTCAATTTAAAAATATACTCAAATTTTGTTTGATTTACTTCGATTTTGGAATTGTCATAGCGCAATTTTGATTGACTAAAATCAAAAGCGTTTGTAAGACCCACATCGTACCTGTCTTTTGCGTATTGATATGCCAATTCTTGTGATTCAAATGCTATGGTAGCCGCCTCAAAAGCCTTTAATGCTCCTTTTGCATCTACGTAAGCTTGATATACGTTAGATTCCAAATCAAGTTTGGCCTGTTCAAGTTGGTATTCTGATCGTTCCAGACTTATCTTTCTTCGTTTTACATTATTCCGGACGGATAGTCCATTGAATATCGGAACATTTAACTGCAATCCGTAAGAAATACCATCATTTAATGAGAGTTGCTCCGTATATGGAAGTGCAGAAGCGGTAATTAAGGCATAATTGGGCGCTACTACAACTTCACCTGTTGACTCAACTATTCCAATTGGTTGACTAGGTTGGTCTGGATCTATACCGCCACTGAGAATCCTCCCTGCGTCCGACTCCCTTGTGTTATAATTTACAAAACCACCCAACGACGGGTAGTATTCACTCCTTGCAAGTTGTAAGTCTTTTTTTGCTAACTTTACATTTTCGGTAGCAATCTTTACTTCTGCCCGGTTTAGCTTAGCAGCTTCAATAATTTCACTTACGGGTTTTTGAGCGATATCATCCTGAATTATTTCATATTCGTCATCAACAATATCAAAATTTTCATAATCCTTGATAAGAAGTAATTGCGCTAAGTTTATGAGCGAAATTTCAACTGTATTCTCAGCTACGGCAATTTTTTGTTTCTCACCAGCATTGGTAGCTCTAATCTCCAAAAGATCTCCTCGAGGCACCGATCCTGCATCTACGAGCTCATTCGTTCTTTCAAGTTGCTCCAAAGTAACAAGATTTTGAGATTTTACAACTTTTAGATTTGCTTTGTTTAGAAGGATTTGAAGGTATGAATTTGCTACAAGGAGCGAGATATCATCCTTCATTTTGTCTAAATTGTATTGTGCCGCAAGTCGAGAAATCTCAGTGCGCTGACTAGTTCTAAGGTTTCGAAGTCCATTAAAAATAGAAATTCCGGCGGTAAGGTTATACGAAGAGTTTCTCGTTGTTTGCGATTGTAAAACTCCGGTTGTAACATTTTGAGTTAATCCCGTATTCCAAGAATTGGAAGCTGAACCATTTAGCGTAGGTAGATAATTGCCGAAAGCATCCCTCTTGGCCACCTCTGCAGTTTCATAATCCAGTTCACTCTGTTTCACGGAAATATTATTTTCCAAAGCGTGGTTAATGCACTCTTCAAGCGTCCATTTTTTTGCTTGAGAAAAAATGATTTGACTACTTATTAGAAAAAAGAAAAGGATTGCTGACTTTTTCATATTTATATTTCAATTGTTTAATATGTCCTTTATAAAGGGTTTATGTTACAAAAGATAATTCATTTATTTATGGTTGTACTACCCTTGATTTGAGAGTGGTGGTTTCAATTGGTTCCACACTTTTATCTTATCTTCCTTTGAAACTCCTTTTTTTACTTCTACGTCTATTCCATCACTAATTCCGAGTTCTACATCTCGACGTTCAAATTTTTGATCTCCAATCTGGATTTCCACAAAAGGCTTTTGCGTTTTTGGGTCATATTGAACCAAAGCTTCTTTTATAGTAAGAACATTTTCAGCCTTTGCAAGAATAATTGAAGCATTTGCACTAAGACCTGCCCTAATGAAGGTTTGGGCTGTATCAATTTTTTTCATTGTTCCTTTTATTTCAAACTGGATCGCGCTGTTCTCACTTACACCTTTCGGGGCGATATAATCTAATTCTGCTTCAAAGGTTTTATCTTGAAGAGCCCCAACAGTAATTTCAAGTGGTAAGCCTTCCTTTATTTTTCCCACTTCACTTTCGTCCACTTTGCCCTCAAAGATCATCTTGTCAACGTCTGCAATGGTTGCAATGGTAGTTCCATCATTAAAGTTATTTGCTTCGATAACCTGATTTCCAGTTTTTACCGGAACATCTAGTACCATTCCGGATACCGTTGCGCGAATTTCTGTATTGGCAGAGGCTCCCATTCCACTTGTGGTTCCAGTTCTTACAATGTCAAAATTTTGGTTTGCAGATGTAAGAGAAACTTGTTCTTGCTTAAGCCTTTGCTGTGCTTGGTCGAAACCCAACTGCGCATTGTCAAATTCATTGGCTGAAATCACTCCCTTCTCAAACAATTCCTTTTGTCTATTATAAATGCTTTTCTGGTTTTCAAAGGCAAGTCGTGCAGTTTCAACCTGGGTGCGGACACTATTGATATTGCTTCTGGCACTGTTGAGAGAGGAAACATTGGGAACCACTTTTACCTTTGCAATCAAATCGCCAGCCTTGATAACTTGTCCTGCTTCTACATATATTTCATCGATAATTCCCGAAATATTAGGTTTGATGAGCACTTCCTCTTTGGGAACAATACTTCCCGTAGCAACAGTTTTTTTAATAATAGTGCCTACGCTGGGTTGTTCCGTGGTATAAACAACGGGATCTTCAATGTTTTTTGAATATAGCCAATACATCGAAACTGTAAAAAGCACAGCTATGGTAACGAGGATAATAATTGTCTTTGTTCTTTTCATCTGTTTATAATATATGTTTTAATGGGAATGATTCCGCTGTTTCGTTCTCTTATTTTATTTTTCCACTTATGGTTTCCATAAATTTTTTCAATCTGTTCGCAAAGCTTCCACAGGTTTCACTTTTATGGCATTCTGAGCCGGTATTAGTCCAGCCAACAATCCTGAAACTATCAATATTATCAGCGCTATAACCACAACTCCTATATTTACTGATGGATTTAAAAACATCATATCGGTTGTGTCCATTTGATCCATTTCATAATTGACCAGAATTAAAACCCCTGTAGCCAAAATAATTCCTACCATTCCCGAAACAATTGTCAAAAAAATTGATTCCAGTAGAATTTGTGAACGAATGCTCCAAGGAGTTGCACCCAAGGCGCGTCGAACTCCAATTTCTTTTGTGCGCTCTTTTACTACGATCAGCATTATATTGCTAATCCCAATAACTCCTGAAATCAAAATTAAAATCCCGACAAAATAGGCGACAAAATTCAAGGCCGTAAACAGCCCATTTATCTTATTGAATTCTTGATATAAATCAAAATTTCCTACAGCGCGATCATCGGTGGGAGCAATAGAATGACGGCTCTTAATAACGTCAAAAACTTGGGGTTTCAACTCGGTAATGGAAGAACCGTCGTTTGCCGTTATTGCCATCCAACCTACAATATCGGCCATATTAAAGGCTTGGGAGAAGGAGGTAAAAGGCACATAGATTTCTTTTTGATTTTCTTCGGGATCGCCATTTCGACCATTCTTTTTATAGGTTCCTATGACCATAAAATTGACGCCACTAATTTTAATATAGGTTCCTATAACTTCTTCTCCTGACTCATAAAGAGCAGTTTTCACTCCACTACCGATAATTGCCACTTTGCGCTTCTGCTCTATATCGGAGTAATTTATAAACCTGCCCGATGTAATATCCATGGGTTGTTGCTGGGTGATTTCGGGATAGTCGCCATACACATTGAAGGCTCCCGATTGCAAGCCTCGAACCACATTGTTGCTTCCTCTAAATCCGCCCAACTGGTTTCTAGGGGAAACAAACCGAAGACCAGGCACTTGCTCTTTTATAGCCTTAACGTCGTCAAGTTTAAAATTATAGCGTCTCCCTTTAGGCAAGCCTTTATACGGTTGGGAAACGTTCTGTGCCCACATAAACATAGAATTGGTGGCCATTCCTGCGAACCCTTGCTTTATGCCATTTTCAAGACCATTACCCGCAGCTAATAAAATAACCAAAATAAAAATCCCCCATAAAACCCCGAACGCAGTTAGAATCGTCCTGAACCAATTGCTGCTCAGGGCTTCTATAATTTCCGTCCAACTATCTCGACTGAATAACTTACTCATCACGCAAAGCTTCAATGGGTTTGATACTAGCGGCACGATAAGCAGGAAAAAAACCTGCTACTGCTCCAGCAATAATTAAAATAAAAACCGTGGTAATTGCTACCGAAAAATCAACAGATGGATTACTAATGAAGTCGGTTTCAATCAAAGGTCCCGCTAATTGTATCAAAAACAAACCTAACAACAGGCCAATAAAACCCGCCATGGCCGTAACAAATATGGATTCATGAAGTATCATTCCAATAATGGACCACGGTTGTGCGCCTATCGCCTTCCGTACTCCGATTTCCTTGGTGCGTTCCTTTACTATAATTAACATAATATTGCTTACTCCCACAACACCAGCAATAATGGTACAGATACCAACGCCCCAAAAAAACCAGCGTATCATTTTGTTTAAGTCGTAAAATCGTTTTGTGTTTTCGATAGAATTGTTCACTTGCACGGCTCGCAGGTCATCAGACGAAATAGAATGTGCCGCTTTTAAGTCTGCTTCCAACTGTGCCGAAAAAGCTTCTGATGCCACTAAGGCCTCTTTATAAGTCCTTTTATCTTTGAGAGTAAATGCAAGGGAGCGGAGTTTATCTTTCGCATTGAAAACTCGTTGCGCGGTTGTCAAGGGAATAAAAATCCGGGTTTCTTCACGTTCCCCTCCTGGATCAGTATAGACTCCAACAACTTTAAATTTTATTCCTGTTATATCTACATATTTACCAAGGGCATCTTTTCCTTTAAAAAGATCGAGATATACTTGATTTCCGATTACGGCAACTTTTTCATAAGAATCCAAATCGTTTTGGTTCACATATCTGCCTACCACCAAGGTTTCATTTTCCAAAAATTGATAATCACTGTGAACGCCTTCTATGCGATAGCTTCCACTTTCATTTTTATAAGTAGTCAGGCCACCCCAAATACTGTAAACTCCCGACTTATATACTAGCTTATCTTCATTTCTTTTTACCGCCATATCGTAGTCGCGGTTATCCATTTCTATTCTCCGACCCGGATTAAGACCTTTATATTCTACGGAAGTAACGCCTGTCCAGACACTTATCCTGTTGGCTGCATCATTTTCAAATTCTTTGGCAACTCCATTTTGCATGCCTTGCCCCATTGCGAGAAGAATAACCAAAATGAAAATCCCTGAAGCCACAGAAAGCCCTGTAAGAAAGGTTCGCAATTTGTTTTTGCGAATGGTGTCAAAAATCTCCTGCCAGCGCTCCAGATTAAACATTCGCTTCGGTTTTGGCGCGTACTTGCTCTACTTTAGAATCGTCAATTATCAATCCATCCCTTAGGTTCACAATTCTTTTTGTCATGTGTGCGATATCTTCTTCGTGGGTAACAATTAGGATTGTTTTTCCTTCATCGTTGATTCCTTGAATAAGCTCCATAACCTCATAAGATGTTTTAGTATCGAGTGCTCCTGTAGGCTCATCAGCCAAAAGGACTTTTGGGTCGCTTGCTAAAGCTCTAGCAATTGCCACTCTTTGCTTTTGACCACCAGACAGTTCGTTTGGAAGATGTGAAGCCCACTCGGCAAGTCCGACTTTCTCCAAATAATGCATTGCTTTTTCCGTGCGGACATTTCTCTTCTCCCCTTGATAATATAGCGGCAAAGCTACATTTTCAAGTGCAGATTTGTAGTTAATCAAATTAAAAGACTGGAAAATGAAGCCCAAGAACCTATTTCGGTATTGGGCAGCAACTTTTTCGTTCAAATTTTTAATTAAGGTTCCATCCAAAGTATAAGTGCCTTCATCAGCCTCATCAAGGATACCCAAAACATTGAGTAATGTTGATTTACCAGAGCCAGAGGAGCCCATTATGGAAACCATTTCACCTTCGGAAACCGTAAAATTTATGCCTTTTAACACATGGAGAGAATTTTTACCCATGTGATAGGATTTATGTAGATTTTTAATTTCTATCATATTTTGATTGTCGGATTACAAAGTAAACGGAGATTACCTCACTAATTGTGAAACTTTTGTTAAGAATTAAGAAGAAGAATCCGCCTTTAATATGACGGAATTTGGCTAGATTTGTTACAACAAGGTTTAAAAAATTGAAACGGAAACAGTAGTGTCCGATAAACATTTTTAAAAGCGGGATTTCCAAGAAGGATTTCCCGCTTTATTTATATCTTAGTTTTTA
>JBLWTS010000026.1:0-32550 GCA_048270045.1 Aequorivita sp.
CACATATATACAGGCTATAAAATACTTTTTTGTCAAAAATTGAAGGCAAAAATTAACAAAAAAACGAATTAAGATTTTGGTATATCGAACTTCAAATTTCTCAGAAGAAATATAGTCTAAAAATTTCAATTTTAAGAAAGTTCCAATTGGGGTGGTACTTAGAGATACGGATTTGCAACCCATTAGAGAAAATTAATTAGGTAGAAGGAAAATTCAGATTCGTAGAAATTATTGTTTTTAGTCCTATTTTATTCTTTTGGATAATAGAACAAAATGAAAAAAGACAGCTTAACAGTTGCTTAGTAAGGAAGTTTAAGCTGGATAACTTGTTTAAATCATTTCAACTTTTAGAATTAAAACTCGATGGAAGTAGGAAAAGTTTCCATTGAAGAATTCGGTAAGGTCATTATCACAACCTTGTGCCTTTTTCTATATTATGAGAATATTGAAGTCATTATATGATTAAATCAATATAAAATTAGAACAGCAGGAAAGCGTACTGAATATTTTTTTGAGAAGAAAATTAATTAAATAGGAAACTTACCAAGTCTGTCCTTTAAGTTCCAAAGCAGCGCGAAGTACATCACTTTGGCTAATTTGGCCTACTAATTTTCCATTTTCCAAGATAGGAAAACGACGGTGTTTGGATTCCAAAAATTTATTTGCCGCATCCAGCACATTCATTTCGCCATCAATGGTATCTACATTTTTAATCATGTGCATTTCCACCTTAACATCTTCCACTGGATGGTTGTGATATCTGGCATCGCTAAGTTCCTTTAAGCAATCCCCTTCAGAGATAATCCCGACCAACTCATTTTTTCTATTCACAACAGGTCCGCCGGAAATTCGCTTTTTTACAAGCATTTCCATGACTTCCAAAATGGACTGGTCTGGTCTGAACGTAATTAGATTGCGGGTCATAAAATCAGAAACCTTTATTTTTTCTGAAAATCCTTTTCGGGACTTAACCCTTTTTCCGATAAAGCTTTTAATTCCCATAATATTTCATTTTTTGCGAACTTCTAATATACAGAATTTTATAGTACGAAAACAAGAAGAAAAAAAATGCTTTCGATTAAAATTGTATTTTTAACAAAAACTTGTCGATTATGAAAAATTTCAATGCGATTTTATCATTACTACTTATTGTAGCATTGACCTTCTATAGCTTTTATGGATTGATGCCGCATTACGATGAGAACGAAACCATTCCAGCTACGGAATTTTCGGTGGATAGAGCGCTGACTCCTCTTGAGGAAATTGCAAAAGCCCCGCATTATGTAGGTTCGGAAGCACACGCAGATGTTCGAAAATTTTTGATTGCTGAACTGCGGAAATTAGGATTAGAACCGCATATTCAAGAGGGGTTTAGTCTGAATCCGACTTCCAAAACACTAAACAAACCGATAAATATTGCCGCTAGAATAAAAGGTTCAGGAGATGGAAAAGCATTGTTGTTGCTTTCTCATTATGACAGTGCCGCCGTTCCCTCCTATGGAGCCAGTGACGATGGCGTGGGATTGGTAACCATTTTAGAAAGCATACGCGCTTTTTTGGCTTCAGGTAAGAAACCCAAAAATGATATTATCATTCTCTTTTCCGATGCCGAAGAGCTTGGCCTAGATGGCGCGAAACTTTTTGTGAACGAACATCCGTGGGCAAAGGATGTTAGTTTGGTTCTCAATTTTGAAGCCCGTGGCACCAGTGGACCTAGCAATATGATTGTGGAAACCAATGGCGGAAATTCAAATTTGATTAAAGGATTCATCAAGGCGAATCCAGAATTTCCAGTGGCTTCTTCCTTAATGTATAGTGTTTACAAAATGCTTCCGAATGACACTGATTCTACAATTTTTAGAGTAGATGGAGATATCGATAGTTTTTTCTTCGCCTTTATCGACAGTCATTTTAACTATCATACTGCCAACGATTCTATGTATTTCTTGGACTGGGACAGCCTAATGCACCAAGGAAGCTATTTACTTCCACTGCTTCACTATTTTGCGGATGCTGATCTTTCCCAATTAAAATCGGAAACTGATGATGTCTATTTCAATTTTCCAATGATAAAAATGGTTAGTTATCCCTTTTCTTGGATTTTACCGATGCTAATTATTGCTATCCTATTATTTGTTTCACTTATTTTCTACGGAATTTACAAGGAACGATTAAAAGGTAGAATTATCGCGATTGGATTTATTCCTTTCTTGCTTTCGCTGTCAATAAGTGGGCTAATTGGTTTTTATGGATGGAAATTATTATTAATTCTGTATCCACAATACACAGAAATCCAACAGGGATTCACTTATAACGGACATTGGTATATCGCGTTTTTTGTCTTCCTTTCACTCGCCATTACGTATGCTATCTATAAAAGATTCATTAAAAAACACAATGAACCTTCGCTCTATGTAGCCCCGTTGTTCTTTTGGCTATTGCTAAACATTGCGGTCGTTATATTTCTAAAAGGTGCGGCATTTTTTGTCGTTCCTGTATTCTTCGGGCTATTAACCTTTTTTATGATAATAAAGCAAGAACGCCCAAATCTACTTATTTTGTCATTCTTGGCGGTGCCAGCTATTTTCATTTTTGCGCCACTCATTCAAGCTTTTCCTGTTGGATTAGGCTTATCCATGCTGGTTATAAGCTCCGTGTTTACTGTATTGTTATTCGGACTCATGTTGCCAATATTTTCAAACTATAAAATGAAAAATATACTTTCAGGAATCTGTTTGCTGTTGGCAATAGCCTTTTTTATAGTCGCCCATTCCAAAAGTGATTTTTCTGAGGAAAGAAGAAAGCCAAATAGTCTTCTTTATTATAAAGATGCAGACGCAGGAAAAACGTATTGGCTAACTTATGACAAGCAAATCGATGAATGGAATCAGAAATATCTTGGCGATAATCCAGAAATCGCCACAAAATATTTAGGGGAAGCATCCTACAGTAAATATGGCATCAATTATACTTATGGCGCTGAAGCTCCACTGAAACCCATTCCAGATTTTGAAGTGATTTTAAAACAAGATACCATTATTAACAACCTTCGGAATGTTCACTTTATCATTGTGCCAAAAAGGAACGTAAACAAAATAGATCTTTACAGTACTGGAGATGCTTCATTCAATTCCCTAGAATTCAACGGAAAAAATGCCTCCGTTGGAGATTCTACGAAGTTGTATCGCGGTACAAAAAATTCGGCACTCATCAGGTATTTTGTTTCAAGAGGAGATTCTCTTAAAGTGAAATTCACTTCGGAAAAAGATATTCCCATTTCCTTTAAAGTGATGGAATATTCCTTTGATTTAATGACAAATCCGTTATTCAATATCGAAAAGCGGCCTGATTATATGATGCCAAAGCCCTTTATTATTACCGATGCCATCGCCGTGAAGCGTACGTTTTCGGTGGATTCATTGAAAAAGATAATTCACGACACTCTTATTGACGCATCTCAACCTATAACAGATACCCGCCTTCGCGGGCATTCGTATGAATAAATCAATCGCCATAGCTGGTCTTGGATGGCTCGGACAACCCTTGGCATTTCGTCTTGGTAATTTGGGCTACACCGTGAAAGGTTCTGTAACTACTGTCGAAAAAGCTACTTTGCTTCAACAAAATGGGGTTAACGCCTTTCCCGTGGAAATTTCAGAAAGGGGCGTTCAAGGCGAAATTGAAGCCTTGCTTCAAAATATAGAATGTTTGATTATTATGATTCCTCCTGGTCTTAGGAGAAATACCGGCGCAGACTATGTGCTTAAAATGGTGCATCTTTTGGAGGAAATAAAAAAATCTGAAGCATCAAGGATAATTCTGATTAGCAGTACGTCGGTTTATGATGATTCACAGGGAAAAGTGACCGAAAAAAATGAACCACAACCCGAAACCATTGCAGGAAAACAATTGCGGCAAGTGGAGGAATTGTTTATGAACACCGAAGCTTTTAAAGCCTCAATTGTCCGTTTTGGAGGCTTATTTGGCGGAAGTCGAAAACCGGCGAGATATTTGGCTGGAAGAAAGGATTTAAAAGATGGAAATGCCCCAGTAAATCTTATTCACCGAGAGGATTGTATCAATATATTAGTTGAAATATTAAAGCAGGATGCCTTCGGAAAAATTTTTAATGCGGTAAACCCACACCACCCCAAAAAGTCCGATTACTACATTCAAAAAACGAAAGAAATGGATCTGGAACCGCCCACATTTATCGAGGGAAATCCAGATGAAATTTATAAACAAGTAGATTCGGAGAATTTGAATTCGGTTTTAGGATATGTTTTTAAAAAGATGTTGACTTAATTGGTAATTATAGACCTACAAGGTTTTGAAAACCTTGCAGGAAATTCTGAATCTAGGTCTGCTCAACAGATGAGCTTCCCGCAGTTAAAAATATTTAAAAACAACAAACCAGCCTAATAATAGACTGGTTTGTTGCGCTTTTTGTTATGAAATTAGTAGCAGAATTTCACGATTATCGTTTTAATATCTTTTTCACACCAGTGCCATTTTCAGTTTCAATAGAGAAGAAGTAAATACCTGCTTTTAATTCTGAAATATTTACTTCAGAATTTTTAGAATTACTTCCTGTAGTTTGAATTCTTCTTCCTTGAACATCATAAACCGTGACACTTTTTATACCCGAAGTTGATTGAACCTTCACAACATCATTCGCTGGATTCGGATACACCGTTATTTGTGAGAAATCAAATTCATCCACTCCCAAAACTCTGAATGTGGTCAATGCTTCATTAGTCTCTATGGGGAAATTGTGGTCGAAATAAATATTGGCTTGAACCCCTACTTCATCTGTAATGACTAAATCGCTTTTGGTTTTTATTTTAAACAGTATGTTTCCGTGACCTCCAGTATCTAGATCGATGCTGGGAAAATAAAATTTAATCAAATTATCATTGATAACAGCCTCCATGCCGTGGGATGCACTCAATATCTGTAAACTGTTTCGGTCAAAATCGGTTGGATTTATTTCCATAGTAACCACTACATTTTCAGCAGGGGCAGTACCTGTATTTTCAAAATTGACAACATAGTGGAGATAGTCTCCAATGTAGGTTGTTGGCACTTCTTCACCCTGAACACAAACTATATTGTTTGGATCATACGAACTGACAACTATTTGATCTAGCGTAAAACTGTTATCCGACGGAGTTTCATCACCAGCAATTGGGTTGATGTCTGCAAACAGTACTAAAACATCATCAATGTTAACTGGAGGTGTATCTGTTGGACTATTTACATCAAGAACTATTCGAATGGTTTCGGTTTCGTAAGGATGTAAATCAGTAAAATTGAACGTTAACGTTCCAACGCCCTGAATATCTGGGCTGGTAGTAGAGGACACAAAGTCCATACGAGTGTCTTCATAATTAAACTGCACATCACCGGAAAGAGTTTGATTTCCCTTGTTTTTATAAACCAGCGCATACATGGCCTCAAAACCAGGCCTTGCTGGAACTATGGGCGCTATAACAACTTCAAGGTCTGATATCACGCCAGCTGCCTCCACACAAAAGTTTTGTGTAATTATACTATTGTCAATTACAGGAATAACAACATCTGCGGGGGAGGGACTTATATTGAAGTAGCTTGGGTTTTCTAGATTTGGCGTCAATGTATAGGTTCCTGCCTGTCCTGCATACACATTATAAACTCCCTGATTATTGCTATAGGCAATCGCATTAGTGGAAACACCATCCAGATCTATGTTAAAACTCGTAAAAGGTATGTTGCTATCCCCTGCGTCACAACCATTTCCTTCATCATCAAACTGACTCACTCCTGTAATTATATTAACATCACCTCCGGGCGAAAAAGTACAGAATGAACTTACGGGATAATCAGCTCCCGCGAATTGCTGGATTTCTACTGTTTGAAAATCATCTGCACAAACGTATTGCAAGCTGGGATTATTACCAAATCCCCAATTTTCCATCCAACTCCCCTCATCCATATTTGAGCTTTCATCACTTCCGTTTTTAATAAAAACTGTTTCTAAATCTGGATTACTTGCTATGTAAAGTGCAGTCAAGTTAATATTATTGCTTAAATCCAATGTGGTAATTCTGCTATAAGAGATCATCAACTCCTCCAAAGCAATACAAGTTGAAACATCAATGGATGTTAACGTGCTCACAATGGGGCTTGAATGTACAACTTCAACCTGAGTTAAATTCAAATTATTTGTGAGGTCTAAGGTTGAAATGAAAATGCTGTCCGATTGAAACGTTTCTAGATTAACAAAAGCTTCAATCCCAGTTAAATCTGTAATAAGAGAATTGCTTAGAGACATAGATATAGTCGCTAAAGCTTCGCTTACCTGTATTTCGCCATCCGAATTGGTATCAACCCCATCGGCGATCAATTCGGCTTTAAAGTTGGCATCCGGAATGTTTACAATTTGAGCGCTAACAAAACTGGTAGTTAACAATAAGAATAGTAGAAGTAGAGTTTTCATGGTCGTTAATTTTTAATAAAATTAAGTGTGTTTTATCAATTTTGAATGGCTCAATGAGCATTCGCCGTATTTCAATTAGAATTCGCTACATGGTCCTTAAAATATTTTGCAAGCGTTCTCTTTTTCGTTGTGAAATTGCCAACCTGCTTCCATCTGCCATTACTACATAGCCACCATCGCTTTTAATATACGACTTTAAATATTTCAGATTGATTAAATGTGACTGATGGATGCGCTCAAAATTGTGCTCCGCCAAAAGTTCTTCATACTCTTTTAATGTCTTTGAAATAAGAATGGGTTTATGGTTTTTGATGTAGAATTTGGTGTAATTATCTTCACTTTCGCAACGTATAATGTCGCTGATGTCGAAAAGATGGATTCCGTCCGAAGTTGATAGTGCAATCCGTTTAAAATTATCCACGTTTTTTCTGATGTTTTCTAAAAGAAGATCAATATGCGAAAAATCGTTTTTTCCATCTACCACTTTTTCAATCTTTTGTATCACTTTTTGTAATTCGTCGGGATCTACTGGTTTCAATAAAAAATCCAACGCACTAAACCTGAAAGCTTTGATGGCATATTGTTCGTGAGCAGTAATAAAAACAATATGAGAGGTTATTGCGCTGTTTTTTTCCGCTGCTTTTTCCAGAATGTCAAAGCCAGTTCCATCGTTTAACTGAATATCTAAAAAAACTACTTGTGGCCGCAAGGTGTCCATAGCAACGATACCTGAAGCCACGCTATCTGCCTCTCCTATTATTTTAATAGTAGGTGCAAAAAGTGTGAGCAGTTTTTTCATTCCTTCTCTTAGATTCTGGTCGTCTTCTATTAAAATTGCGTTGATCATAAATTGGTTGCTTCAAGTTGGGCTCTATATAATTTTGTGCAATTAAATAAAATGTTTGTTGAATAGGTTACCTCGTGCCTTTCGACTTCGTTCAAGATAATCGAAAGTCGAGAGGTCATTAGGTCCCGACTGCGCTCGACCTGACACTGATCAATCATACTTCATATTTCCACAAAATTTCATAAATAATCACAAATTAATTAGTTGCGTATTGTAACGGCAGGGTTAATTTTATTTTGGTGCCGATTATTGCATCATCTTGCTTCATTTCTTCCACTGCAATTAAGGCTTCCTTTCCAGTAGTTTCGGCAATCATTTCTAAGCGTTTTTTGATGATGCCTAAAGCCATAGATTTATGTGCCAAAACTAAATTTTCTTTGTTCTTTATAGACTGATTGATACCTACTCCATCATCTACAATGGTACATATCAAAGATACATTTGTCACTGAAAAAGCGATGGAAATATTCCCATTTTGGTTCTTTGGAACAACTCCGTGGATGATGGCATTTTCAATAAATGGCTGAATCAATAAGGGCGGAAGCGCCACATCATCCTCAATATTTGGATCTTTGGTTATGCTGAAATTAAATTTATCATTAAACCTAAGTTGTTCTAATTCCAAATAATTTTGAAGACTTTCAATTTCCTTGTCTATCGGAATAAGCGATTCTTTTGAATACTCCAGCGTCAGGCGCATTAATTTTGAAAACTTGGAAAGATATTTGATAGCCGAGTCAGTTCCATTCTGAACAATAAAACTGGAAATAGACCCTAAGCAGTTAAATACAAAATGCGGATTCATTTGTAGATGTAGGGCTTTTTGCTCGTATTCCGCCAATTCTTTTTGAAGGGTAAGGGTTCTTTTTAGTTGATGTCGGTTGTAAATTAAAAATCCAATTCCAAAAAGCAACAGAACTATTAGCGCTCCAAAAAGGTATTTTAAATTCGTGCTTTTCGCTTCTTCCTTTAACAATATTTCCCGCTTCTGATTTTCTTCTTTTTGTAGTAATTCTTTTTTTTCGAATTCGTAATTCATGGCAGTTTCTACGGCTTTTCGAACATCGTTTTGCTTGTAAAGACTATCCTTTGCGGCGCTGTGATTTTTAAAATGAAGCAACGCCTTCTCCATATTTCCACTTTGTGTATAAATCTCACTCAATAACCTTTCCGCCACAACGATTTGTTCTAGCACTTGCGTTTTATTTGCCAGTGATAATGCGTTATGGGCGGCGTCCAATGCCTTTGATTTATCGTTTTGATTGTTTCGAAGTTCAGCTAAATAGAGATAGGTGTCGGCCAACCCAAACTTATCGTCAATCGCTTTAAAGGTAGTGACGGCTTTTTGCCAATTTTCCAAAGCCATTTCTGGGTATTTCCTCGTGTTATAATAGGCTCCAATGTTGTTGTACCATTCGCCCAATGCCCGCGGATTGGGATGTGCATCAATACTAATTTTTGCTGCACTATAATATTCAAATGCCTCGTCCAGTTTACCTTGGTTAAAGTAAATGTTCGCAATATTAGTTTGAGTAATCCCGCTATTAGGATCATCTCGTTCTTTCTGAATTTCTAAAGCCTTCAAAAAATATTGCAACGCTTTCTCAGGCTCGTTTTGGGATTTATAAACCACGCCAATATTATTGTAAATTTTTGAAGCCGACGCTTTATCATTCAGTTTTTCGTAAACTTTGGCCCCTTCCAAATAATATTGAAGAGCCTTGGCATAATTACTTTGTTCAGAAAAGACAATCCCCATACTCCCATAGGCTCTTGCAATACCTTGGTCAATATCATTTTTCGTTTCAGGAGTTTTAGATATTTCATCGAAAACTGATTTTGCCCAAACAAAATGATCCATCGCCTTTTCGTAATCGCCCAAAATGATGTAGGCCGTTCCCATATTTAGATAGGCCGTCCCCATTTCGGTTTTCAATTGTTTTTCTTCGGCTAGTTTGAAAGCTTTGTTGCCAAACGAAAGCATTTTTTTGGGGTCGCTATACTTATATTGGTTGGATATTGCATTGTATAACTGCACTTGTTCTCTATGGTTTGAAGTTTGGGAAAGCTTATTTTCTAGGCTATCCACTATTCTATCCTGTGCACGAAGGTTCGTGAGACCTAGAAACAGAATAACAAAAATTACCGGTAACCTCATATCTGTGAAATTAAGAAACGAATTTATAAGAACCTAGGCGATTTCTGTTTTGTGATTTAGAATTTGAAGGATTTGAGTTAGAATTCGAGATTCGTTAGATAGGTAGAACTTTTTATGCTCTTAATCTGTCTCTAAATCAAAATTGCTTAATGCGCAACTTGCTAACAGACTTTGAGTAAAAACTCTAATCATCTGCTCTTAAAATGAATTTTCGGAAATCTAGATTGTGGCTATGAAGAAAAGACATAAAATTTTGTTTTTTGTTTTGACCGAATTAAAAAAAAACTATATTTGCACCCGCCTACGCAACCTAAACTGTTGTTTTGACTGTTTAACTCGCATTGGCAGGACATAAATTCCTCCTTAGCTCAGTTGGTTAGAGCATCTGACTGTTAATCAGAGGGTCCTTGGTTCGAGCCCAAGAGGAGGAGCTTAGTCAGAACAAGCCTTTACAGCAATGTGGAGGCTTTTGTTTTTTGGATGGGTCAAACATCTTCACTTTTTAAAAAGTGCTTTTTTAATCCAAAGTCCTATCGGGGGAATTAATCTCTTTTCTCCTATTCCATATCCTGCAAATCCCAAAATGTTTAATATGCCCGGTTCGGATTTAACTATCTATTAATGAGGTATGAATATGTGAATTAGAGTTGACAATATCAATACAGCACTTTTTCAAATTCAGGTTATAGCCGGCTAAAAATGCGGATTGAAAGCTAGACAACACCTAGCTCAGAAACTGAGATGGAAGTTTAACGAATAACTCGAAACTGAGCGGGCCTTGTGTCCGCCTTTTTTTTCGCCAATAACAATAGAGAATACCAGTCACAGTGCTAGATTTTTTCAGTATCTATACTAAACTTCTCCATATGAATGCTAAAAAGTACCGTATAGAACGATTAAACTCCTGGTTGTATGCTAAACTTAGCTATTTGAATACAGGAAACCCTTCCCTGGTGGCAGCCTCGCGCGTACTCCCCACAATTTCTAGCTTCCCTTACAATTAAAAAGAAGATTAAAACAATCTCACCTTAAATTGAGATCTCCTGTTCTAACCGCTATTCTATTTCGGTCTCATTATAGATTTCCCCCTAAAACTCAATTTTTGAATTCTTAATTATTGAAAGTTAATGTGGTATTGCCGATTGACGAATTTTCTGCCGTTCCTTTTTTTCATTTTCAAACAATTGTTGATAACCATTGGACAACAAAATGGACCTTCATTGATTTTGATTGGATATAATAATGATATTTATCCCTCACACATTTTAAACCAATCCAAGACCAAAGTACCATGGAAATTACCCACGTAATTAAAAGGGATTTTATGACCAAACCCTTTCATCTTCAAAAAATTAGCGAAGCAATTTTAAAGGCTATGACTGCCGTAAAACACGGAGAGGCGGAGGACGCAAAAATGATTTCGGAGAAGGTTTATGCGGCGCTTCTGGAAAGAAAACAGCAGGAGGAGAAGTATATTCCAACTGTGGAGGAAGTGCAGGATTTTGTGGAAACCAAATTGATGGAAAGTGGGTTTTTTGATGTGGCCAAAGCATACATTCTTTATAGAAACCAACAGACCCAAAAGCGAAAACTGAACATTTTTGAAAAGCGGATAAACTTAAAACCGTATGAATATCCTGCGCTTTATGAATATGTGCCTGCAATTCGACATTCGTATTGGATTCATACCGAATTCAACTTTACGAGCGACATCCAGGATTTTAAAACGCGTCTAAACGATGTAGAGCGCAACGCCATTAAAAATACGATGCTTGCCATTTCACAGATTGAGGTGGCGGTAAAGAGTTTTTGGGGTGATATTTATCAAAGAATGCCTAAGCCCGAAATAGGCTCTGTAGGTGCCACATTTGCGGAAAGTGAAGTGCGCCATCACGATGCCTATTCGCATTTGTTGGAAATTTTAGGTCTTAATGAGGAATTCAGAGACCTAAAGAAAAAGCCAGTGATAATGATGCGGATTCATTATCTGGAAACCGCTCTTAAAAATGCCAAAAGCGAGGACAACAAGGAATATGCAGAATCCATATTGTTGTTTTCCCTATTTATCGAACACGTTTCCCTGTTTTCACAATTCTTGATTATTATGGCTTTTAACAAGCACAAGAATATGCTGAAAGGAATTTCAAATGTGGTAGAAGCTACTTCAAAAGAAGAACAGATTCATGGCGATTTTGGAATAGATATTATCAAAATCATCAAAGCGGAAAATCCTGATTGGTTTGATGACAACTACACCAGTATGATCCAAGAAATGTGCAAGGAAGCTTTTACCGCGGAAAGCCGAATTGTGGATTGGATTTTTGAGGATGGCGAACTTGACTTCCTTCCGAAGGCTGTTGTCAATGAATTTATTAAAAACCGTTTCAACAATTCCCTTGAAAGCATCGGAATTGCCAAAATATTTGAGATAGACGAAAGCCTTTTGGCACAGACCGAATGGTTTGACGATGAAATAATCGGCACCAAACACGGCGATTTCTTCGTAAAACGCTCTATCAATTACAGTAAAAGAACCCAAAGTATAACCAGCGACGACCTTTTTTAAATGAACACATCAAAAACTACCCCCGACTCCCAGACACTTAATTCAATTTCAGAAAACGAAAAGCTTTTAAACGCTAGGAAGGAAGCACTACACGCCACTCCTGCCACAAGCGGTTTTAAATGGCTTAACGAACACAGCCGAAACTTTTTGGCTTCTGGTTACTTGACCGAAGGTGTATCTCCTGAGGAACGCATTCGCGAGGTTGCCGAAAGAGCGGAACAGATTCTTCAGATTCCTGGATATGCTGATAAATTTTATCAGTATATGTCCGAAGGATTCTTCTCATTGGCTTCACCCGTTTGGTCGAATTTTGGCAAGAAAAGAGGACTTCCTATCAGCTGTTTTGGGTCGCATATTGACGATGATATGGGAAATATTCTATACACTCAATCTGAAGTGGGAATGATGTCCAAACTCGGTGGAGGCACTTCTGGGTATTTTGGAAAAATCCGTCACCGTGGTGCTGAGGTAAAGAACAACGGCCAAGCTTCCGGGGCGGTTCATATTATGCAATTGTTTGAATCTATGGTCGATGTGGTGAGCCAAGGTTCGGTAAGACGAGGTCGTTTTTCTCCTTATTTGCCTGTGGAACATTCAGACATTATGGAGTTTTTGGAAATTGGAACTGAAGGGAATCCCATTCAAGAATTGACGCACGGAGTTACGGTTACGAATAAATGGATGGAGGAAATGGTAGCTGGCGATGAGGAAAAACGTTCTATTTGGGCGAAGGTTTTGCAACGTCGTGGAGAAATGGGCTATCCTTATATTTTCTTTAAAGACCACGCCAATAATTTTGCTGCGGATGTTTATAAGGACAAAAATTTACCGATTTACGCCAGCAATCTTTGCACTGAAATAATGTTGCCTTCTAATGAAAATTGGTCGTTTGTATGTGTGTTGTCGTCGGTTAATCTGTTGCATTACGACAAATGGAAAGATACCGATGCTGTTGAAACTATGGTTTATTTCTTGGATGCGGTTATCACAGAATTTATTGAAAAATTAGAAGCCTATCGCGATTCTGAAAGTCGGGAGGATAGACAGACCTTCTTGTTTATGGAGCGCGCCTATAATTTTGCTAAAGAGAATCGTGCTTTAGGATTGGGAGTTTTGGGATGGCACTCGTTGTTGCAATCAAAAATGCTTCCCTTGAACAGTCAGAAAGCGTATGATTTGAACAGTGAGATATTTAAAAATATTAAAGAAAAATCATACAAAGCTTCGGAGGAACTAGCTGAGAAATTTGGTGAGCCTGAAGTTTTAAAAGGTTACGGAAGAAGGAATGCTACGCTAAACGCCATTGCACCAACCACTTCATCTGCCTTTATTTTAGGTCAAGTTTCACAAGGAATTGAACCTATTTGGTCCAACGTATATGTGAAAGATATTGCGAAGATAAAAACGACTATCAAGAATCCATTTTTGGAACAATTGCTTGAAAAGAAAGGAAAGAACACAACTGAAGTATGGCGAAACATTCGCGATTATGACGGCTCTGTTCAGCATCTTGATTTCTTGTCAGAAGAAGAAAAGGATGTGTTTAAAACCTATTCCGAAATAGACCAATTGGATTTAATCTACCAAGCTGCTAACCGTCAAAACCATATTGATCAAGGGCAGTCGGTGAATATCATCGTGCATCCTGAAATGCCAGTAAAGGAGATTAATAAAATCCACATTACCGCTTGGAAACTGGGACTTAAATCTCTTTACTATCAGCACAGTATGAATGCCGCTCAAAAGTTTGCGCAGAAAAAAGATTGTGCGAGTTGCGAAGCCTAATTTTAGGTGTTCGCTTTTGTGAATTTTAACTGACATAAAAAATAAAAACGGATTCAAATTGAATTGGATCCGTTTTATATTTTTAAGACCTTTCAAATAATTCGAAATTCCTTATTTTTGCACCCACAAAATACCGGCCTCATAGTTCAACGGATAGAATAGAAGTTTCTTAAACTTTAGATCCAAGTTCGATTCTTGGTGAGGCTACTATTAGACTTTAGAACAGAGATAAATTTTGAATAATTAATGGGTTGAAATATTTGTCTCACTTTCTTCCCAACTTCAAGGTTTCCATTTTAATTTCTTTCGAACACAATCGATTTCGATTTGAATTTTGATTTCAATTTCATTTCCATCTTCAACTTCCCATTTTTTTATCATAATTTTATATATTCTTCATCAAACTTTCATGTAAATTATCCCTGTTGAAAATGTGGACTTTAAATTCTAGATACTTATTATGAGAGAGAATGTAATAGCTTTTTTTATAATTATTGGAGTTCTAGTGATTGTTGGGGCCTTGTGGTTTGTTTATGAAAATCCAGCTCTAAATCCGAGGTTAAAGGAAGAAACGTATACTATAATCCGAAAATGGGATATGCCAGAAGCATTGGAGGAAATCTCTGGAATCAGTTATCTTTCTAAAGATAAAATGGCTTGCGTGCAGGACGAGGAGGGAATAATTTTTATCTTCAATCTGGATACCGATTTGGTTGAAAAAAAGATAAATTTTGCCAAAGCTGGTGACTATGAAGGTTTGGCGATTGTAGATAGCACTGCCTATGTATTAGAAAGCAGTGGAAAACTACATATAATTGAACGTTACTTACAGCCTTCTTTTAATGATATTATTATTCAAACGCCCTTTTCTGGTAAGAATAATTTAGAATCACTTACGGCAGATTCTTTAAACAACAGATTATTATTTGCTGTGAAGGATGTGGATCCCAACAGCAAAGATTATAAGGGGATTTATGCCTTTGATTTGGATTCCCGAAAAATATCTTCGACGCCCGTATTCAAAATTTCTCTTGATGATCCCATTATTAAGACGAAGAAAAATGATAAAGACCATGATGAATCTGGGAAATTTTATCCTTCTGATATCGCCGTGAATCCTCTAAATGGAGACATTTATATTCTGGAAGGAAAAAATCCACGCTTACTTATAATGGATAAAAGTGGAAAATTAGTAAGCCTTCACAAATTGAACAAAGAATCTTTCCCACAGCCTGAAGGAATCACTTTTGCTCCAGATGGCACCCTATTTATATCTAATGAGGGGAAAAAGGGTATGGCTAATATTTTGGAAGTGGCTTTAAAAAAGTGAGTCGGTGTTTAGTAAGCAGTAATTCAGTACACGTAATTCAGTGGCGGGTGACTCCAGAATCCAGATATAGCGGTAGCTGAAACCACCTCTACCTTCTACTCTCTTTAAAGATACTCTCCTTTTAGATTTTCTAACATAATTTCTGTCATTTCATCTAGGGCGATTTTGCTTTTCCAGCCCCAGTCTGCGCGGGCTTCGCTATCGTCTATACTCTGTGGCCAGCTATCGGCAATGGCTTGACGAAAATCTGGGTCATAACTTATTTTGAATTCGGGGATGTGTTTTTGAATGCTAATCGTTATTTCCTCTGGGTCAAAACTCATCGCTGATAGGTTGTAAGAACTTCGGATTTTTAAGTTTTCGGACTTTGCTTCCATAATACTAACAGTTGCGCGAATGGCATCGTCCATAAACATCATAGGCAATGTGGTTTGGGCATTAAGAAAACAGACGTATTCTTTATGTTTTAAGGCTTTGTGATAAATATCAACGGCATAATCTGTAGTGCCACCTCCAGGTAAAGTTTTATAGCTAATTAGGCCGGGATATCGGATGCTACGAACATCTACACCGTAGCGATTGTGATAATACTCGCACCAACGCTCTCCAGTTTGCTTGCTGATTCCGTAAACCGTACTGGGTTCCATAACAGTGCGTTGCGGAGTGTCTACTTTTGGAGTAGTTGGACCAAAAACAGCAATGCTGGAAGGCCAAAATACCTTTTCTATTTTCTTGTCCTTTGCCAGATTCAAAACATGAAATAGAGAATTCATATTTAGGTTCCAAGCCTTCATTGGAAACTTTTCGGCAGTAGCCGAAAGCAAGGCAGCCATCAAATAAACATCGGTAATTTCATGCCGAATAATGAGTTCTTCCACGGCGTTGTAATCCATCGCATCGAGAATTTCAAAGGGACCACTCTCCATCAACTCTTCACTGCCTTCTCTTATATCGCTGGCAATTACCTTGTGACTGCCAAATTTTGAGCGAAGAAAAACAGTTAGCTCCGTTCCAATCTGGCCGCTGGCTCCAATGATCAATATTCTCTTTTTCATGTTTTACTTTTAAATGGATAACAAAGGTACAAATTCCAATGGCTTTCAAAATCAAAAAAAATATATGTCATTTGGTTAATAACCAGTATCTTTATGCCCTTTTAAAATTCTTATGAAGTTTAAAATTTTCCTTTTGACGATAGCTTTTACTGCTTTTTCCTGTCAAAATTCTATTAATGAAAACGAAACTGCGGAAAACACGCACGAAAGTGATATTGTTTTTGGTGATATAAGCTATAGTTTTCCAGACCTATCTGCTCCTGCTAAAGAACAAGCTGTACATTGGGGAGTCTTGGAAGATTTCTTTGCAGAAACCAAAAAACTCAATGGCAGCAACTTTCAGTCACTTAAAAATCGTTCGGAACGACTTACTGAGTATTCGGATTCACTTCTCAAAAAAATACCAGATACCCTAAATATTACCCAAGTAAAAAGTCGATTATTAGTAATAAAAACACGAGCCGAACTACTTTACCAAACCGCTCACAGAGGGACAATGGATTCTGCCGACCTTCAAAATTCAGTATTGGAAATGAATGGTGCCGTTAAAAACCTTATCATCCATTTGAATGAGAAATTCAATAAGGATAATATCGATTTCCAAAGAAAAGACAATGAAGCACAGGAATTGAAGAAGCAAAAAAAATTCCAAGATTCAATAATGGATTTAGAACGTCAAGACAAAAAGAATAGAAAAGTGTAACATTTATGTTCACTATTCAACATATTTAAAGAATTTAAAATAAAAAATGCCCTTAACAAAAACCAAATCAACTGAAGATGTATGATCTGGGCACTTCATCTTCCCTTAAAAACAAATAGTAAGAACAAATGAAAACAAATTTTCTAAAACCCGCTTTAGCCCTTGCAGTTGTTGCCGTGGCCATCACTTCTTGCAAGGAAAAGACCGAGGTTGCCAAGGTTGATACCGAAGTGCATGGTATTATCCTTGAAAACATGGACACTACTGTGAGTCCGAAGGTTGATTTTTACAACTATGTGAACGGAAACTGGATGAAACACAACGAAATTCCAGATGATCAAACCAGCTGGGGTGGTTTTACCATTCTCAGAAAAAAAACTGATGCAGACGTGCTGAATATTTTGGCCAAAGCTAAAGATAGCGGAAAGTATGCTGCAAATACAGATCAAGCAAAAGCTCTAATGATTTACGAATCTGAATTGGATACACTTGCAAGAGACAAAGCGGGCATATCGCCACTTAAACCAACTCTCGACAAAATTGCAGCTATGAACAGTATGGAGGATTTTCAAAAATTATTAAGTGTAGATGCCGTTTCGGTTTCACAACCTTTTATAGGGGTTGCTGCTTTTTCAAACCCAAGCAACAGTGCGATGAACTCTGCGTATATCACTCCAGGAGGTTTAGGTCTTCCCGATCGTGATTTTTACACCAATACAGATCCTGCATCCGTAAAAATCCGCCAGCAATATGTAGATCACATTACAAGAATGCTGCAATTTTTGGGAGATTCTGAAGAATCGGCACGTAAACAAGGAGAAACCATTCTTGCTTTCGAAACTAAACTTGCAACTCCAAGATTGGATAAAGTGGCAAGTCGCGATTTCAGAAACTTCAATAATCCAAGAAGTATTGCTGAATTGCAAAAAATGCTTCCCCAAATTAAATGGGAACAAGCTTTCAAGGATATGGGTGTAACCAAAACTTTAGATACGGTTATTGTAATGCAACCAAAATACATGGAAACTTTAAAGCAAATATTTGCAAAGCCAGATTTTGATACTTGGAAAACTGTTATTCGCTGGTCCACTTTAAACAGTGCCGCAGGAATGTTGACTACAGAAATTGAAAAAGCAAACTTCGATTTTTATGCTACTACCTTAAACGGCACTAAAACACAAAAACCAGCAAACGAAAGAGCTCTTGCAACTGTAAACGGAAGCGTAGGTGAAGCTTTGGGAAAACTATATGTAGATGAAATGTTTCCACCTGAAGCAAAAGCAAAGGCTGAAAAAATGATTGCAAACGTAATCGCTGCTTATAAAGATCGTATTAACGCATTAGACTGGATGAGCGACAGTACCAAAGTAAAAGCAATTGAAAAATTAGATAAATTCACTGTAAAGATTGGATATCCTGATAAATGGAAGGATTATTCCTCTATGGAAGTGAAGGAAGGAAATACATACTATGACAATATGGTTGCCGTAGGAGCTTGGGGTTTTAAAGATAATCTTGATAGAATCGATGAGCCTGTGGATCGTACCGAATGGGGAATGAGCCCACAAACGGTGAATGCTTATTTCAATCCATTTAACAATGAAATCGTTTTCCCAGCGGCAATTCTTCAACCACCTTTTTATGACTACAAAGCTGATGAAGCGGTAAACTACGGAGGAATGGGGGCCGTAATCGGACACGAAATTTCGCATGCTTTTGACGACAGCGGCGCTCGTTTTGACGCTAATGGAAACCTAGTAAACTGGTGGACCGATATGGATCTTGAAAATTTCACTAAGCGTGGGGATAAACTTGCAGAACAATACAGCAATGTGGAAGTTTTAGACAGCGTTTATATCGATGGGAAATTTACCCTGGGTGAAAACATCGGAGATTTAGGTGGAGTTCTTGCTGCGTATGATGGTTTACAACGTTTCTATAAGGAAAATGGTCGACCAGACAATATTGACGGATTCACTCCAGAACAACGTTTCTTTATGAGTTGGGCAACAGTATGGCGTACTAAAGCTCGAGATGAAGCAGTTCGAAACCAAGTGAAAACCGATCCACATTCTCCCGGAAAAGTAAGAGCTACACAGCCCTTGGTTAACGTTGATGCTTTCTACGAGGCGTTTGATATTAAAGAAGGCGATCCAATGTACGTTGCTCCAGAAGATAGAGTGCGCATTTGGTAATATTTTAAAGACTTAATAATTGTAAAAATGGCCGTCTCGAATGTCGAGGCGGCCATTTTTTTATTAATCAACTAGGAATAAAATTTCCTTTTCGTACTAGGTTCGTATCTAGAGAATTGTTTTGTTTATTCAAATAGCCAACGATAAATATCATTCCCATTGGCAAAAAGCACTAACGCTATCAAGATAAAGAACCCGATCATTTGGGCGTATTCCATAAATTTATCGCCAGGTTTACGACCGCTGACGATTTCATAAAGTAAAAACATTACGTGGCCACCATCCAAAGCGGGAATGGGCAGAATATTCATGAATGCTAGAATTATTGATATCAATGCTGTGGTTGCCCAAAAGTTTTGCCAGTTCCAGGTAGAAGGGAATAGATTTCCAATCGCACCAAACCCACCCACTTGGGTTGCTCCTTTTTTAGTAAATACATACTTGAATTGGGCTACGTAATCCCGTAAAATATTGTACCCAAAACCAAAACCTCCTACCACGCTTTCTCCCAAGGTATAGTCAATCTTTGTTTTTCCAATTTGCGAAAGAACGCCCTTTCCTCCAGTTGTAACACCTAAGGTTCCTTTATCATTTGGGAGCAGCTTCAAAGTATCTAATTGATTGCCTCTTTCGACTATGAAAATATTTTCTTTGTCTTTGTTGGCATCAGCGATTCTTAGAAATTCATCTTCATATTGAATAGCTTCACCATTGAACTTAATAATTTTATCTGTCGTTAATAAACCTGCTTCCTTGGCAGGAAATCCATCCCATATAGAGTCCACTACAATTTCTCGTCTTGGACTAAATGGATACATTTCGCCACTTTCAAACATTTTTGAACCCGCATCTTCTGGAACCGCTATTGTTTCAAGAGTGCCATCATTATGTTCGACTTCCACACTGGAAACATTTCGAAGAAAAATATATCGGTTGATTTCCATAACATCTTCAAAAGGTTCTCCATTTACCCTCAAAATCTGGTCGCCATCCTGAAATCCATATTCCTTGAATTGGTCAACCACTGCAAATCCCTGCGGAAGATCATCTTTCGTCGTAATATTTGTTCCGTAGAAATACATCAGACCCATATAAATCACAAATCCAACGATAATGTTGACCGTAACTCCACCGAGCATAATGATAAGGCGTTGCCAAGCAGGCTTACTCCTGAACTCCCAAGGTTGCGGTGGCTGAGCCATTTGTTCCTTATCCATGCTCTCATCAATCATTCCGGAAATTTTTACATAACCACCTAAAGGAAGCCAACCGATTCCATAAACGGTTTCTCCAATTTTCTTTTTGAAAAGTGAAAATTTCACATCGAAGAAAAGATAAAATTTCTCAACTCGTGTTTTAAAAAGTTTCGCGGGAATAAAATGTCCCAGTTCGTGAAGAACGATTAATAGGGATAAACTTAGAAGAAGCTGGATAGCCTTGACAGCAAATGGACTCATGTATTTTTTCTAAAAAATTAGCGCACAAAAGTAACCTTTTTCGAGCCAGCAAAAAAAATAAGCAGGAAGCATGCCGACTAATTTATGATTCATTTATGTCTATTGGTGAAGAATGTTTACCACGAACGCACGAATAATAAATTCACTCCGATACTTCAAAGTTCACTTTAGGGGATTTAGGGGCACTTCACTCTAAGGATGATTGGAAAATTACTGCTTCACCCGGCACAAAGAATCAATTCGTAATTTCGTGGTAAAAAAGTCTATTCTTTTACAATCGTCTTATTGATTACTCCTTCGGAAGTTTCTAATTGAATGAAAAGAATACCATCTGCAAATTTTGAAAAATCTAAAGTTTCAGAAAATAATTGAGAACTAATTAATTGTCCTAACGCATTATAAATCCGAATCTGCTCTATCTGGAGTGACTTTGGTTTCTGAACATTGACAATTCCAAAAGTTGGATTTGGATACAATGTTATTTGCTTGTCATATTCCAAATCGGTTGTTCCTAAAACAACACTGTTATTTCTGGATATAAGATCCGTTTCTGGATCAAATTGAACGTTTTGAACGATAAAATTCACAGCGGGATGGAAGTATTCATTATTGGTCGTATTGTCCAATACTACATCTAGGGTCTCGCCTTGGGTTCCTTTCAATCGCAAAGGCACCGGGGCTTCAAAAAAGGAAACTGAAGGATCACTTTGTGTTTGGGATATTTTAATGTTTATAGTTCCACTTTCCTGCTGATTCCATTTAACCGTATAGCGTGGATAGCCTTCACCGTAAATCCAATCATCGAAAAATTCGGTCAAATCTTCACCGCTAGTCGCCTCCATATTACGTTTAAGATCACCTGTCTTGGCATATCCATAACTCAATGCTGGATCGTCAAGATAGTTTTTTGCCCCTTGAAAAAAATCGGTGTCTCCCAATTTTTTCCGAAGCATGTGAATTACCATCGAAGCCTTATCATAGGACAGCCTGCTACTAAAAATCCTATTAACCGAAGTGGTATCTTGGGCTGGAACATAGACAGAGCCATCTGGCCAATCTGTTGCCGAAAATACTTGGCCTTGCTTCCAAGTTCTGAAATCGTCATTACCATCCAGATTTTCAATTACCATTCCCGCCATATAGGTAGCAAAACCTTCATTAAGCCACACGTCTTGCCAACTGCCACAAGTAACCTTATCGCCAAACCATTGATGTCCAAGTTCGTGAGCAATCAGGCCGCGGCCTAAGCTTCCCATAAAAGAAACTGTGGTGTGCTCCATTCCTCCTCCCCAACCCATTTGGGCATGACCGTATTTTTCATCAGCAAAAGGATAAGGTTCAAAAAGATCAGCAAACAGGTTCATAATATCAACAGTAACTGGCGTTCGTTGCTGTGCATACGTAAGGTCTTCAGGATAGATATAATTTATAATTTCAAAAGGATTCCCGTTATTATCTAATGTATGGGAATAGACGGTATAATTGGTAACCGCAATCGCCATAAGATAAGCTGGAATGGGATATCCATGATGATAATGTGTGGTCTTGTTGTTGCCTTGGATGGTTTGACTTATTTCCAAACCATTCGCCACTGCAACATATTCTTCATTGGAAGGATTAAACCGAGGGGTAGTGATATAAAAATCGACAGAATCAACCTTGTCGATCAAGTCTTGCTTGCAGGGCCACCAAGCTTTTGCTCCAAATGGTTCGGAGAGTGTCCACAAAATTGGATCTCCATTGTGCGTACTTACTTCAAATGACCCAAATCCTGAACTGATGGGATTACCAGAATAAGTAATACTGAGAGAGTCTAAAACCCCTTGTTGTTGTACTTGTGGTAAGGTTATAACCACTTCGTCATTGCTGTTTTGGGTAAAAGAAAGCGATACACCTCTTTGTTTTACTTCGGAAACGGTCATGTTATTTACCAGTTCAAAAACCATAGAACTCATGGCTTCCTTTGCTTCAAAATGGGAAGTTACTTTCCCAGAAATAAATGCTTGCGTAGGATTTACATTGAGTTCAAGCCGATGGTATTTTAGGTCGTAATTATTTGTGTTCAGGTTCCGGGCATCAATAAAATAGCCCGATGCAGCTTTAGCTTCGGCTTCACTTATAGATTTAGAATCGTGGATTTGGGAAAAAAGAAAAGGAGAAGAAAGCAAAAAGGATAACAATAAAAATGATTTCATCTTGTAGATTTAGTTGTTAAATGTATCGCTTTTGAAAACATTAGAGGTTATTTTTGCCAGTGAATATGTCGATTTGGATTAAATTTTAACAGCATGCTTTCGTTCTTCAAGAAATATAAGTTCTTCGCTATTGTGATGTTTGTGCTTTCCGCAATAATTATCACTGTCATTTATCAAGTAATGGACCCCAAACGGAGCCTAAAAGTGTTTCAGCCTGCTGAGGTCGAAGCCGTTTTAGTTGACACTACCCTTCAATACGTAAAAAAATACCACACCATCGCCGATTTTTCATTGACCAATCAAAATGGAGAAACGGTGACGCAAGACAATTACAAAGACAAAATTTACGTAGCCGATTTTTTCTTTACCACCTGCCAGACCATTTGCCCAATTATGACGGATCATATGGTCAAAATTCAAAAGTCTTTAGCCGACGATGCCAACGTTCTCCTGCTTTCACACACAGTAACTCCCGAAATTGACAGCGTACCTCAACTTAAAAAATACGCTATTGAAAAAGGAGTAAACGACAAAAAATGGAATTTGGTTACTGGCGATAGAAAAGAAATCTATGACCTTGCCCGAAAATCCTATTTGGTAGCAAAAGACAATCCTTACGAGGAATTTGACCTTATCCACACAGAGAATTTTGTTTTGGTTGATAAAAGAAAACGGATCCGCGGCTTTTATGACGGAACGGATTCTGAAGCCATTGACCAATTACTTGAGGACATCAAAATATTGGAACAGGAGAAATAATTCCTTTTATTCTTTCAAAAACAGCTTTTATTTTTTTCGATTGGTATAAAAAAGTCCTTTAGAGTCCTATAGACATTGTACTTTCCCAAAGTTGAACTTCTGATTAACAATTCTGGATTCTTCATTCCCCAATCTAAATAAAATCATTTACTTTTGTCTAGTTTAAATTCAATCTAAATAAAAATCAGTGTTTACCATTGCTTCATTAAAAAAAGGCCAACGCGGCATCATCAAAGAATTTTCATTGGATGTCGTGCCATTGAAGTTATTGGAAATGGGCTGTTTGCCTGGCAACGAAGTGAGACTGGTCCAAATCGCCCCCTTTAGAGATCCGCTTTATTTAGACATTAATGGAAGTCATCTTGCCATTCGTCTTGAAACCGCCAGGAAGATTGAAATTGAATTGCTGTAATTTTTAAATATATACGCGAGTAACTGAACCCTTCAACAGGCTCAGAATAAAATTAAGCCGAAGTATGGCCAAACACATTAACGTTGCACTTGTTGGAAATCCCAATACCGGAAAAACCTCTGTTTTCAATCGGTTAACAGGCCTAAACCAAAAAGTAGGAAATTATCCGGGAATCACCGTTGAGAAAAAACAAGGCACCTGTAAGTTTGGACGAGCCTGCACAGTACACGTATTGGATTTGCCGGGAACCTATAGCCTAAATGCATCTTCCCTTGATGAGAATGTAGTTATTGAATTACTTCTCAACAAAAACAACAAAGATTTTCCAGATGTCGCGGTTGTTGTGGCAGATGTGGAAAACTTGAAACGCAATTTACTGCTGTTTACTCAAATAAAAGATTTGGGAATTCCGACAATTCTAGCCGTAAACATGGCAGACAGGATGGATAGAAAAGCAATCACTTTGGACGTTCCCTTGCTAGAAAAGAAGCTGAATACCAAAATTGCGCTAATCAGTTCCAGAAAAAATATCGGTTTCGATTACTTAAAGAAATTGATAGAAAACTATAATCAACTTCCCACAAAACCTTGTTTAAACGCTTCCAACATCGCTCCGGAATACTTCGATCGATTGAGAAAAGCCTTTCCAAATCAAGACCTTTATAAATTATGGTTGGTCATCACTCAAGATGTCAATTTTGGGAAACTAGACAGAAATGAATTAAAGGGAATCGCCACATTTCAAACTGAATCCGTGAGTAATTTAAAACGGATGCAGCAAAAGGAAACCATTGTTCGCTATCAATATATAAATGAAATTCTGAAAGAAACCCTTCGTATAGATGCTGCAAATGCAAAAGATCTACGTAGCCGTTTAGATCGGGTTTTAACCCATAAAGTTTGGGGTTATGTGATTTTCTTCGGCATATTAATGTTGATTTTTCAAGCCATATTTGACTGGAGTGAATATCCAATGGATTTTATCGATCGCTCTTTCGCAGCCTTAGGCGAATGGACCAAAAACACCCTTCCTGCAGGTCAGTTTACAAACTTAATTTCTGAAGGAATCATTCCAGGAATTGGTGGAATCGTGATTTTCATACCCCAAATAGCCTTTCTCTTTTTGTTTATTTCAATCTTGGAAGAAACAGGATATATGAGTCGAGTGGTCTTTCTGATGGATAAATTAATGCGGAGATTTGGGCTCAGCGGCAAAAGCGTGGTTCCATTGGTTGCAGGAACTGCTTGTGCAATTCCCGCAATTATGGCCACCCGGAATATCGAAAATTGGAAAGAACGTTTAATCACTATTTTAGTTACTCCATTTACCACTTGTGCGGCGCGACTGCCTGTATATTTAATAATTATTGCTTTGGTAATTCCAGATATCCGGGTTTTAGGTATTTTCAGTTTGCAAGCGCTAACCTTAATGTTCATGTATATTCTCGGATTTGGCGCGGCAATCTTTTCAGCTTGGGTTTTGGATAAAATTCTAAGAATAAAGACCAAAAGTTTTTTTGTGGTCGAAATGCCCAATTACAAATTACCTCTGCCTAAAAACGTTTTGATTACCATGGTGGAAAAAACTAAGGCGTTCGTAATCGGTGCAGGAAAAATAATACTTGCCATTTCCATAATCCTCTGGGTATTGGCATCTTATGGCCCTGGAAAATTTAATGATGCCGAATCAATAGTTGAAGCAGAATTCGCTTCACAAAACCTTACACCCGAAAAACTCGCCCATCATGTGGACTCCTTTAAACTGGAGCATTCCTATATTGGAAGAATTGGCCATGCAATCGAACCTGCAGTACGGCCATTAGGTTACGATTGGAAAATAGGAATTGCATTGGTAAGTTCCTTTGCGGCACGGGAGGTCTTCGTAGGCACCTTGGCTACGATTTACAGCGTTGGAAGCGATGACGAACAAACCATAAAAAGTAGAATGGCAGCAGAAGTCAACCCAGTTTTGGGTGGTCCATTGTTTAATTTTGCAAGTGGGGTTTCCCTGTTATTGTTTTACGCTTTTGCGATGCAATGCATGAGCACCCTCGCCATTGTAAAAAGAGAAACCAACACGTGGAAATGGCCGATGTGGCAACTGGTGGTAATGACGGCAATCGCTTATATATTATCGCTTATAGCTTATCAAACATTGAAATAAGAATTATTCCGCAACTCCAAGTTTTTGAGGGAAGAAATTCAAAATCAACAATGGAAATAGGAGTTAGTTGGACGTTTAGAAGCTTTTAATTATCTTTGTACTATGCAAACAATATTGGTTTTAATAACATTTTCTCTTGCCATTGGCTATTTGCTGAAAAAGTTCGTGTGGAATCCTATTTACGAAATCCGAAAACCTGGAGGTAAAAAAGGAGATCATTCCGACTGCAGTAGCTGTACTTTCCACTAATTTATTGATTCTTTTCTTCACAAACCAGTAAGACATATTCGGTATCCTCACTGGAATTTTCCACGCTGGGATATGGATTTAGAGTCAAACCGTTTATTGCAAATTCACCTGAACTATAAATATTCGTATTTTTTCTCTCTTCCGCTGTAACTGCACCAAATGTGAGGGTCTTTTCATTTGTTTGTCCATTAACCGTAACTTCTACTCTTACAATTGCGCGCCCAGCCCAAATACAAGTTACATCTGTAGGACAGCGCGAATCTTCCAGAACTTCAATAAATTTAATGGAAACCCCTTTGAGGACAATGGATTTTCCCAATGGAACCTTCACTGCAATTACGGGAGGTTTGGCGTCGTTGCTTTGTCCAATGGCAAAACTTGAAAATAGAATAAGCAGGGCAAGAAGCGAAAATTTCATATAAATAAGGTTTTTGGGATTTTAAAGATACATCAAAAATTAAACCTAACAGATTCTTTGATTAAACCAAACAAGTCTCAAAGAGTAATTAGATTTGGTCTATCATTTTGCAAAACTTCAAACAATAAAAACAGGAATTTTAACACGATGCCGAACACTATCCACCGTGGTTCCAAACATAAGATCCTTGAACATTTTATGTCCGTGACTTCCAAGAACAAGTAAATCAAAATTTCCATCGTTCACGATTTTGGGAATAACCCTTTTTGGAGACCCAAAACCGAGTTCTACTTCAATAACATAACCTTGTTGCTCGAGTTCCGTTTTATAAGAATTCAGAAATTCTTCGTCACTGATGGTTTCATGGTCGTCCGTATTACTACCGTACAATAAAGCTCCCGGAGTTTCAACAACGTGAATTAATTTGTACACAGCTTCCTTTCCACCCAATTGTAAAGCCGAAGAAATACTCTTTTGATCGGCAGTTGAGAAGTCTACTCCTATGGCAATATATTTATAAGGTTTAGGTGTTGAAATTTTTCCAATCTCGGATTTCGAAATATGTGGCAATGGAATTTTCAGGTTCGCTATTCTCTTCATCACTAAAGGTCGCATCGTAATATACAATAGCAAAATAGCACTACCAATGACAACAGGAACTACGAAAATCCATATATAAAAGGGATCATCAGAATCTACTATCCAGTTTTTTACTTCTTCAAAAACCAATTTTCCATTCAGTCCAACAATTATAATTGTAATGATCCAAGAAGCCAGTTTCATGGGTAATTTAATATGAAAACCTTTCATCATTTTCTTATCACTGACGAAGTGGATCAAGGGAATTATGGCAAAACCAAGTTGCAAACTCAAAACCACTTGACTTAAAACGAGCAGTTTTCCAGTAGCTCCCTCGCCAAAATATAAGATCGTGAACAGTGCTGGAATAATCGCTGCCAATCGAGTTATTAATCGCCGAACCCATGGCTGGATACGAAGATTAAGATAGCCTTCCATTACAATTTGACCTGCTAACGTTCCAGTTAGTGTTGAACTTTGACCTGCGGCAATCAGTGCAATAGCAAAAAATATGGGTGCTAAATTAGATCCAAGTAAGGGTTCTAGCAGTGCGTGAGCATCTTGGATTTCGGCCACTCCATACATTTCATTCTTAAAAAATACTGAGGCAGCCAAAATAAGAATGGCCGCATTGACGAAAAAAGCCAAGTTCAAGGCAATTGCCGAATCGATAAAATTCAATTTTAACGCCTGTTTAATTCCCTTTTTGGTTTGATCGATTTTCCGGGTTTGCACTAATGAAGAATGGAGATATAAATTGTGTGGCATTACAGTGGCTCCAATAATTCCGATGGCGATATAAAGGGAGGTATCGTTAGGAAGTGTTGGGATAAACCCAGTTATCAATTCGCCCATATCGGGTTTTGCCAGAAACATTTCAATTAGGAATGATCCTCCAATAATTGCGATAAGGACGATGATGAAAGCCTCCATTTTTCGCATTCCTTTGTTGATAAGAAACAGTAAAAGAAAACTATCCAAAACCGTAATGGAAACGCCCCAAATCATCGGTAAACCGAAAAGAAGATTTAGTCCGATGGCCATTCCAATAACTTCCGCCAAATCAGTTGCGGCGATGGCAATTTCAGCCATAATATAAAGAATGAAATTGACAAACTTCGGGTAAGACTGGCGGGAGGCCTGCGCCAAATCCAAACCTCTGACAACGCCAAGTCGGGTGCAAAGACTTTGCAGCAACAAAGCCATAATATTGCTCATCAGCAAAACCCACAAAAGAGCGTATCCAAACTGGCTTCCTCCGGCAATATCGGTAGCCCAGTTTCCTGGATCCATATAGCCAACGCTTACCAAATAAGCCGGGCCTAGAAAAGCGAGCAAGCGTTTCCAAGGAGATTTCTTTCCCGATGTTTCAATCGTTCCGTGAACATTCTCCAAGGATTCATGGCCCTCGTTTTTCATTTATTTAAAATTTATTTTAACTCGAAATCCAATAGAATAAAAGTGCGTAATACGAAAGGACTTAGGACATAAAACCAATTCGTTTTTGACGCATCATCATTTGTCCTACGTCCTAAGTCTAAAAGTCTTAAGTCAATTCTATTATCCTCGGAATAAGAAAAAATCATCTTTCATTGAATCGATTTTCTCGTGCTTATTTTCAATTATGTACGCCAACGATTTTTCAGTAAATGTCAACCCTTTCTCCGTTAGGAAAACGATGTCTATTTCAATTTCTACTAAATTATTTTTGAGCGCGAGATCCAATACTTTCCGCGCTTTTACTTCACGCCAATCTATGTGTTCACGAAGATGATTTATATGGCGTTCTCGTTTCTCTTCATGACGATTTAGGTGCAAAAGAAAAGTGATAAGGGAAACTTCTATCCGTTGTTGTTTTTGACGGTATAACACAGAAATAAGCCCTTTTTTAGGTGCGAATAAGTAAACTATCAAGAAAATTACTCCAAGCGTTGTGGCTATGGATCCAGAAATGGAAGCATCCAGCCAATTCGCGAACCAATATCCAGAAATGGCAGCAAGCACTCCGAAAAACATGGAGAGCACGATCATTCTTTTGAGGTCTTCAGTAAGTAAATAAGCAGTTGCGGCTGGAGCAATCATAAGGGCGACGACTAAGATGGCTCCAACGGCATCAAAAGCACCAACAACAGTTATTGAAGAAACAGACATCAACCCATAATGAATCACGATGGGCGATATTCCTAAAGAGGCCGAAAGCCCGGCGTCAAAAGTGCTAACTTTCAATTCCTTGAAAAAGAGTAGCAACAGACTTATAATCACTATTAAAATACTTCCCATTATCCATAACGACTTTGGTCCCCAATCCGCCCCAGCAATCATCATTCTGTCAAAAGGTGCAAATGCAAGCTCCCCGAGCAAAACTGCGTCCACATCCAAATGGACATCTCCAGCATTTTTTGATATCATAATTACCCCAATACTAAAAAGCGCCGGAAACACAAGACCAATGGCAGTGTCTTCCTTTACCAAACCTGTTTTTTGGATGTACTCAACTAAAACCACCGTCAAAACACCGACGAGTGCAGCAAAAAGAATAAGCAATGGTGAGTTTAAATCTTGAGTAATAAAAAACCCAATTACAATTCCAGGAAGAATAGAATGACTGATAGCATCGCTAATCAAAGCCATTTTGCGCAATACCAGAAACACTCCCGGAATAGCACAAGCCATTGCCACAACAGCAGCTATAATCTGTATTTCTATCTGTGGACTATTCATTGTTCCTTTGTTGATTATACATTTCGGCCGCTTTATCAAATCCTTTTTGAGTCAATGCCCAATCAGGTCCTTCGAGCGTTATCAAGTCCTCATTTTCTAGTTTTTTGAGCGAGCCTTTTGTGTATCCTTGAAAATTGTTGAGAATACGGATGGCGTGCGGATGTGAAATATTTTCGTGATCCCTTGCGATATCATACATAAACTGAAGTGTTTTCATCAGTTCTAAGTCTTTTCTATTATTCCTAAAACGAATCTCTCGGAATAACAATCCCCGTCCTGGAGCGAATATTAATGAGATCAAAACAAAAGCACTGGCTACCAAAACAATCACTGGACCTGTGGAAAGATTGTCTTGACTCGCACTAATAGCCGTACCAAAAATACCCGAAAGCGCTCCCACCAATCCCGCCAATAAAACCATGGTGCTTAGACTATTTGTCCATTGTCTCGCAGCTGCCGCAGGGGCGAGAAGGATTGCGCTCATAAGCACAACACCTACGGTTTGCAATCCAAGAACAATAGCAAGAACAATAAAAAACGTAACTAAGACATCTATAAACTTTGTGTTGAAGCCAATCGTTTTGGTGTAGTCTGGGTCAAACAGAAGGATTTTAAATTCCTTCCAAAAGAGTAGAAGTACAACAAGCGATACTGCAGTTACAATGACCATCAATTTCACATCACTTTCCACCAATGTTGCAGCTTGTCCAAAAAGATATTTATCCAAGCCCGCTTGATTAGCGTTGGGTTGTTTCTGAATAAACGTCAAGAGCAACATCCCAAAACCAAAAAAAGTGGAGAGGATAAGACCTAAGGCGGTGTCGCTTTTTAAATGAGTTTTAGAGGTTATTCCACGAATCCAATAAGTTCCAATCAAACCACTTACCAAAGCCCCTAAGAGCAAAGTTCCAGAATCTTTCGCGCCAGTAATTATAAACGCCAACGCAATTCCCGGAAGTGCCGCGTGCGAAATAGCATCGCCCAATAGACTCTCTTTTCGCAGCACCGCAAAACTTCCCAACATGCCACATATAGTTCCAAGAACCGCTGTTCCCAGAGTTATGGTGCGCAAGGTGTAATCGTGCCAGAGAAGATTGAAATATTCAGTCATAATAGTTGGTAGTCTTTAGACGGTAGACGGTAAATGGTTGCGTTATAATTATTTCTTTAAAGGTATATTTTTCATCCTGCAAGGTTTCCAAAACCTTGTAGGTCTATTTTTTTAGTGCTAAAACTTTAGTGCTGTAATCATCATACTTCATAATTAGGTCTATAATTTCAAAAATAAAGGAGATTTCAGTCGTTTCTTTAATACCTACAAGGAACCTCGCAGAAAAAGCGAGGAACACCTTGCAGGAAATAGCACTTTCTTTTTCTTAAAGCGAATAAATAGTCTATAGTTGGTAAACTGCAGTGGTTCATTATATTTTTTATAGTATGTTTTTCTATCCTGCAAGGTTTTCAAAACCTTGTAGGTCTATTTTTTTAGTGCTAAAACTTTGGTGCTGTAATCATCATACTTCATAATTAGGTCTATAATTTCAAAAATAAAGGAGATTTCAGTCGTTTCATTAATACCTACAAGGAGCCTCGCAGAAAAAGCGAGGAACACCTTGCAGGAAATAGCACTTTCTTTTTCTTAAAGCGAATAAATAGTCTATAGTTGGTAAACGGCAGTGGTTCATTATATTTTTTATAGTATGTTTTTCTATCCTGCAAGGTTTTCAAAACCTTGTAGGTATATATCATTAGTTTTTACACTTTGGTATTTTTCATCATCACACTTCATAATTAGAGCTTTAATTTCAAAAATAAAATGAGATTTCTGTCTTATTCTTAATACCTACAAGGAGTCCCGCTGAAATGCGGGGAACACCTTGCAGGAAGTTATCGCTTTAAATCTCATCATTTCAGATTTCTGCTGGTTCTTAAAATTTATTGATGTTTTTTCTAATTATTCAGCTTTATAAAGTTTCGCAACCTTCAAGAGATCAGTCGTTTCATTAATTTCATAGAAATAATCCAACTGCCATTTTTGTGTTTTTTCTGCTTGTTTGTTTTTCGCAATTTCCCAGTTTGGATAAACTCGAAATCCTCTTTTCCCTTCCTTTTTGGCTGTAGAAACAATTCCTTTTTTAATTAGCACCGATTTTGGAAAAACGAATTGTCCCAACTTAGTTTCTGTTCGGGAATTCACAACATAAAAATCAAACTCGTCATTTTCTTCAAAAGGTTCAATGACTCCCTTTATGTTTCTTTTCCAGAATGTTACAAATTGTCCTATTTTTTTTGGAGTGATTTTAGAAGTTCTACCAAAAATATTGCGACCATTCAATTCATATCGACAAGCATTATATTCCTTACTTTCTATTTCCGGTTTAAAGTTGGAAATTTTAAAATCGCACTTATCATAAATCTCTAATTGAACTTTAGTTAGAACATTCTCCATTTTCTATATGGTTTACAAAGCACTTATACC
>JBLWTS010000027.1:0-32277 GCA_048270045.1 Aequorivita sp.
GCACGCCGCTCTCAGAAGGAATAACCGTGGAGTTAAATTATAAATTAATTAGACTTCTTGAAAAGGGAGTGTCGGTTCGTGAGTATATTCAAGTATATGAGGAACTTACGTATCGAATTCCAGTTCAGCATGTTGAAAGAGACTTTTATCGGTACTTTCCTTTCAGCCGTAGTAATCAGAATAAACTCTATTTGTTTTTTAACAGAATGCTGGATTTGGTTCTTGGAATTTTAGGTTTGAGCTGCGGTCTGTTGTTATTTCCTATTGTGCTGATAGGTAATTTAGTAGGAAACCGAGGTCCGCTACTATATAGTCAAACCCGTGTTGGTCGGAATGGTGAGCACTTTAAATTGTTTAAGTTGCGCAGCATGGTAAAGAATGCAGAGGAAAATGGCGCTCAATTTGCTCAGGAAAAGGATATCCGAGTGACTAAGTTTGGACGGTTTTTGAGAAAATCCCGTTTTGATGAAATTCCACAATTTCTCAATGTTTTAAAAGGCGAAATGAGTGTCATTGGGCCCCGTCCCGAACGCCCTGAATTTGTAGAGACCTTTGCTGAAAAATTGCCTTTTTATGAAGTGCGACATCTTGTTAAGCCAGGCATAACGGGTTGGGCTCAAGTGAATGCAAAATATGGTTCAAGTGAAGAGGATTCTCTCGAAAAATTACAATACGATCTGTATTATATCAAACATCGAAGCCTCTTTCTGGATGTGGTTATTGTCGTCAAAACCTTGAGTACAATAGTATTCTTTAGAGGGCAGTAGAGGAGATCTAGTCATATCCATTTAAATGGGCAATCCGGGTTCACTACTATACCACAAAAGCCCTCTGTATTATTCTAACGCTTTTCTTTGCTGGTTAAAGAAATATATCAAGAATGTATACCGAACTGCCAGTGCTAAAAGCAATGGTAATAAAGCTATAGCAAATACCTGAACTCCACTAATCCAATGGACGGCCAAAAGAGCCAATAGGATTAGAAGTAAGAATATATACTTCTTTAAAATCGGAGAAATAACCTTCCTTGCGATAGCTACCATTAAAGCTATTGAAATCGGGAAGGCCCAAAGCAAGTTATAATTGTTTGCCGTGGCAGTATGGTCTGTGGCGAACCAAAGAAACAGAAGAAATAAACCGATTAAACCTGTAAAAAGGAAAATTGAGACATCCATAAAACGACTTCGGGATTTGTACTTGTAATCCTTAAATGTTATAAAAACAATCAATAATCCGATTATTCCGAAAATAAAAAGAGGGCTTAACCAGAAATTGTTTTGTGGCGCAGATGGTGTGCTCTTAAAAAGTACTTTTGAAGATTTAACTAACGGTTCGGCCCTATTACCTCTATGGATCACGGCGTGGGCAGCACCTTCGTACACGTAGAGTGGCAGAAATTGATATTCAATTGGCTTGGCCTTTCGGTCTATGACTGCTCCCAAGGCAATATCGATTCCTAAACTGCCCCAAGTATTGGATTTGAGGTTTTGTTGGATGAGATCTCGAAAGGTAAGTTTTTCCTTAATGTAGTTGTTCGTGTATTCTAAATTATCTCCTAGAACGGTCTGTATTACATCGCGGATTTTGGTTGCACAATTATCAAAGAAGAAATCATATTTGTATTTTTTGTTCTCCGGAAGTGCATTTTTCCATAGAAAATCAGAAACAGCTTGTTTTTCAGTTTGTGTAAGGTCTAAAACCTGTTCCTTTACCCAACGATTTTCGTTGACATAGCGTAAATAAAACTCTTGAAAATAATCTGCTTGAAGCTCATATAGTAGTTTCCCTTGAGCGAATTTGGTGTAAAAATTTGGAGTATCAAAATCGTACACTCCGTAATTAAAAGCGATATCTACACCACTCAGGGAATCCTTTATTCTAAATGCACTGTGTCCAAATTTATCATAGAGTTCCGTCCCCGGTCCAATGGTAATAATACTAATCTCAGCTGATGGTGATAAAGATCCAAATTGCGCATTTGATGCCGCTGCGGTTAGAAGCAAAAGGAATAGAAAGTATTGTTTCAGCACTGTTTTTAATTTTTCAGTTTCGATTTCATCACTGTTTAACCATTCTCTTTTTTAAACTACCTAAAAATCTCCCAGTCCAATTTTAGTGAAAACACATTGGAATATAAAGCCACACTTTGATCCCCAATATCGGTAAGGGCATAATCCACGTAGATTCCTTTATATTTAAATCCAACCCCAATGTTAGGTTGAAATCCAACGGAATCACTTCCATCAAGTTGTTGTGTGTTTTGAAAATTTCCAACTCCAGCTCGAACAAAAACCATTTCAATGTAGCCAAATTCAAGACCTAATGAGGGAGTAATGCTTGCAAAGGAGGTAGAGATAACATCATTGGTTTCCGTAAATCTGAAATTGAAATCCACTTCTGCCAAAAGTGAAAAATCGTGACGATAAATAAACTTGCGTGCCATTCCCAATTGTAATTTCGGAATTGTAATCTCTGTCGTTTCAGGAAGTTCTTGATTTTGACCTTCTACAGCACCTTGGATTTCAGCAAATTTCTCTTCGTCAATGGCCCAAGCATTAAAGGTGGTGGTAATATCTCTAGCCATCAATCCAAACATCCACTTATCATTTTTGAATTGCACGCCAGCATCAAGGCCAAAACCCCAAGAGGATGCAAAATCACCGATGATGCGACGGATTACTTTAGCGTTAATTCCATAATTAAAACCATCGAGTGGTAATTTTCGTGCATACGAAAAAGTTATACCGTAATCTGCTGTAGAAAAAAGGCTGATTCTGTTATAGTCAATATTTCCTTGATCGTCTATCAATCGCGTAGTATTCAAAATATCATCCACGCCAAAACGGATGACGGAAAGGCCCACGGCACTGCGATCGTCCAAAGGCATCGCAAAAGCTGCATAATCATAATTGGCGATGTTTGCGAAATAAGAAGCATGCATCAAGGAAATTTGCTTATCCTCCAAGTTTACTAATCCAGCGGGGTTCCAGTAACCTGAATTTACATCGGCAGAAGACGCTACCACGGCATTGCTCATCCCAAAAGCAGCGGCATCGACCCCAATATTCATAAATTCGTTGGAATATTTTCGTGCGGTTTGCGCTCCTAAAACGGTGGAAAGAAGCATAAAAACAAGGAAGAGGTTCTTTCTCAAGCTAAAAGATTTGGACAAATATCTTACTATTTTGTAGAATATTAAACTTTAAATGTATGTACATATTGTGTTTTGATACCTTTAGACGGAAATTCTTTGTTATTTTTACGGGAAACTTTGTTTAGGGGATAAATGAGCTGCTCGTTTTAATCATAATAAACCTCTCCAACGTTTTCTTTTTAATTAATAAATCAAGCTTTTATAAGTGCTAACCCGATGAGAAAACAAATTCCAAATTTTATTACATCCCTTAATATTCTCTCCGGCAGCGTGGCTGTTCTATTTGCTGTTTCGGGAGATTTAATTTTAGCAGCAGTCTTTGTTTTTTTAGGGATTTTCTTTGACTTTTTTGATGGTCTCGCAGCTCGCACCTTGAATGCTCAGAGCGAAATCGGTCTTCAACTAGATTCTTTGGCCGACATGATTACCAGTGGGGTAGTGCCAGGAATTGTTATGTTTCAGCTTTTAAATATTGGGTTTTTAGGAAGTATGCAGAACTTTACCGAAGTCTTTTCCGCGCAAGGATGGAACGTTGGAGTGAAAAATTATTTGCCACTTTTGGGCCTTTTTATTACCGTTGCGTCTGCTTATCGACTAGCGAAATTTAATGTGGATACCCGCCAAACCTCGGGATTTATTGGTTTACCCACCCCTGCAAATACACTTTTAATTTTGAGTCTTCCACTTATTTTAGAATATCAGTATTCGGAAATAATCGAAACAATTATTTTAAATATATGGTTTTTAATGGGGCTAATAGTAGTAAGTTGTATTCTATTAAATGCAGAAATCCCCTTATTTGCCTTAAAATTCAAGACGTGGGATTTTAAAAGTAATGGTGTGCGTTATGTATTTTTGTGTCTTTGTGTAGTACTGTTGGTATTCTTAAAGTTTTTAGCAATCCCGATTATAATTCTTTTGTATATAGTGCTTTCCCTTTTTTGGAAAGTCCCCAAGTAAAACACATGTTTTATTTCCACGCATGAAGTGGCATGTAAGCTAGGCTAAGATATTAAAACTCCAGTTTCTTCTTACGAAGTTCAAAATTCTGTCCGAGATAGACTTTACGCACCATTTCATCTGCGGCTAATTCTTCAGGAATACCGTGTTTAAGGATGCTTCCTTCAAACATTAAATAAGTTCTATCTGTAATGGCCAAGGTTTCCTGTACGTTGTGGTCGGTTATCAAAATACCTATATTTTTGTTTTTCAATTTAGCGACAATTCTCTGGATATCTTCCACAGCGACTGGATCGACACCTGCAAACGGCTCGTCGAGAAGGATGAAATGCGGATCGGTTGCCAAGGCGCGGGCAATTTCTGTTCGTCGCCGTTCGCCCCCGCTAAGGAGATCACCACGATTCGTGCGGATGTGATTGAGACCGAATTCCTCAAGAAGCGATTCCATTTTTTCCCTTTGTTCCTTTTTAGTGCGTTTGGTAAGCTGCAGAACGCTGAGAATATTGTCCTCCACGCTCAGCTTTCTAAATACTGATGCTTCCTGTGCCAAGTAACCAATTCCGTGTTGGGCACGTTTGTACATGGGATATTTTGTTATTTCGGTTCCCTCTAAAAATATTCTTCCGCCATTCGGTTTTATCAAGCCTACAATCATGTAAAAGGAAGTGGTTTTTCCTGCGCCATTTGGCCCAAGCAAGCCTACGATTTCCCCTTGGTTTACTTCCACGGAAATGCCTTTAACAACCTTACGTCCTTTATAGGATTTTATGAGATCTTCGGCTCTTAGCTTCATTCTATGAATTCTATTTTTACAATTGGAAATTATTTTCCTTAGTTAATCGCAGTGAAAAAATTAAAATGTTTTCAGCAAAATTCTAAACACTTTACCACATTGCAATGAAATATGGTTCTCATTTCGCAACGCTACGAATATATCAATTATTTTTTCAGTGCATCCAAAGCTTCCCAATATTCAAAGGCTCTTCTTAAATGTGGAATGACGATAGTTCCGCCCACGAGTAGCGAAATACTCATGCCTTCCACCACTTCTTCCTTGGTCAATCCAAGTTTATGACATTCTTCCAAATGATAACGCACACAATCGTCGCATCTTAATACCAATGAATTACCTAATCCGAGTAATTCCTTAGTTTTTTTCGGAAGCGCGCCTTCCATGTAAGCATTGGTGTCCAAATTGAATATGCGCTTGAGAATTTTGTTATTTTCATCAAGCATTTTATCGTTCATTTTGGAACGGTAGGCATTAAATTCTTCTACGATATTATTTGACATTTGCGCGTTCTTTTTTCTGGTTTTTGATTACCACTTTTGAGATGAAAATACTTACTTCATATAGAATAAGAATAGGAATAGCCACGATAATTTGGCTGGCAACATCCGGAGGGGTTATTACTGCGGAAAGAATCAGAACGATTATCAAGGCAAATTTCCTGTATTTCTTTAAAATCTCAGGAGTCAATATCCCAATTTTGGTAAGTATATAAATTATGATTGGTAGTTCAAAGATAATTCCACAGGCCAATACCGAAGTTCGAACTAATGAAATGTAACTGTCCAAATCAAATTGGTTTATTACCTCCTCGCTAACTTGATAGTTTCCTAGAAAATTGATCGATAAAGGAGTAATTATGTAATACCCGAACAAAACTCCCAAAAAGAAAAGTAGAGAGGCTATAATTATAAAACCTCGGCTGCTCTTGCGCTCTTTTTCCTTCAGCCCTGGGCTTATAAACTTCCAAAACTCATATAGAATATACGGAAAAGCGACGATAACACCTGCGTAAATTGAAGTCCACATGTGTGCCGAAAACTGCCCCGACATGGTTCGACTCTGAATTTTGAACGGCATTTCTTGAAAACAAAATGCATCCATTCCTAATGTTTTAGAAAGGTTGCAAAAAATTTCATATGTCCAGAAACTTGCTTTGCTCGGGCCAAAAATAAGCGTGTCAAAAATAAAGCCTTTGAAAATAAAAGCTACGACTCCCAAAATAACTACAGCAAGAGTGGAGCGGACCAAATGCCAACGCAATTCTTCCAAGTGGTCTAGGAAGGACATTTCTTTTTCAGGAGAGTCTTTTTTCTTCATTAAATGATTCCTTCCTTAGTGAGATTATGAATATGAACGACACCACTATATTTTCCTTTATCTTCGGCTAAGATTTGTGTAATACCATAGGAATCCATCATTTCCATGGCTTCCACAGCCATAGCATTGTTAGCAATTGTTTTCGGATTTTTGCTCATAATGTCTTTTGCGGTCAACCCTGAAAAGTTGTCTGTTCGAGTGAGCATCCGCCGTAAATCGCCATCGGTTATGATTCCGACAATGTTTCCGTTTTCCACTACTGCGGTAACTCCGAGCATTTTTTCGGAGATTTCAATAATCACCTTTTTTAAATCTGTATCTGGACTTACCTGGGGTTTTTCATTCAGAGCTGTTAGATTGCTCACGCGGAGGTATAATTTTTTACCTAAGGAACCTCCGGGATGGAATCTTGCGAAGTCCCCACTCGAAAATCCGCGTAAATCCAAAAGGCACATTGCCAAGGCGTCGCCAATCACTAATTGAGCCGTAGTGCTAGCAGTGGGGGCGAGGTTGTTGGGACAAGCTTCTTTTTCTACATAGGCGTTCAATACAAAATCTGCCTGTTGTCCTAAAAAGGAGTCGCGATTTCCCGTAATGGCAATCACTTTATTACCTATGGATTTAATTAGAGGAACCAGTACTTTTATTTCTGGTGTGTTTCCGCTTTTTGAAATACATATTACGGTGTCGTCATCTTGTATTGTTCCTAAGTCGCCGTGGATTGCATCTGCAGCGTGCATAAAGATAGAAGGTGTTCCCGTGGAGTTCAACGTGGCCACAATTTTAGTCGCAATGTTAGCGCTTTTTCCTATTCCTGTAATAATTACTCTTCCTTTTGAATGAAAAATATATTCGGTGGCTCCCGCAAATTCCTCATCTACCAAATGAGCAAGGTTTGCAATAGCTTTGCTCTCAGTTTCAATTGTGCTTTTTGCGATGGAAATGATTCGTTGTTGTTTCTCCAAAATTTTAACGCTCTCTAATGTTTGCATCTGTTTGGGAAATTAGTATATTTAGAATGAAATTAAATGTGATTCAAAATTAGTGAAATAGTTTCCCGTTCTTTTAAGTTCAAGGTAACTTAATAAGGTTGCAAAATTACGATTGTTCTTGCTTAAAACAATATAATGTGTAACTTAATCCTAAATTGAAAAACGAAAACATAAACAACGTGATAGAATATGACCTTTATGCATCCTTAAAAAAATATTTTGGATTTAGTCGATTTAAAGGATTGCAAGAAGAAGTAATTAAAAGCATCCTGGCTGGCGAAAATACATTTGTAGTAATGCCAACAGGAGGAGGAAAATCTCTATGTTATCAGCTTCCAGCATTAATGCAGGAAGGTACAGCCATCATCGTCTCTCCCCTAATCGCCTTGATGAAAAACCAAGTGGATGTATTGCGATCCCTTTCCTCAGAAGAAGGGATAGCTCATGTGCTCAATTCCTCTTTAAACAAAACGGAGGTTAAGAAGGTAAAAAGTGATATCGTTGACGGAATTACTAAACTCCTATATGTTGCTCCCGAATCCCTAACCAAGGAAGAGTATGTGGAGTTTCTCAGCGGTCAGAAAATCTCCTTTTTGGCCATAGATGAAGCACATTGCATTAGCGAATGGGGGCACGACTTTCGACCAGAGTATCGCAATCTTAAAAGCATTATCCAGCGTATTGGTGACAATATCCCGATTATAGGACTTACGGCTACTGCGACTCCAAAAGTTCAGGAAGATATTCTCAAGAATCTCTCGATGTCCGATGCCAATACCTTCAAAGCTTCCTTTAATAGACCAAACCTTTATTATGAAATAAGGCCTAAAACCAAAAATGTCAACTCTGATATAATTCGGTTTGTAAAACAAAATGAGGGCAAAAGCGGTATTATTTATTGTTTAAGTCGGAAAAAGGTAGAGGAGCTCGCCCAAGCATTACAGGTAAATGGGATTAAAGCTGTACCATATCACGCGGGACTTGATGGAAAAACACGCGTAAAACACCAAGATATGTTCTTGATGGAAGATGTGGATGTTGTGGTTGCAACCATAGCCTTTGGAATGGGGATAGACAAACCTGATGTGCGTTTTGTGATCCATAACGATATTCCGAAATCTATTGAGAGTTATTATCAAGAAACGGGTCGTGCAGGACGAGATGGAGGAGAAGGGCATTGCTTGGCTTTTTACAGTTATAAGGATATCGAAAAACTCGAAAAGTTTATGAGCGGCAAACCTGTTGCGGAACAAGAAATCGGTCACGCACTTTTACAGGAGGTTGTTGCTTATGCCGAAACTTCTATTTCTCGAAGAAAATTTATTCTTCATTATTTTGGGGAAGAATTTGACAATGCAACGGGAGAAGGTGGAATGATGGATGATAATATGCGGCATCCAAAGAAAAAACACGAGGCCCAAAACGAGGCTAAACAAGTGTTGGAAATCGTTCAAAAAACTAACCAGCAATATAAATCTAAGGAGGTTGTTCATGTATTGGTAGGAAAAGTAAATGCGCTTATAAAATCACACCGAACTGACGCACAACCCTATTTTGGTTCGGGATCGACTCGTGAGCCTGCGTATTGGACTGCTCTTTTGCGACAATTATTAGTGGCAGGATATTTAAAAAAGGATATTGAAACCTACGGAGTCATTCACCTGACCGAGCTAGGTAAAAAGTTTATAAAATCACCTACATCATTTATGATGACTGAAGATCATTCCTTTAAGGATGCCAATGATGACGTCATTGTGTCTGCTGATAAAGGAGGTGAGGTAGCCGATGAAAATCTGTTTAAGCTTTTAAAAGCCGAGCTTAAAAAAGTGGCACATAAACTAGATCTTCCACCATTTGTAATATTTCAGGAACCTTCATTGGAAGATATGGCTCTGAAATATCCAATTACCATGGAAGAACTTTCAAACGTTCATGGAGTAGGAGAAGGAAAGGCAAAAAAATATGGAAAATCATTTCTAAAACTTATCCAAGACTATGTGGAAGAGAATGATATTATCCGCCCGGAGGACTTTGTAGTAAAATCTACAGGAAGCAATAGTTCTCTAAAACTCTACATAATTCAAAACGTGGACCGCAAACTTTCTTTGCCAGACATCGCCGATGCCAAGGGTCTGGAAATGCCTGAATTTATTAAGGAAATGGAGGCTATTGTTTTTAGTGGTACCAAATTGAATATCGATTACTGGATAGATGAGATTCTTGATGAAGAGCAACAAGAGGAAATACACGATTATTTCTTAGAAGCCAAAACCGATAAGATTGAAGAGGCACTGGATGAATTTGATGGAGACTATGAAGAGGAAGAACTTCGCTTATATCGCATTAAGTTTATTAGTGAGGTAGGTAATTGATATAGGTTGTCAATAATTGGGTGCTGTTCTATCAATTCTTGACGGCATTAAACGTTTAGTTGTTGAATGCCTTTTTGATACTATCCAATCTTCGCTTGCTTTCTCGATCTTTAATGACTTCGCGTTTGTCGTATTCCTTTTTTCCTCGGCAAAGGGCAATGTCCATTTTTGCCAAACCTTTGTTATTGGTAAAGAGCACTAAGGGAATAATCGTAAGCCCCGAGTTTTTGACTTCTTTCTCAAGTTTTTTCAACTCACTTCGGTTTAAGAGAAGTTTTCGCTCACTTTTTGGACTGTGACTAAAATTGACAGCATGGCTATATTCCTGAACGGTCATGTTTATTACAAACAATTCGCCATTACTGAACTCGCAAAAACTTTCGGCAATTGAGGCTTTTCCTTCTCGAATGGCTTTTATCTCTGTGCCACGAAGTACAATACCAGCAGTATAAGTATCGATAATCTCGTACTCAAACTTCGCTTTGCGGTTTTTGATCTTTACATTTTTCTGTATTGCCATAGGGGCAAAAATAAGATAATTAACTTCTAGGAAAACAAAATCGAAATCGAAATCGAAATCGAAATCGATTCTGATATATTAGAATAAGATGAAGTTGCGTTTGAAATCGAAAATAATCCCAAATTCCCAAATTCCCAAATCCCCAATCCCGTTATTCCACCGTAATCGTTTCTACTTTTTTGTCGTTGCCGTTTAGGGTTACTTTAAAGAGGGTAGAATTGTCATCATCTTCCATATCCTTAAATTCTTCTTTTCCTATAAGAGCGTTTACCAATGTAGGAATGGTATTGCTATGGCCAACGATCAGCACGTTTTTTCCGTTGGTTTCTTTTAGGAATTCGTCAATCTGGATATTATGCGGATCATAAAGAGTGGGATTGATTGCTTTTTGTTGTGCAATCATAGATATGGTCTGTTTGTTTCGGATATATTTAGTGGTATAAATTTGATCAATTTGAAACGGTTCAAAATAAGTGGCCCATCGTTTTGCTCGTTTCAGCCCTTCTATGTTTAAGCTCGGATCTTGATCTTCTGGATTTGTACGGTCTTTTTCGGCGTGACGTATTAAATAATAGGTAGTATTTTGTTCCTTGACATTTTCAGAATTGATATTCTCCAAATCATTGCTCGTATTCTTTTCAGTATGCTGGTTGCAGGAGATAAATAATGGCATAAAAATGAGTATAATAAGATAACGTTTCATAACGAAGGGATTTAAAAATAACATTATTTAAGATAGGTTGGCAAAGTTATAACTAAAACGGGCAATTCTTTAATATTCCGTTATTAATAATGAGCAGCTCGTGGCAGTATCTTTATAAAAGTAAAAAAAGTGTAATTAATTTAACTAAAAACTAAAGTTATGAACGAAGATCAATTTAAAGGAAAATGGAAGCAAGTAAAGGGTAAAATGAAGCAACAATACGCCGATCTTACCGATGACGATTTGATGTATGTTGAAGGAAAATCTGATGAACTTCTTGGTCGTCTTCAGGAAAAAACTGGAAAAACCAAGGAACAATTGAAAGACCAGATTGACAAGTGGTAGTTTTTCCTAAACTTCAATTACTGCTTTATTTGAAGCCGAATCCCTAAAAACCTCAGAACATGAAGTTTTTAGGGATTCTTTATTCCAAATTTTTTAAATTATAATTTTCTTTTTTTAATACAAGCAACTATCTTAGTGGGCTACTAATGCTTAAATTTTAGTTTATTTTATTGTGAAATCCCTGTTTTTTTTGATGTCCTAAATTACCGACGCAAATTACCGATTACCGATTACCGATAACCGATTACCGATTGCCAATCACCAATTATCTGCTCCCCATTTTCGGCTTTCTGCCGTGCTTTAAGCTATTGTATAATCTTTTAAAACATAAAAATTATGGCAAACATAAGCTACAACCAAATCCATGAAACGCTGGACTCGGCTACGATGGGGCTCATCCTTCAAAAAGTTCAGGAAATATGGGACCTTCTGCCTAAAGCCACCCTTACCGATCACGAACGTAAACGTTACCTAGCCTTGGATGTGCGCAACCTCGCTTTTGTGGAAGATGTGGTGCGGCTCAAGAGCAGCTATGGTGCCAACATACTTCCCGCGGCACTTGTAAACGACAATGCCGATATAGATTTGAAGCTCTATAAACAAGTTAAAACCATACGCAGCCGGATCATAGGGTTGGACTACCTACTAAATGATGTGGAGCGCATCGTGGGGCACGAAGCCTATGGTACGGGGCTAACACATTATGGAATTTATAAAGTGTCGGCAAAGGTGGGTATTCCCAACGCCCAAAGCGCGTTGGACGAACTGGAATGGCGGTTTAATAAGCAGGGAGCCAATAAGGGGAGAAAGGATGGCCCAAAGGAAGGTAAATAGGGCTATTACATACATAAGTAGGGTCAAAACGAGCGCAAGTAAGTTTAAAACGTACACGAGTAAGTCTAAAACGAATGTAAGTAGGTTTATAACGTACACGAGTAAGTCTAAAACGTACATAAGTAAGTTTAAAACGTACATAAGTAAGTTTAAAACCTACGCAAGTAAGTCTAAAACGTACACAAGTAGGTCTAAAACGTACATAAGTAAGTTTAGAACGTACACAAGTAGGTCTAAAACGTACATAAGTAAGTTTAGAACGTACACAAGTAGGTCTAAAACGTACATAGGTTGATTTGAGGCATAAGGGTTGTAATATGCCTTGAAAAACATATATTGAATATTAAAAGCAGCAAAAATGAAAACACAGAAGAAATTAATACCGCCGCATATAGGAAACCTACTGAGAGCCTATTATAAAACAAATCGCATAAACAAAGCAGGACTCGCTAGGGTTATGAGCCGAAGTAGATCGACGGTTCAAGATTATGAGGATCGCAGCAGTTTGCAGTGCAACGTGCTTTGGGACATTTCGGTGGCAGTAGAACACAATTTTTTTGCCGATCTGGCCGCGCAATTGCCTCAAACCTATACCACAAACGTGCCTGAAGACTTCACACAAACCCAGCGCATAGCGCAACTGGAAGAGGAGGTCAAAACCCTGACGGGGCAGTTAGAGCTGTTGAAGGGGGTAATGGGGAAATAAGTTTTTTAGCCTATAGCGCGATGATATGATGATATTAGGTGGCGTCCTTGAAAATTATTAGAGATAAAAAAGAGGATTGATCGATCTCAGGTGTCTGTTTTTCAGGATTTTTACTTGAGCTTGAGTGGACTAGGGTGAGATTTTTCGTCCTTTCCGCGCCACAGCATCATTGCAATGTACTTCTCCCAGATCGCCAATTCTATGGTTTTACCTATAAATATTTTTAAGTCTTTGACCTTGAATGGTCTCGGATTTTTTTATAGAGATGAGGTTCTTGTCTAAGCAAAAACAACAGCTTGGTCTTCAATAGAATAAAGAATTTATTGCGAATAGCTAAAAATTATTTAAAAATCATTAGATTTGTTGTGTATAAAATCGATCTTATGAAACTCCTCAGTTTTTTAATCTGCATTACAGTCCTTCTCAGTTTTTCCACTTTTATCCAAGCCCAATCTGGAGTAGGGATAAACACTACCAACCCTCGAAAGACACTCGAGGTTGCGGGCGATATGAAAATTTCTGGCGCGACAACGGGAAGGATTAAAGTGACTACTATTAGAGATATTAACGCCACTGATGTGGCTGCGTTTCTGATCCAAGATTCTAACAATTACGTAAAAGATGTAACTACAAATGTAGATGGGGTGGCGTTAGCCTATTTTCAACAGTATCGGTTATCAAACATGTTAGGCGACTGGATAACAGATTTTGAGACCAATATAGATGCTAGTAAATATGTGCTGGTAATTGTATCTGCTTACTTTGATAAAGAATTGTTGATGCTTGCCGCTAATCAAAAGAATTTCGCAACTCCTTTTATCTCTGCATTTACGCAAGGTGGTACTTGGCATATTGCAGCTGACTATGCCACTGCGAGACAGGCTGCTAATGTAGTGGGAACTTGGGTAGTAGATACGGTTATCCTGTCTAGAGCTTTTTCTAAAATAATCGCAACGCAAACTGTTAATATTAATGATGGAACGTCGGGAGTAAAATCGGGTTTACCTATAATTGATTAATAATGATGAGAAACTACATACTATTGCTGCCTCTGCTTTTAGCCCACTTTGGTTTTGCTCAAGTTGGCATTGGCACGACAACACCTACCGCAGGTTACAACCTTGATATAAAAGGAGACCTTCTGGTCCAGAAGGATTTTAACATCGGAAGCCTGGAAAATGTGAAGGCACAGGATGGCGATTTTAAATTCCTTTTTAGGCTTCTTAATTCTTCCCCGGTAGGCGAAGTTACAAAGCTAAATATGGCGGCACTTGACGTGGGCCCCATTAATATTGCGAATTATAAGTTTACCGGTCTTTCGAGAGATAATTTAGAAGACGTAAACCTTAATTATGATGCCACCAAATACATAGTTGGGATTGCGGATATTAGGTATATTGGGGCTCCCGTCCGAAAAATTCGGAATAGTAATAATGAATGGACAAGGATGGGTTACTTTGTGTCAAGGACTTTTATAAGTGGTGGGACTTGGCATCTGGAAATCCGAAATCCGTTAAGGGATAACTCAAGTGGTAGTGTTTCCTATGAAGTGACTTTGATAGTGTATGATAGAAAGTATTTTAGAGAACTTTCTGTTATTGAAGTAGATTTTGATAATAATACGACCGGTTCTGCACCTGCTCCTTCTGGACTTTAAAAAAATAAAATCATGAAGCAAAAACATTTTCTTTTGGCACTTCTTTTTATCCAGAGTATTGGATTGATGGCTCAGGTGGGAATAAATACCGTAACCCCAACCGCTACTCTTGAGGTAAATGGAAATGTATTGGTGCAACAAAAGTTGTATTTAGAAGAACCAGGCGACTATGATGGTTCGTCAAATTCTAATCTAATGGTTCTTAGAGACTTCGATGCTGCGATTGTTAAGTATGATATTGGAGCGAGCACGTTTGGCCCTCTTAATCAGGTTCGGTATATTTTTCAAAATGTCAATACCAATGGTTTGACGGGGGGTTATAACACCAAAATAGACGCTAATAAATATACACTTGCAGTACATGGGTTTTCTTATGTTGCTGCTGGCGGTGACACAAATGTTTCGCTTAGATCAACATCTGGCAACAATCAACCATTAGTTGAAGGCCAGCAATTTTATGCCGGTATTGTAACAACAGGTACTGGCTCTAGTCAAACGAGGATTTGGTGGTTGTATGGTTTTGTAAACAATAGTAGGTTTCGGCTTAATAATGATGAAACAAAAGTCGATATTTCTATGGATGTAATGATCTATAGAAATGAATTTATTACTAAAATATTTTCCACTGTTCAAAGTGTTGATATGAATAATCAAACCACTAAATCTATACCCACTCCCGCTGGGTTTTAAATTACTCCATATTTACAATAACTGTTTCTCAAAAAAGAAAACCCCCGAGCAAACGCTTGGGGGTTTTTTCATCTAACCAAAAATTCAAATTACTCTACCAAATCTTCTTGGTTTCTAAATACGAGACTGTCGTTAAAGCTGTCTAGCAAAATAATACTGTCGGTAGTTATTTTTCCGGCGAGTATTTCTTTGGATAATTCGTTCAGTACTTCCCTTTGGATTACTCGTTTCACGGGTCTTGCAACAAATTGTGGATTGTATCCTTTACAATCTGACGTATTTTCAAATTGTACAAACCCAATAAATGACAGGCATACAAAGAGAGAAAGTGCATGACTCTACGGTAAAAATCCAAAAATTGCCGCACGACAATTTAGCCATATTCGTTTTTTTACTATATTTGAAACTGATTACTAGGTAATTATTAAATATAGTGATTGAATTCAACGGTGATGATGTAATATTATTGCAAGAAATTGATTTTGTAAAGATGTTTTTCATCTATCGGGATTGTCACAACATTCTCAATACTTAATCATAGAAACATTGAAATAGAATTTAAAAAAAGATTATGCTTTGAGTTAATGGAAATTGAATAAAAATAGATTTTTACAGCAACGTAAAAGCAAGTAGTTAGACCTAAAAATAAGTGAATCAATAGAACATTATGAAAAAAAATATTTTTAAATATTTAGGCTTGGCGTTATTGCTAACCTTGGGTGCTGACCAAGCCATTGCTCAAGTAGGTATAGGCACAACAGATCCTGATGCGTCCTCTTCTTTGGATATTTTATCAACTAATAGTGGATTGCTAATACCAAGAATAGCACTCTCAGCTACTGGGTTGGAAACTCCCGTAACATCGCCTGCAAATTCATTATTGGTCTATAATACGGCTACAGCAAACGATGTTGTGCCTGGTTTTTATTATTGGTCTCAATCCGAAAATAAGTGGATAGCTTTGGCAGGAATAACGGCGAATAATGGTTTGACAAAAACCGGCCAAAACGTTCAGTTGGGAGGTGCCTTAATTAAACCTACCACTATTACCGCCAGTGCTACAAACACCTTGGCAATTGCAGGTTTGGTTAATCAAACCGGGACCAATTTGAACAATGTTGACGGTTTAATGACAGTTGAAGCAAATGGGACAGTACGAAAAGTATATCCCGTTTACAGTACATCGGCGGCCCAAAACACTTTGAAAAAGTGGACTGATGGAAAAACGGTTTATGAGAGAGTTGGGGCAGTTACCTTGGCCTCGGCTACTAATGTTATAAATCTTTCGGGCATAGTCCCTTCAGGCGCCAAATTATTGGGAATTCGGCTTATTGGGCGGACAAAAAGTTCTATAAGTACAAATATTGTAGAGTATAACAATACTTCATTTGTTTTGGTTTTGGGTACTTCAGGGGCTCAAACGATCTTACATCCAGCAGGTACGTATGATGTTATTGTGGAATACGTCGCTCCTTAATGGAGTGTATTTACAGTGTCATCTTTGCATAAAGGAGCAGGTATTTTTTTGTATCACGAAGTTCTTGCTGTTCTTTATGTCAATATCCATAAGATAAACTTGAAGTGCTTCACTTCAAATAAAAAAGTATAATAAATGAAATTAAAAGGCATTACTCTTTTTAAGAGAAATGAAAAGGAGACCAAGTCTTTCGCTATGCGGATGCTCTTGCCAATAATCACTTTTGCTTTACTACTAAGTGGTTCTTTGTTTTCTCAAACCCAAACATTCAACTCTTCAGGCACCTTTACTATTCCTGCGGGAGTTACTTCCATAACTGTTGAAGCTTGGGGTGCCGGTGGTAGAGGTGGTCTCAGAACCAGCGGTAATCCTACGTTAGCTGGTGGTGGTGGTGGCGCTTATTCTAGAAGCGTTTTAACTGTTACACCAGGTGCTACCTATACGGTAACTGTTGGTGCTGGTAGTACTTCAACTTCAGCAGGTGGCGATTCTTGGTTTAGAACTACAGGAACACTTTTGGCCAAAGGTGGAGGGAGTGTTTCAAATAACAGTAATACATCAGGATCTGGAGGTGCTGCCAGTAGTGGTGTAGGCACAATAAAATACAGCGGTGGAAATGGTGCAGAAGGTCCTAGTTCATTTACCGGTGGTGGTGGTGGCTCCTCTGCGGGAACAGCACAAAATGGAGTATATACCAATACAACAACTGAAACTAATAATGGCGCGACAGCACCCACTGGAGGTGGAAACGGTGGAGATGGTGGAGCCTCTGGTGAAGAGGGAGAGGATGGAATAGCACCAGGTGGTGGTGGTGGTGGTGGTAGAGGAAGAAATACTAGACAAGATCCTGGTAATGGTGCAAACGGAAGAGTTGTTATAACTTGGATTCAATCTGATCTTCAAGTTACAAAAACTGTGAATAGAACAAGAGCTACAATAGGTTCTACTGTGGTTTTTACAGTAACAGCTAGCAATAATGGGCCTAGTAATGTTGCGGGTGTTAAAGTGCAAGATTTATTGCCTACTGGATTTACCTATGTAAGTCACACCGTTTCTGCAGGAGTTCTAGGTGATTATATTCCTGGTACAGGCGTGTGGACTATTGGCACCTTTAACAATGGTGCTTCCAGAATTTTGAGTATAACCGCAACCTTCAATGGAGGGGTTAATAATACCAACACAGCAACTATAACTGCTGAAAATTATGAAGAAGCGAATCCTCCAAACAATACAGCAAGTGCTACGGTAACATTACCAATAAATACGGAAAACTTTTGTTATACAAATGTTCCCGGAAATACATTCGCCTGGACACGTGCTTCTGGTTCAACGCCTAATCCTTACACTGAATCCATAACTCAGCCTGGAACAAATGGCGGGTTCGTGTTTGATATAATCGAATTGGACAATTCGTTTAATATGAATATCAATGGAGTTTTGCTAGCCACGCAAGAACTAGAATTTCAAATTGGGCCAGGAACTCTAAATATTCAGTTCCAAGATGGTTCTTATTGGGGCAATGGTACAGTCCCTCAAATATACAATTTAACTGGTACTTCCGCGTATCCTCTAATAAGAGTTAACATTGATATTAATGGTAATGTAACGATGTTCGGGAGTAAAACTAGTGGCGGACCCTTATTCCCACTGGTTTTAACTAATGGTAATTCGTTCAATTATATCCCTTGGAATTCGGCTACATCAAACAATATAATTGTATCACAGACAATAACAGGACCAACGGTAATGAACGGACTTGGTTATGGACAGAATGTTGTTGGGTGTGCTGTTGATGCAGTAAATGATAGTTTTAATATTTTATTTTCTGGAGGAACAACCACTTCGGTTTTAGCTAATGACCTTCACAATGGAGGTGCTCCCGGTTCGGCAACCACTTCCAATGTAAATATTACTACAGTAGGTACTTGGCCAACTGGTATTACCTTAAACGCAAACGGAACGATTACTGTTGCTCCAGGTACAACTCAAGGCAGTTATCCACTCGAGTATAGAATCTGTACCATCGTAACCCCGTCCAATTGTGATAATGCAATTGTAACGATTCAAATATTTAAAGATTCTGATGGCGATGGTATACCAGATAATGTTGATTTGGATAATGACAATGATGGTATTTTAGATAGTGTGGAAGGACGTTGTGCTACTTCATCCAGTGCAGCAACTGATGGGTTTGATAATCCGACGGTGCCACTCCTTAATGCCAACAATATTCAAACTGGAAGCACCTATAATGGCTGGACCGCAATAAATCCCACTACATCTGCGCTAGTGCCTAATGCTTTCAATATTCTTAAAGTAAATGGTACTTCTTATTTACCTGGCCCTGATAATGCGCATTCGGGTAATCAGTATGTGGATATAAATTCCACAGACGCAATAGTCTATAAACAATTTACCCTATCGACCCCTACGGTTTTTTCTGCATCGGCATTTTTTGCTAATAGGGATACCCAAAATGGCACTTATGCGGCGTGGAATTCGAAAATAGAAATAATTAACACAACTACAAGTGCGCTAGTTTCCGGTAATGTGGTTTCATTCACAAAAGCAATGGGTAATGAAGGCTGGTTCGAAAGCAAAATTTCAAATATTGCTCTTCCTGCCGGAACTTATAGAATAAGAATGTATGTAAGTAATGATGGACATCTTGATTCTATTACTTACTGTTTTTCAAGAGATACAGATGGTGATAGCATCCCAGATTATTTAGATTTAGATTCCGACAACGATGGATGTTTCGATGCCATTGAAGGAGATGAAAATGTTCTTCCAGATCATTTAAATGAAGATGGCAGCATTAATACAGCCACAACAGGAGGGGTGTCTTCTGATGGTGTTCCAAATTTGGTAAATAGTGGTGGAGCTGCCGATATTGGGGGTGATAAAGGTCAAGGTATAGGCACATCAAGAGATGCAGCTTTAAATGGCTGTTTTTGTTATTTACCGGGTGTTAAAGATGTAGGAGTTCTCTATCCTTCTTTACAAGGTATTACCAGTTTGTCACGCTCTGGAATTGCCTACGAAACTTGGTTAAAAAGTGTAAAACAAAGTGCTTGGAGTGTTTTAGAATCCAAGACGAAAGGTTTTGTAATTAATAGAGTTAAATTTAATCCTAGCAACAAACCTGTAGCTGATAATGGATCAACGCTTGTTATTACCACTCCTATAGAGGGAATGATGGTATATGATACTACAAATAATTGTTTAAAGTTATATACTTCTATTGATAACGGAGTCTCATATGACTGGTATTGCCTCGAAACACAAACCTGTCCGGATAATTAATCGTTATAAAATTATATACAATGAAATTCGTAACTATAATAATATTGCTGTTTGCTTCAACATTTGCCCATGCACAAGTAGCAATAGGTAAAACCACCGTAAGCCCTCATGTTTCTTTAGAATTTGGGGATGGTAACAAAGGAATAGTTTTACCTTGGGTTACCTCGGCGGCTGCTGTTACTGGCGCTGTTAATGGAACCTTTATTTACGACCTCTCAGATAAAAAGGTGAAATATCGAAGATCAGGAGCTTGGGTAGATCTTAGCATAGATCCTACGGGTGCTGCAGATAGTACAGAGCAAAACGCCTTAACTGAAGATAGTTCTGCCAAATCTATTATTGGTCAAAACACTGCAGATACAACACCAGGAATCCTTGTACTGTCCGATACTGACAAAGCCATGGTTCTTCCTAAAGTAGCTAGCCCACATTTAAACATTAAGAATCCTGCGCCCGGAATGATGGTTTACGATACCGACAAAAGGTTATTGGCAGTGTACAACGGTACAGTTTGGACTTTTTGGAAACCTTAAAATATATAATACTCTTTTCCTATAAAAAAACCTCCGAAATATTTATTCTCGGAGGTTTTTGATTTTATTTATTTTGTTTACTTACTCAACAAAATCTTCCTGGTTCCTAAAAACGAGACTGTCGTTAAAACTGTCTAGCAGGATAATACTGTCGGTAGTTATTTTTCCGGCGAGAAGTTCCTTACTAAGCTCGTTCAACACTTCCCGTTGTATAACGCGTTTTACGGGTCTTGCTCCAAATTGTGGGTCGTATCCTTTTTCTGAAAGATAGGTAATGGCTTCTGGGGTTGCGTCCAAAACAATATTCTGTTTTGACAACATCTTGGAAACACCTTTCAGTTGCAGTTCCACAATTTTGTGAATGTCTGCTTTTGAGAGAGGGGTGAACATTATTATGTCGTCAATTCGGTTCAAAAATTCGGGTCGCATGGTTTGTTTCAACATTCCCAGCACTTCTACTTTTGCGCCTTCCATTGCGGTTTCGGGGTCTTTTACCGTTTCAAAACGCTCTTGTATTATCTGACTGCCCATATTGCTGGTCATAATGATAATGGTGTTTTTGAAATCTGCAAGACGGCCTTTGTTGTCCGTCAATCTACCTTCGTCCAAAACTTGCAACAATATGTTGAATGTGTCTGGATGCGCTTTTTCAATTTCGTCCAACAAAACTACGCTATATGGTTTGCGGCGAACGGCTTCGGTAAGTTGTCCGCCATCTTCATATCCTACGTATCCTGGAGGTGCACCTACCAATCGGCTTACGCTATGGCGTTCCTGATATTCGCTCATATCTATTCGGGTCATGGCGTTTTCGTCGTCAAACAGGTATTCTGCCAAAGCTTTGGCGAGTTCGGTTTTACCAACTCCGGTTGTTCCTAAGAAAAGAAAACTGCCGATAGGTTTTTTCTCGTCTTGCAAACCGGCTCTACTTCGGCGAATGGCATCACTCACAGCAGTTATTGCTTCATATTGTCCAACCACCCGTTTGTGAAGATGGTCTTCCAAAGTCAATAGTTTTTCGCGATCGCTCTGTAGCATTTTGGTCACTGGAATACCAGTCCATTTGGCGACTACTTCGGCAATATCCTCACGAGTAACCTCTTCCTTGATCATTGAAGAACCATCTTCCTGTTCTGCAAGTTGGGTTTCAAGTTTGCTGAGTTTTTCTTGGGCTTCCTTGATCTTTCCGTAGCGCAGTTCCGCAACTTTTCCAAAATCGCCATCCCGTTCGGCACGTTCTGCTTCTAGTTTATATTCTTCAATTTGGGTTTTTAGATTTTGGACATTGTCCACAACTTCTTTTTCACTTTGCCATTTGGCATTCAGTTCATTCCGTTCCTCTTTTAAATTTGCTAAATCGGCATAAAGTCCTTTGAGCTTGGTTTCATCCTTTTCTCTCTTGATAGCCTCTACCTCAATTTCGAGTTGCATAATCTTTCTGTCCAAAACATCTAGTTCCTCCGGTTTGGAGTTGATTTCCATCCTAAGTTTTGAAGCTGCTTCATCCATCAAGTCAATTGCTTTATCTGGAAGAAACCGGTTTGTAATATATCTTTCTGAAAGTTCAACGGCTGCGATAATAGCTTCGTCCTTGATTCGAACCTTGTGGTGGGTTTCATATTTTTCCTTAATCCCTCGAAGGATTGAAATGGCACTTTCGGTATCAGGTTCATCGACCATTACTTTTTGGAACCGGCGCTCCAAGGCTTTATCCTTTTCAAAATATTTTTGATATTCGTCCAAAGTCGTTGCTCCAATAGCACGCAATTCACCTCGGGCTAGGGCAGGTTTTAGGATGTTGGCTGCATCCATTGCACCTTGTCCGCCTCCGGCCCCGATAAGGGTATGGATCTCGTCGATGAAAAGCACAATATCGCCTTCGCTGGAAGTCACTTCTTTTATAACTGCCTTTAAGCGTTCTTCAAACTCCCCTTTATATTTTGCACCGGCGATCAAGGCTGCCATATCCAATGAATAGATTTGCTTTGACTTTAGGTTTTCAGGAACATCGCCATCTACAATTCTGTGGGCGAGGCCTTCGGCGATAGCCGTTTTACCGGTTCCAGGCTCTCCGACCAACATAGGGTTGTTTTTTGTCCTTCTTGAAAGAATTTGAAGGATCCTTCGTATTTCCTCATCACGACCAATCACGGGATCCATTTTTCCCTCCTCGGCGAGCTGGTTGAGGTTTCGCGCGTATTTGTTTAATGAATTGTAGGTTTCCTCTGCACTTTGTGAAGTTACATTTTCTCCGCCGCGCAGTTCCTGAATTGCGGCTTTCATTCCTTTTTCTGTAACTCCTTGGTCTTTGAGACTTTGGGCAATAGGGCTTTTGGAATCCAAAATTGCCAGAAGGAGGTGTTCAATGGACACGAATTCATCGTTCATCTTTTTAGCAATATTGGCCGCTTCGATCATGGTTTTGTTCGCTTCACGTGAAAGCATAATATCACCTCCTGATACCTTAGGAAAGCTTTCCAATTGCTTATCTAAAATTTGTTTTAGAACAGGAATATTTACGTTTAATTTCTTTAGAATGAAGGGAACTACATTTTCGTCCACTTCAAACATCGCCTTGAGCAGATGTTCATTTTCAATCTGTTGGTGGCCATAACCTTGGGCAATTTGTTGGGCTTGCTGAATGGCTTCTTGGCTTTTTATGGTAAAATTATTGAAATTCATATAATAAAGTTTTTTGTTTCTTGTTTGTGGTTTTCCTACTTCAAATACAAAGCCGTTATAAAATTAAGACAAAATGGCTGGCTATTTTAACGGTTTAACAGACATTATGACGGTATTAACAATGTGGTTTTAGCGTTTTATTTGGAGGAAAGTATCATAATGCTTGTAATTTTGTAAAAAAGGAATATTATGGGATTTTTTGATAAGTTTAAGTCGCAGCGAGATATCGCAAAAGAAGAAATTGTAGAAGTGCCGTGGCATGTTTTAGGAAGAATGGAACAATTGGATGAAATCGTGAAGGAGTCAAACAGTAAACCTGTCGCCATTTTTAAACATTCCACTCGATGTGGGGTGAGTAGAGGAGTTTTGAAATCGTTTGAGAAAAACTACACGCTTTCGGATGATCAGATAAAACTTTATTTTTTGGACCTTCTGGCCAATCGCGATATTTCAAATGAGATTGCAGCTCGGTTTAAGGTACATCATGAAAGTCCACAAATGATTGTCATTAAGAAAGGGGAAGTGGTTTATCACAATTCGCATCATTCTATCGAGGCTTCTGATTTGGAGAAGTTTGTAGGATAATTTTTCTTAAATTAGCTAAAACTGATTTTATGGGAACCACGGAATTAAAAAACAATCTTTTGGAAATGATGAGCAATATTCAGGACGAACAATTTCTTCGCTCTTTATATGATTTCCTAAAGGGTCGTGAAAAAAGTAAAACTTCACAGCTGTGGGGGAAACTTTCCGATATTGAAAAGGAACAAGTGTTTTTAGCTTATGAAGAATCCGAAAACAAAGAGGATTTAATACCGTATAAGGAGATCTTCAAATAATTTCGATGGAAATCTTTTTTACAAGGCGTGCATCTAAAAATTATCATTCCATCAAGGAATATATCTCGGGTGAGTTTGGAAACATTGTGGCAGAAGTATTTGAAGGTAACTTAATCGACTTTCTGGAACTTTTAAAAAACTTTCCCCGAACTGGGAACCTTGGAAGTTAGAAAAAGGGATTAGGGGATTTCAATTCAGCAAGCAAACTCGAATATTTTATCGCATTAAAGGAAATAAAATAATTATTCTAACTCTTTTCGATGTTAGACAACATACTGATAAAAAAAGACTTTAAGTTTTTTAATAAAACGAATTATCCCGCAATATCTCCTTAAATCTATTTTTTATATCCGTTCCAGCATCAAATACCATCTGTTCGTTATTTGGAAAAGGAACAAATCGGTTTTTTATCATCGCTTTATCTTCTTCGCTTAGAGCACGCTCATCTCCTCTAAAAGTGGCAAAAGCATTATTGAAAATAAATTCAGTAGAAAGTGGAAAACTATTGATTTCTCTTCTTCGAGTTAAATCTCTATAAATCACGGTTCCCCCTACAAAAACTTCCTTTTCCTGAACGGTGACCGTAACCACTGCGCTAACATCCTTCAAACGTTCTATTTTAATCGGGTTTCCAAGACTGTCCTTAACGATATTCCCTCTTCGGTCCCTTCTATAATCGTAACCGTCTTTTACCGTCTCTTTTCGGGTGAATTGTCTTTCTGAAATACGTTCTGGAGAAATTTGAATGGTTTGGAAATTAAGGTCTATCCCGAAATCGTAAATTATTCCCTTTTCCCGTTGGCTGTGGTATTCGGTCCAAAATTCGTTTAGATTATAGGTGTTGAAATCCAATAAATCTCTTTCCAACCGGAATGGTATAAATTGATTTGTATGATTGTTTATCGTAACGAGAACGAAATCAGTTCCCTGAAAATGGGCGTCATCCTTTAGTTTGTTGACATCCTTGTAGTGCGGCTGAACTTCATCCAATTCGCATAAAACATTGTACGCGCTTCGGAAATCGAGTTTGTTGTTACGCTGTAAATAGAGTTTGGCTTCGTGATAAAGTGATTTCACATAAGCATCTTTGGCCTGTAATAAATCATTGGAATAGTCTGAAAAGACAAAGTTTGCATTTCTACCCATTTCCTTACTATATAGCGGCAGAAGTGGGCGAATTAAATTTTGTCGTGCTTCCAAATCCATGTAGGTATAATAAATTTGTTTCGCGCTGGACGGGCTTTTTTCCTTTTTTAGAAATGTAATTCTACGAGTGTCTTCGTCTTTGGCTTTTAAAAATGCTTCCTCCAAAAGGCGGATGTGGGCATCGTATTCCTTTGCGCCTTTGTCTTTCTGAAGTTTTTTCACCGCTAAGGAAATCGCTTTGTCATAATTACCACTTGCAACCATCTTCTGAGTTCGCTTAACGCTATTACAGGAAATACTTAAAAGTGCAGTGAACAATACCAAGTGAAAAGCCTTCATAATAACTTGATTTGGTTATGAAGGCTAAAATACAATAGTGATGCCAATATGTATAGGAATATTTTTTAAGAAGTTTATAAAGGAGGAAAAATCATCCACGAATACACGAATGATTATATAAAAACATTCGTGTATTCGTGGCAAAAAAATCATTGCTTAATAGCAGGAAGCAATTTGGATCTACATTCTCCAAACCCAATGCGTACTTGCTGGTTTTTACAATAGCCCTTCATGATTACGGTGTCATTGTCGTTAATGAATTTGCGCTCTGTTCCATCAGAAAGTTTAATCGGTTTTTCTCCACGCCAAGTAAGCTCCAACATAGATCCATAAGAATCTGGAGTTTTACCTGAGATCGTGCCGCTGCCCATCATGTCGCCGCTATTTACGTTGCAGCCGTTTATTGTATGATGTGCCAGCTGCTGACTCATATTCCAGTACATATACTTAAAGTTGGAAGTGCTTATTTTTGATTCCTCTCCATTTTCAGGAGCTATATATACTTCTAGATTGATATCGTAACTTTTTTTTCCTTTGGATTGAAGATAGGGCAATTGCTTAATTTCAGGTTTTGGACCTTCCACTTTAAAGGGTTGAAGGGCGTCTAAGGTAACAATCCAAGGAGAGATGGACGAAGCAAAGTTCTTTGCCAAAAACGGTCCAAGAGGCACGTATTCCCATTTCTGGATGTCGCGAGCACTCCAATCATTAAATAGGACTAGTCCAAAAATATATTCTTCCGCGTCGTTGACGGGAATAGGCTCTCCCAAGACATTCGCATCCGTGGTAATAAAGGCCATTTCCAATTCAAAATCGACTAGTCTTGAAGGACCAAAAATGGGTTCTGTTGCTCCTTCGGGTATGGTTTGTCCCCAAGGTCTGCGGATATTGATTCCGCTTGGAATTATGGAAGAACTACGTCCGTGGTAGCCTACGGGAATGTGCATCCAATTTGGCATTAAGGCATTTTCTTTTCCGCGGAACATAGTGCCGACATTGGTAGCATGTTCCTTGCTGGAATAGAAATCGGTATAGTCTCCTACCTGAACAGGAAGCTGCATTTCTACTTCATCAAGGGTAAAAAGCACATAGTTTCGATGATCTTTATTATCCCGTAGTGCTGGATTTTCTTTGTCAAAAATATCGGCAATTCGATCTCGAACCAATCGCCAAGTTTTCCTACCATCACTTATAAAATCGTTTAGGGTATCTTGTAAAAAAATATCGTCAGTGAGATCAATTCCCTTGAAATATCCCAATTGGTGTAAGGCTCCGAGATCAATAGCGTAGTCTCCAATTCGCGTTCCGATAGTTACAATATCATCTCGGGTTAGGAAAACACCGAATGGAATATTCTGAATCGGAAAATCAGTATCTGGAGAAGTTTCCAGCCAGGATTTTCGTTTTGGGTCATTAGCAGTTATAGGCATGTTTGTATTATTTTTAAGCTTGAAATTAAAACTAAGACAAAAACTCCAATTAATTAAAAATCAGAGGGAAAATTCATTTGTAAACTTAGTTACAAGCACTGTTTTGTTAGTAAAAAGATAGTTCAAATATATAGATTTCATTAGAGTTACCGAATGTAATTAGTATTTTTGGAATTAATTAACTTTTATAAAAATTATGCAACGCGACGAACAAATTTTTGAATTGATAGAAGACGAAAAACAACGTCAAATCAACGGTCTTGAACTTATTGCCTCAGAGAATTTTGTTAGCAAACAAGTGATGGAGGCGGCGGGCTCAGTTTTAACCAATAAATACGCCGAGGGCTACCCGGGAAAACGCTATTATGGTGGCTGTGAGGTAGTGGATCATGTGGAACAAATAGCCATTGACAGAGCGAAAGCACTGTTTGGGGCAGAATATGCCAATGTCCAACCCCATAGCGGTTCACAAGCAAATACCGCTGTTTTTGCGGCCTGCCTGAAACCCGGCGATAAATTTTTGGGATTTGACTTATCTCAAGGCGGACATCTTACCCACGGCTCTCCCGTCAATTTTTCTGGCAGACTTTATAACCCTGTTTTTTATGGAGTAGATAAGGAAACTGGCCTTATAGATTATGATAAAATGGAGGAAATCGCGCTACGCGAAAAACCTAAATTAATCCTCGCTGGGGCATCCGCTTACTCACGAGAAATTGACTACAAACGTTTCCGAGAAGTGGCCGATAAAATTGGAGCTGTTCTTTTTGCGGATATCGCTCACCCAGCTGGATTGATTGCGAAAGGAATTATGAAAGACCCTGTTCCACATTGTCACGTAGTCACCACAACTACCCACAAAACCTTGCGTGGTCCTCGTGGTGGTCTTATTCTGATGGGAAAGGATTTTGACAATCCGTTCGGCATAAAACTTAAAAATGGAAATCTCAGAAAAATGAGCAGCCTGTTGGATAGCGCCATTTTTCCGGGCAACCAAGGTGGACCTTTGATGCATATAATTGCTGCAAAAGCCGTGGCCTTTGGAGAAGCGCTCACAGACGATTTTCTACATTATATGGTTCAAGTAAAGAAAAATGCCTCTTTAATGGCGAAACTTTTTGTTGAAAAGGGATATGACGTAATCTCTGGAGGAACCGATAACCATTTGATGCTTATTGATCTTAGAAATAAAAATATTTCAGGAAAAGAGGCTGAAGAAGCTTTGGGAAAGGCAGACATCACTGTCAATAAAAATATGGTTCCATTTGATGATAAATCTCCTTTCATAACAAGTGGAATCCGTGTTGGTACAGCAGCTGTTACTACCCGCGGGTTGGTTGAAAAAGATATGGAGAAAATCGTGAACCTGATTGACGAGGCCATAACGAATCATGATAATGATGAAAAACTGGAAAGTATTGCAGACCAAGTGAATGAAATGATGTCTCATTTACCGCTTTTCAAGAATTGATTTTTCTTTTCCAAACTTTTACCTTTACGTCCTTGTGGAAAATGATTTCCACGAGGACGTATTGTTAGGATTAGCAACCAATATGTGAATTATGATTGAAACTGAACGTCTTCGGCTTCGAAATTATGCTTTGGCAGATGCTCCATTCGTCTATAACCTATTAAACAGTGAAGGATGGTTGAAGAACATTGGAGATAGAAATATCAAAACAGTTACTGATGCCGAGAATTATATTCAGAAGAATTATTTCAGTTGTTACGAAAAATATGGGTTTGGACCTTATTTGGTTTCGTTAAAAAAAACTGGAACACCTATAGGTTCCGCCGGACTTTACAAGCGTGATAGTCTGGAACATCCCGATATTGGCTATGCTTTTTTACCCGAGTTTTGGAACAACGGATTTGCTTTTGAAGCCACTGAAGCTGTAATGCAATTTGCGAAGAACACACTAAATATCAAAAAAATAGTGGGCATTACCCTACCCAATAATACTTCATCCATAAAACTTTTGAAAAAATTGGGACTGGCAGAGATTGGGGATTACACTTATGAAGACGGTGAAGTTTTACTTTTATTTTCGAATTGAAAATACGAAATCAAACAACAACAAATAACAAACAACAATTCATGATTACAGATAAAGACAAAAAATTTATAAAAAGAGCAATTGAGCTTTCCCAAAAAGGAATGGACAACAATGCCGGTGGACCTTTCGGTGCAATTGTGGTAAAAGACGGCGAAATAATCTCAGAAGGGTTTAACAAGGTAACTTCGAGTAATGACCCAACGGCGCACGCCGAGGTTGTTGCTATCCGGATGGCTTGCGAAAAGCTCAATTCGTTTCAACTTGACGGTTGCATTATTTATACGTCCTGCGAGCCTTGCCCTATGTGCTTGGGAGCTATTTATTGGGCTCGGCCAAAAGCCGTTTATTACGCCTGTACCAAGGAAGACGCTGCGGATATCGGATTTGACGATCAATTTATTTATGAAGAAATTGAAACTGATATCGGAAACAGAAAAATTAAATTCATCAATCTCGATAGGGAAGAAGGGAAAAAAGTTTTTAATAACTGGGCAGCCAAAGAAGGTCGTACGGATTATTGATTGATAAATTGCGAAATGCAATTTGAGGCCGATAATATCAGTAACCTTAAAAAAAGAGGAGGATAATCACATCCTCCTCAAAACTCAACTCGTCTTTTAAAACTTTTTTAAATCAACTTTGGGAAACGATTTGGATCAGTTTCGTGCATAATTCCATACACCTTTTCATAAACATCTTCTGCTGAAGGTTTGCTGAAATAATCGCCATCGGTGCCATAAGGAGGGCGATGGGCTTTAGAGGTGAGTGTTTGTGGCTTGCTGTCCAGATACTTGTATCCACCTTGTTCCTCGACAATATTATTGAGAATGTAAGAAGAAGCTCCACCGGGTACGTCTTCATCAATCACCAATAATCGGTTGGTTTTGGCAACACTTTTAACCATATTATGATCCAGATCGAGTGGTAACAACGATTGAACGTCAATAATCTCTACATCAATTCCTACTTGCTGAAGTTCCTTGGCGGCTTCTTCGATTATGCGAAGGGTACTTCCATAAGACACCAAAGTAATATCGGTTCCTTCTTTAATGGTTTCAACCACTCCAATTGGAGTTCTTAATTCACCTAGGTTATTCGGCATTTTTTCTTTTAGACGATACCCGTTCAGACATTCAATAACGACCGCTGGTTCATCAGATTCCAATAAAGTATTGTAGAAACCAGCAGCTTTGGTCATATTTCGAGGAACCAGAATGTAAATTCCACGTAACAGATGGATTATTCCACCCATCGGTGAGCCACTGTGCCAAATTCCTTCCAGTCTATGGCCACGGGTGCGGACAATCAAAGGGGCTTTCTGGGTGCCGTTAGTTCTGTAGCGCAAGGTTGCCAAATCATCGCTCATAATTTGAAGACAATATAGAATATAGTCAAGGTATTGTATTTCGGCGATGGGGCGTAAACCTCGTAATGCCATTCCAATTCCTTGGCCTAGAATGGTTGCTTCCCTGATTCCAGAATCGGCCACTCTCAACTTTCCGTATTTTTCCTGCAAGCCTTCAAGGCCTTGATTTACATCGCCAATTTCGCCAGTATCCTCACCGAAAATAAGTGCGTTGGAATGTTTTGTGAATATAGCATCAAAGTTTTCACGCAGAATTAAACGAGCATCAACCTCTTCTGCATCGGAAGCGTAGGAGGGAAGAACCTCTTTGATGGTCTTTGCATTTTCATTTGCTTCAGAATACAAATGGGCGCTGTATTTAGGTTGGATGGTTTCATAATAATTAGCGATCCAATCCTGTAATTGTTTCTTTTCTGGGGAATTTTCAGCAGTTACATAACGAAGGGCTTTACGGGCGGATGCGAGAATATCTTTACGAAAAGGTTCTTTTTCAGAAGCTAAGGCCGTTTTTAGTTTTTCAATATCCGTTTTATTGGCACTAGTTTCCGCTAGGTTGCCCAGAAGCAACACTGCCTCTTCCTGCTCCTGTTTTTGTGGCGCAAGAAAGGCGTCCCACGCGGCTCTCTTTCCTTCGCGAACTTTCTTTTTTATTTCTTTTTCAATTTCCAACAATGCTTCTTCCGAGGCAATATCATTGGCAATTATCCACTCGCGCAGCTTTTTGTTGCAGTCGTTATTCACTTCCCATTCTAAACGATCCTTGCTTTTATAGCGTTCGTGAGAGCCACTGGTGCTGTGACCTTGGGGTTGCGTTAATTCCTGAACGTGAATAAGTACGGGCACGTGCTCTTCGCGGGCAATTTGAGCGGCACGGCTGTAAACTTCAACAAGTTCGGGATAATCCCAACCTTTTACTCGTATAATCTCGAAGCCTTTCTCGTCCTCGGTTCGCTGAAAACCTTTGAGGATTTCAGAAATATTTTCTTTAGTGGTTTGGTATTTTGCATGTACTGAAATGCCATATTCATCGTCCCAAATACTTGTTACCATAGGAACTTGTAGCACGCCAGCGGCGTTTATAGTTTCCCAAAATAGGCCTTCACTTGTGCTGGCATTACCGATGGTTCCCCAAGCAACTTCATTGCCATTGATGGAGAAATTGGTTTTGTGCTCGATTCCTTTTACGTTCCTAAATATTTTTGAAGCTTGTGCCAATCCTAAGAGTCGAGGCATTTGGCCCGCGGTGGGTGAAATATCGGCACTACTGTTTTTTTGTTCGGTAAGATTTTTCCAACTTCCATCCTCGTTGAGACTGTGAGTGGCGAAGTGCCCGCCCATCTGCCTTCCAGCGCTCATAGGGTCAGCGTTTATGTCGGTATGTGCATACAGACCTGCGAAGAATTGTTCAATGGTAAGTTTGCCGATGGCCATCATAAAGGTTTGGTCTCTGTAGTAACCACTCCGCCAATCGCCGTTTTTAAAGGCTTTTGCCCAAGCTAGTTGCGGCACTTCCTTGCCGTCGCCAAAGATTCCAAACTTTGCTTTTCCTGTTAAGACCTCCCGGCGCCCCAAAAGACTACATTCCCGACTGGTGACAGCAATTTTGTAATCATTGAGTACCGTTTCCTTAAAATCGTCGAAGGAAATCTCGCTATTGGTCTTAGGGTCTGTCTGCATTATATGTTTTTTAGAATATTGCAAAAATAGCTAAATTGGGTGTGTTTCCCAAAGGTTGATTCTAATAAAACCTAATTTGAATGACACGAATTATTGTGGAGTCTGTGGGATATAAGAAATCGAAGTTTGCTTGGAAAATCTTTAGCAATGTGATTTGGATTTTTGGACCAAATGGTTTCTTTATTTTTCAAATTCTTTAAAGGCTGAATCGAAATCCAAATTGAAGATGTAGGTGAAAATGAAGGTGAAATAAAAGTTGAAGTTTAAATTGTTCTTTGAGTTATTTGGAGATGGGATTTTTGGGTTTAGGTTTGAAATTTGATGTCTGGGAAGAGGGAAAAATAGTTGTGATTTTTAGATTATTGTTTTGTTTTGATACATT
>JBLWTS010000028.1:0-32010 GCA_048270045.1 Aequorivita sp.
AACATTGCCAGGAACAACAACCGTAGCCGAAGATGGTCGATTATTTGTTAGAGGAGGCGAGGCTGGAGAGACACAGATTTTTATCGACGGTATTCGGGTTTTTACGCCCTATTCCCCCACTACAAACGATGTTCCCACACGCGGTAGATACAGCCCATTTTTGTTTGATGGAATTACGTTTTCCACAGGAGGCTATTCTGCGGAATACGGGCAGGCATTATCATCCGTTTTGCTGCTAAACACCATTGACGAACCCACCCAAAATAAAACCGACATTGCTATTATGAGTGTTGGGGCAGGGTTGGGGCACACCAAGAAATGGGAGAAAAGCTCTTTGAGCGTCAATGCATCCTATATAAATTTGGCTCCTTACATCGCCATTTTTCCAGATAGAAACAACTGGGAAAAACCTTTTGAAGTCATTTCAGGGGAAGCCGTTTTCCGCCAGCAAATAGGTGATGGACTGCTGAAAATTTACGGTGCTTTTGAAAATTCAGATTTCGAGTTGACGCAAGAAGACATTAATACCCCTCAAGGAGTTCGGTTTAAGTTGCACGATCAAAATTTTTATTCTAATACCAGTTTTAGCGAAATACTAAATAACGGCTGGAGCGTTTTTGCCGGGGGAAGTTATACTTACGCAAAAACAAGGGTTGGAATAGATGAAGCCGACATTAAGGATGTTCAAAATTCCGCGCATCTCAAATTGAAACTCACAAAGCGCTTCAGCAACCGTTTCAAATTACATTTTGGAGCAGAACAATTGATAACTGATTTTGATGAAAACTACAAAGAGCCTTATTTTAATGCGAACCTTGGTTTCAACAATAATATAAGCTCCGCGTTTACCGAAGCCGATGTTATTTTTTCACGCAAACTGGCATTAAAATTGGGAGTTCGAGGAGAGTATAGCCAAATGTCAAATGAATTTACAACATCTCCCCGAGTTTCCTTTGCCTATAAAACGGGCAAAAGCAGCCAGATTTCTGTGGCTTATGGTGATTTCTTCCAGCAGGCGGAGAACGAAATCTTGAAATTCAGCGATCAAGTGGAAGCGCAACACGCACAACATTATATTTTGAACTATCAATATGCCGCAAATAATAGGATTTTTCGTGCCGAAATATATCGAAAGAATTATAGCCACTTGGTGGCATACAATGATTCCATCCCAAGCGTAAATACCGATTTTTCGAATAAAGGCAAGGGATATGCCCAAGGACTCGACTTGTTTTGGCGCGATAATGAAAGCATCCGAAATGTGGATTATTGGGTAAGCTATTCTTATCTTGATACACAACGAAAGTATAAGAACTATCCAATCGAGACAACCCCTTCCTTTGTGAATAACCACAACATTTCACTAGTGGCAAAATATTGGATTGAGGATTGGAAAAGTCAAGTTGGATTTAGTTATCAATTCGCCAGTGGCAGGCACTACACAGACTGGAATTCTCCTGGATTTCTTCAGAAAAAAACCAAGAGTTACAATAGCGTGAGTTTAAATTGGGCTTATTTGATTTCGCCCCAAAAGATCCTGTATGCCTCTGTCAATAATGTTTTCGCCTTTAGAAACGTAAATGGCTACCAATACGCCAATATTCCAGACGTCAATGGAAATTTTGCCCGAAGGGAACTACGTCCGGCATCAGACCAGTTCTTTATGGTAGGTTTCTTTTGGACAATAAGTGATGATGGTAAGGACAATCAGTTGGATAATCTTTAGCCCCCAAACCCCAATGGGGGAAAGCAGAAAGATGAACATACAATTCAGCCTCTATATTCAACAGTTGGGAAGCTCTAATTTTTTAACTGTGGTGTTTTTAACGAAATTTGAATCATTAATACAAACAACAAATACTATTAACCAATAAAATCGAAAAAATGCAAAACGTACTCACTTACATCACTATCTTCTTTACCGTTTTGGTAATGCAAGGACAAACCAAACCCACTTCCGAAACAAACGATAAAACCTTGACGAAATACGAAAAAGGAATGACGGAAGCATTTAGCTTATGGCAAAATAATCAACCATGGGAAGCCGCAAATATGTTTGAACGTATTGCCAAAGCAGAGCCAGACAATTGGTTGCCTCCATATTATGTTGCACAAATAAATGTAATCTACAGTTTCGGAGAAAAGGATAAGTCAAAACTATCCGAACAATTAGGAAAGGCACAAGATTTTATAAATGACGCCACGGCCATTTCCAAGGACAACCCAGATATCATGGTACTCCAAGCACAATTATACACTGCCTGGATTGTTTTTGATGGTCAGCAATATGGGATGATGTATTCTGCAAAAGCATCTGGACTTTACGAAAAGGCATTGTCAATTGAACCAGAAAACCCACGAATGATATTCGCAAAGGCAGAATGGGATATAGGGGGGGCTAAATATTTTGGCCAACCGATAGATTCTTATTGCAAGAATATACACCACGCGATAGAACTTGCCGAAAATTTTCCAAAAAAAGGAGAATTTTACCCCTCATTTAATTTAGAACGCGCCAAGGTAGTACTAGCTGAAAATTGTAAATAATTAAAAAATTAAGAAACAACCGTCTTTTTAAGAGCTTGACCATACTCGCTTTTGTCAATTCAGTAGGTTCGTGATAATCTGTTCGAAATGCAAAATAGTTATAACCGCTAATAACCAAATATTCAAAACACAGCCGTGAATCTTTTAAGACATTTTATAAAAGCTTTTTTTGTTGGTAGTTTAGTTTTCATTGTGTTGATAACTATTCAATACATTAATGGTTATAGTTTTTCAAGTCCCAAGGAAATTTTGGTCTGGTATGCATTTAACCAATTATATTCTATTATTTTATACTTGGTAAACGCGTACTATTTTAGGTTTTTGCTAAAGTGGTTTCCAAATAAAGTCTTTCAGCCCAGAAACCTACTAAAGGGAGCTTTTGGCGGGGTTTTCCTTACATTATTGACGCTTTTTTTAATTCGTGTTTTAACCGAAACTTTGATTTTCGGAACTAGCTTAAAAGAGTTTTTTGAAAGAGAACAAATTGGAAATTATTATGTTGCGTTTGCAATTTCTATAGTTGTAACTGTGATTTTTTACGCCGTTTATTACTATCAAAATAAACAGGAAAGCAAAGTAACAGAGCAGAAAATAATTGCAGGAACCGCTTCTGCAAAGTTTGATGCTCTGAAGAACCAATTAGATCCACACTTTCTATTTAATAGTTTGAATGTGCTGACAAGCCTAATAGAGGAAAATCCAGAAGCAGCTACACGTTTTACTACCGCGCTTTCCAAAGTGTATCGGTATGTGTTGGAACAAAAAAGCAAGGAGTTGGTCACTCTTGAAGAAGAGATGAAATTCGCCGAACTTTATATGTCGCTTTTAAGCGTGCGTTTTGAAGACAGTATCGTCTTTTCCTCACCGAAAGAGTTAAGGCAGCCACAAGCTCAAGTGGTGCCATTATCACTTCAATTGTTGTTGGAAAATGCTGTAAAACACAATCAAGTTACACCAATAAAAAAATTACTGATCACCATAATTGAAACAGATGGAATGTTAACGGTAATCAACAATAGCCAGCCCAAACAGGTTCTGCGGGAAAGTACAGGGGTGGGATTGAAAAATATTCGAGAACGGTACGAACTATTGACCGAACGACCTGTGGAAATTCACGAAAGTCGCAAAGAATTTAGTGTTGCCATTCCCATCCTTAACCAAGACCTAAAGTTTATGGATACACAAGAAACCTATATTTCTGAAAAAAGATACAAAAGAGCCCAAAAGCATGTAACGGAACTAAAGGTGTTTTATCTGCACTTAGTGATGTATCTTGCTTTTGTTCCACTTTTTATATATTTAAATTTCCTTTCTCGCGCTGGATTCCCTTGGGCAATATTTCCAATTGCTGGATGGGGATTCGGGATAGCAAGCCACGCAGCCGAGACTTTTAATTACAATCCGTTGTTTGGCAAGAAATGGGAAGAGCGAAAAATCCGTGAGTTGATGGAAAGGGAGGATTAAATACAATTCATCACTTAAATCGAACGAATCAGAATTTTTTATTTTTCACCCGAATTACTGATTCTTAATTTTATGAATGAATTTTAAAAATGTCATTATGAATATTATAGAGAATGATAACAAATATACAAGAGCTAAACAAAGAGTTGCTCAAATTAAGAAATTTTACACAGGCTTAATATCATATGCACTCTTCATTCCCGCACTTGCTTTCCTGAATTATTATATAAATGAATTGCGCCACCCTTGGTTTTTGTGGGCTGCTTTTGGTTGGGGAATCGGACTTTTCTTTCAAGGAATGAAAGCTTTTAGATGGTTCTCATTCTTCGGAAAGGAATGGGAAGAGAAAAAATTGAAGAAGTTTATGGAAGAGGAGGAAAGGAATAAAAGAACATTTTAAATGTGATCGACCATGGAAGTTAAGCGAAGTTTGAACTATCTTAGAGCCAAGAAAAAAGTGGAAATCTTAAAACATTTCTATAACCATTTGGCTGTTTTTATAATAATAAACACCGGAATTATTCTTATCTCTTCAAATATTTTTGGTAAAGGGGAGTCAGATTTTTCTGACTTAGGAATGTATGCTACTCTTTTCTTTTGGGGAATTGGTTTATTCTTTCACGCTATCTGGGTTTTGTTCGAATTGTATATAAAGAATAAGTTCTTGAGAAATTGGGAAGAAAGAAAAATCAAACAATTTTTGGAAAAAGATAGGTTTTGAATTCGAAATTGAAATCGAAGTTGAAGTCGAAATAAACTTCGAACTTGAAACTTGAAACTTGAAACTTGTAACCTGAAACAAGAAACTCCAAATGAACGCAATAATCATTGAAGATGAAAAACCCTCTGCCCGCTATTTAAAGCGAATGCTTGAAAAGCAAGATGTGGGCGTAAATCAAATGTTACACAGTGTTAGTGAAGCTATAGCGTGGTTCCAAAATAATCCGCATCCCGACTTAATATTTCTTGATATTCAATTGAGTGATGGTCTTTCCTTCGAGATTTTTGATGTGGTTCAAATAAAAAGTGCCATCATCTTTACTACTGCATTTGATGAGTATGCGCTTCAAGCATTTAAATTAAACAGTATCGATTATTTACTAAAACCCATCGATCAAGATGAACTTCAAATAGCTGTGGAAAAATACAAGGCCTTTAGGCCTACTTCCCAAAATGTACAGTTCAATTTTGAGGATATAAAAAAGTTACTGGCAAACCCTTTAGAACAAGAATATAAAAAACGCTTCACAACGAAAATTGGGCAGCATATTAAAATGATTCCAGTAGATGAAATTGAGTGTTTCTATTCTGAAAATAAAGGCACTTATGCCCACACCGTTGACGGTCGTGACTATTTGTTAGAAACTACTTTGGAACAATTGGAATCAGAACTTTCTCCAGAATTCTTTTTTAGAATTAGTAGAAAATTTTTCATTAACATCAATGCTATTAAGGATATTATCTCCTATACCAATTCCCGATTACAACTGAAAATGAACAGTTACAAGCAGGATGAGGTAATTGTTGCGAGAGAACGAGTAAGGGATTTTAAAATGTGGCTGGAATAAGGGAAATCTAAATCCAAATCGAAGCTGAAACTCAAATCGAATGACGATTCTTGCTCTCTTTAGGGTTGATGAAGAATTGAACCCCATTCCCAACCTATTTCTTCGGGGGACTAATTCTGTTTTCCTGAAAAGCGGAGGGCAATAATTTTGGAATAAATTTTACTAATAGCGGCATGAGCACACTGCCTCCAGGCAACAAAAAAATCGTAAGGCTCGGAATAGTTTTGCAGATATCCAGTAATTGGTCCTTTACTTTTGCTTTCTCATCCGCCGAAAGATCACGAATGGTAGATTGACCCAAAAGCACTACCAATTCTCCACTCTCTTCCAGCTCCCGAACTAATCGGTCCTTGTTGCGAATAATCAGCAACTTTACCGTGGATGAGGATTGTTTATAAAATTGCTTTATTGGACTGGTGTAATCGAACAGTACAATTTTATCGGTATAATTTTCTGAGAAACTACTTAATTCCGAAAGGCTTTCGTCAAGCTCTTTTTCTGAAAGTTCTAGGATATCGAGAATTTGAAGTAAATACCGATATTCAGTTTCATCCATTTTAAAATCCTCCCATATAGTAAGGCAGCACATGTCGAGGATGTATTTTTTTTCAAGTGTATCCGCTTGATTCAGATGATGCATATTTTTAAGAAATTCGGCACTCCCATCTGCGTTTTCATCCAGAACATAACCACTTGACGACTCATAGAGCTCTATCAAAAGTTTGTCATATTTAGATTTTTTCTGTTTTGACTTTAAAGAGAAAAAGCAATAATTTAGCACTCCTTCTTCCAATTGCTGGTAAACATCTTTAATGGTCTTAGGTTCTCGGAGCCAATGTTTATAAGCCAAAACATCTAAAAATAGAAGCGCATAAGTCAATAAGGAAAGCGATTTTTTCTTTAGAAGTGCATTTGCCTCCTGCAACCGGGCAGAAAGAATATTTTCCAAACTTTGTGAGGGACGGTGTGAAAGAGAGAACTTGTGGAAAAAACCAGTTTTTCTTTTTTCCAATTCTCTATAAAACTCAAGAATACTTTGGATTGCCTCTTGGTCTGTTGCCTCTGGATGTACTTTTAGAAACTGATAAACGAGCCCATGGAATAGATTGACTTTGGTAAACTCCTCCTTTGTCAATTTTAACTTGTCGTTGCTTCTTTTTGGTAAAAATGAAATGGAAATTCCATAAATAAAACCGGTCTTTTTTAAGGCTTTGTAGAATTCTTTATCATTTTCAAAACGACCGACAAGCTCCTTTCTATCAAAAAGATTGAAAAATTTTAATATCCAGTCAGGTGCCGAGGGGTTCATATCTTTTAGAATGATTATTTTTACCGCAATGAAGCTAAGTTTTTGGTTAGAAGTGCGTCTTTTTAAATCATATCCGTACATTTAAACACAAATATTTTCAGCAAAAATAATTAATAAAAACCAACAATGATTAAATCTAAGTTATTTGCCAGAATAAGTTCCGTAGGGCTTGTTTTCCTTGCCATTATATTGATGAGTGGGGATCATAATGACGCGCCTTCTCTCGCTGGAACTTCAGCAGACATTGCCGATTTTTATGCCTTTCAAGCACCCAATCCTGACAACTTGGTCCTAGTGATGAACGTGCAAGGATTAATACCAGCAGGTTCCCCCACAGAGCAAGCGGAATTTGATGAAGATGTTTTGATGGAGTTCAATATAGACCTCAACAATGATTTAAAAGAAGACGTTCTCATTCAAGCCATAAAAAGAAGAGACAGTATGTTCTTTTTCGGCCCATTTCAAACTTCGGAAACTGGCCTGGAAAGCACTATTAATACCGAGATAATGCACAAGGTAAAAATTTCGACCAAGGATACTTTAAATATTACCGAAGAGGACGGGATGAAGTTTTTTGCAGGTACACGAGAAGATCCATTCTTCTTTGACCGAGTAAAATTTGAAAGTTATTTGGATGGAAATGCCCGTAGCGGTTTTGCAGATCCAGGGGCCGATACCTATGCGGGTGCCAATGTGCTTTCAATAGTGGTGGAACTTCCAAAAGCGATGCTGGGAACTCCAGTAGCAAATGTAAATCCATTTTCGCCATCGACGCCTACTTATAATATGTGGGTAGAAACCAAGAGAAAAATCAAATAATATTCTATAAGAACATTATGAAAAATTTAAAATACTTTAACGTCTTAGCATTAATCAGTTTAGCGGTCCTTTTTGTTCGTTGTTATGATGAGGATAAATTTGGCACACCCATTTATCAGGAAAGATGCACCGATGGAATCCAAAATGGAGATGAAACTGGTATTGACTGCGGCGGTAGTGAATGTGAGCCTTGTTCAGAAGCATTGGAATTTGCAGGTACATACAGACAGGAGGATCAAATGGGTCGGCCTGCAGTAAATATTTTGTTCAATATTCAAGGTTTTCGCGATAGTTTGAACCATACTGTGCCCTATAAAATGCAGAGTAAATTCCAACAAATTTTTGAAGATAGAATTAAAGTTTTGGATACCAACTATACAACAAATGTGCTAGGACTGAATGCGCAGGCAATGGCCGCTATTTTCTCCAAAGACGTGTTGTGGGTAGCCGAAAACGGACCTACTGCCTATTATAACGGTACAACAATTATGACTGGCCGTGCTTTAGGTGAGGATGTTATGGATGCAAACTTACTATGGATATTTGGTGGTCCTGATGGCACTAAGAATAACGACGATCCTTTGTTGGTCAGCGACGGAGTTCCTAGTAACGACGTCCCGTTCCTTAACACATTTCCGTATTTAGCACCCGAATTTTAAAAGTGATAAAACGTATTAATCACACCTAAGCAAATTTTTTCTTGTCAATAAAAGGCTTCCATCACTTGGTCGGAAGCTTTTTTTATGCAAAGAATTGTGCCCGCAACCGTGAATGGGGTTTTCATGAGACATGGAACCCGTCCTCCAAGTTGGATGGAGCTTTCATCGTTCATAATTCTGAAAAATCTTCCCATTTTAAATAAAATTGTTAAAACACTAATTTTTAGTTAAGTTTATAATTGCTGAGTAAGGCATAATTAGAATCTTAGCACTTTGTGGCATGAATAGAAAAACCAACTTCTCGATCTTGTTTTTGGCATTTGTGGTTTCTTTCACTGTAGTCGCCCAAGACTCTTTTTATCAGATTAACCGACAATTAAATCACTTGGTTGAGCAAAACCAATTGATGCCAGAGGATATACAATGGAAAATGACTAGTGAGCATATTAGCTCTACAAGCGGAGTCCATCACCAATATTATAGACAGCAACTGAATGGTCTTGAAATATATGGGACCGAATCGGGAATCCATTTTTTGCCGAATGGAAAGATCATTTCTGAGGAAAATAGGTTTATTAAAAATGCGTCTGGTAAGTTATCTGGATATACAAATCCTACGCTATCCGCAGTCCAAGCAGTAAATGCTGCAGCACTAGAATTGCAGTATACAATTTCAAAACCTTTGGAGGTTTTAACCCAATCTCGAGGAGTACATAATCAAACGCTTATCAGCGCCGGCGGGATTTCAAAAAGAGCCATTCCTGCAGAGCTAATGTACGCCGTTACTGAAGAGGGGAAATTGGTACTCACTTGGGATCTCTCCATACACAGCATCAGTAATACCGATTGGTGGAGTTTGCGGATTAATGCCACAACAGGAAAAATTATAAATAAATCCAATTGGGTGTCCAACTGTAACTTGAATCATAATCATACCGATAAAAAGAAATGGGATTACAACGCCAATTTATTTAATATTCCCAATTATGAGAAATTGGAAACTGCCACAACAACCGCGTGCTATGGATGTTATGAAGTTTTTGCGCTTCCTGTGGAGAGTCCCTATTATGGTGATCGCAGTATTGAGATAAATCCAGCAAATCCCCTTGCCTCTCCCTATGGATGGCACGATACGAATGGAGCTGAAGGTGCGGAATATACAGTAACTCGAGGCAATAATGTAGATTCCTACATTCTTAAGGAAAATTCTTTTTATCAGCCCGATGGTGGTGTCAACTTAAACTTTACAGGATATCCCTTTAGCCAAATATATACAGAAGCGAATAGATATGAAGACGCTGCAATAACCAACGTATTCTCTATGTGCAACGTGATACATGATATAATGTACCAGTTTGGTTTTGATGAAGTAAGCGGGAATTTTCAAGAAAACAATTATGGTAAAGGAGGCTTGGAACAGGATTATGTAATAGCAGAAGTCCAATCTGATTATATGACTTGTAATGCTAGTTTCGGTGCCCCTCCAGATGGTCAGAATCCAGGGTTGAACATGTACATTTGTGAGGATAAAGATAGTGCTTATGATAATTTGGTAATCCTTCATGAATATGGTCACGGGATCTCCGTTAGGCTTACGGGAGGAGGCGCAAACTCTGATTGCTTATATAATGATGAACAAATGGGAGAAGGTTGGAGTGACTTTTTTGGAGTTCTTCTTACCATAACACCAGAAGATACAGGTATGAATCCCCGCACAGTGGCAACCTACTTGGTTGGGCAAGGAACAGGAGGTAATGGGGTCCGAGATTATCCTTATAGTACAGATATGTCTATCAACCCCCAAACCTACGATTTTATTAAAACAGCAGCAATTCCACACGGAGTTGGTTCCGTTTGGGCTCAAATGTTGTGGGAGGTTACTTGGGGATTGATTGATGAATATGGTTATGATCCAAACCCTTATAATTTTACAGGAGACGTCACAATGGATAAGGGAAATACCCAAGCTTTGGCAATTGTGATCGAGGGATTAAAACTTCAACCGTGCAACCCAGGTTTTATTGATGGAAGGGACGCAATCTTAGCTGCTGACCAAGCTATTTACGGTGGGGCAAATGAATGTATTATATGGAATGCTTTTGCAAAACGTGGTCTGGGATACAGTTCTGATCAAGGCTCTTCCAACAATGTTAATGATGGCATTCAAGCATTTGATACTCCTTTTCAGACGGCCACCTTCTCAACTTTGGAACAAATTTGTGTATCTACGAATATTATAAATGGATTATCTGGAGGAAAGCCTGTTGGAGGAATTTATAGTGGACCCGGTGTTTTAGATGACGGCAATGGCCTGACATTTACCTTTGACCCCGCTTCGGCAGGAGTAGGAACAAAGACAATTACCTACGAAACACCTTCTGGACGTTGTGCTGAGGGTTCAAGCGCTATAGATGTCATCGAGGTTTTGGCGATTCCTCCAAATCCACTTACAGCCGGAGGAATAATCTTTTGTCCAGGAGACTCCGTGACAGTAACTGCTTCCTTAAATGATCCAGCGAATATAATTCGGTGGTTTGATTCATCTGAAGGAGGAAATTTTCTTTTTGAAGGAGCAGCATATACCTTTATTCCTCAGGAAACACAAACGCTATATGCACAAGAAAGTGCTTCAGGGCCCGTCTCCAAATTGGTGGTTTCTGAAATAAGTTTGGACCTTCCACGACAATTCGAAATTCAAAATATTGGACCCGCCGCAGATTATTCTGGATATAAAATTGCAATAAGTTACCTTCCTTATGAACGGATAAATTCCGTTGCCCCAATTATAAAAACCTTAGGCAATATGGAAGTAAATTCTGTTATGGATTTTAGTGATGATAGGAATACCGGAAATTGGGGAAGTACAATTTATTGGACTTCAGATAGACCTGGCTGGATTGTAATAATAGATCCATTGGGAAATGTTGTAGACTCAGTATTTTGGAATTTTAATGAAAATCAGATTTCCGAATTTAATATTACAATTGATGATTTTAATATTACAGCAGATGATTTGGACTGGAAGGGAACTGGCACCAAGTTCACTGAAAGTTGTGGCAATGATTCTTTTAGGAGACAAGGCGATTTAAATTTAGCTTTGGATTGGTCTGGAATTTGCAAAACTGCTGATTTTGGAGTGCCAAACTCCGATATTGCAGTTCTGCCGGTAGCATGCGCAAGTGAACGAACTAGTGCCGAAGTAATAGCTGAAATTCAAGAGGCAGTGATCGCATGTCCAGAAGACAGAACAATTTCCATTCTGCCCGGAAAGCAATACAGAATCCCCGACTTTAGAATGGAAACCACAGTTACCGATATTTGTAATCCTGAACCGATGATAACTCAATCCCCAATTGCAGGTAGTCTTGTTGGAATCGGGAACACAACCGTGACGCTAAAAGTTGCCAATGCTGAAGATTGTACCTTCATTATAAGTGTGGATGATAACTTCTATAGAAACATCTTTCTGTATCCAAATCCGACAATTGGGAATGTTGTTTTAAATAATGGAACCGCGGAGAAATTGAAAAATGTCGTGATTACCGATGTAAGAGGAAGAATTATTAAGACTATTCACGTCAATAATGCTGGAATAGAAACCAATATATCATTGGTTAATATGGCCCAAGGAATGTATTTTATTACTGTTAATCTAGAAAATACCAGTCTCATTAAACGAATTGTCAAGAATTAATAAATTGAAATTTATTTTTAAAAACTTGTGGTTGAATTTCAAAATTTTAGTTCTTTTATTTTCTAGTAAATTCATTGCTATTAAGATTTTTAATTACTGTGAATTGCATCCATAACATAAATTTGGGACATGGTAGGGGTCTCGCTGCCTCCCTCATCTTCTAAAGTTATACATAGCGTCTGAGGTTCGGGGAAGTTTTCAAATTTAGACAATCCAATTTCAACATGACTGTTTTCATCAATCACCCCAATATTGGTTGCATTAAAAGGTTCCATTTGTAAGGACCAAAATTGATAATTTTTACCCGATGGAAGCTTGGGAAGACCTTTTATGTCAACAAACGCCAATTTTTCCTTTTTGTTTACAAACACTTTTGCATAGGCATGTGGTGCCACCGCCTGATTTCCCATCAAGTTATGGACTTTAAAATCTCTTGATTGCAAAATATCCATCAGCGTACTGTTTTCTTCCAACTGGTTTTCCGTTTCTAGCTCTTCACTTTCCTGAATTGTATTTTGAATTGGAGCAATTTCAAATTCACTAACTTCATCGTCTTGTGTTAGCATCCAAATAATTCCGCCTATAACGAGAATACCGACAATCCAACCTATTATTGAAGTTAAATTGCGCCCAGTTTTTCTAGTGTTTTCAGAAGTTTTTACAGGTTGAGGTTGGGACGAAGGCATCGTTTTGTTTTAGAATTTAAAAATAGATAAAATTTTAAAACTTGTGATAGGTGTTGATTATTTGATTGAATAAGTTCATTAAAATGCAGTTAAATCTTAATGAATTGAAATAAATCGGTGCAAGAAAAATATTTTTTATAGATTTACAGAAATGAAATTCACTCAACTTCATCCCATCTTAAACATTCAGTAAATGAAAAAAATTACGCAATATGCTGTTCTAATTTGGATTTGCATTATTTCTGCTCCTTTGGTCGCACAGAACTTTTCTGGGACAATTACACAACAAATTAATAATATGGTTGAACAAAAACAGCTTACGCTGAAAGATGTTCAATGGCAGATTTCGGCTGAAAGCGTGAGCCGCACCAGTGGAATTCAGCACGTGTATTTTAAACAGACGCTAAATGAGCTTGAAATATATGGTACCGATTCTGGAATCCATATATTACCAGATGGAAAGGTAATTTCTCATAACATTAAATTTATTAAGAATACAGCTGGTAAAATTTCTGGAGCCAATACCCCAGCACTATCGGCAACCCAAGCAGTTCAAGCAGCAGCAGCGCAGTTGAATTATCGAATTTCCGAACCTCTACAGGTTTTAACACAAGCTCGCGGAGCTTCGTCTGAAACTCTACTTAGCAATGGAGGTATCTCAAAAAGATCCATTCCGGCTAAATTGACATACACTCTAACACAGGACGATCAATTGGTGCTCGCCTGGGATTTATCTATAGAATCTGTTGGCGAAGCAAATTGGTGGAGTCTGCGAATTGATGCTACAACAGGTGCAATGGTGAACCGTGCTAATTGGATGGTAAGTTGCAGTCTGAACCATGATCATAGTAACGATGTGAAGGTGCTAGATTACAATGCAAATTTATACGACATTCCGAACTACCAAGAAATTCAGAATGCCAGTCGTGCAGATTGCACCGAATGTTATGAGGTTTTTGCGCTTCCGTTCGAAAGCCCTTATTATGGTGCCCGAACCATTGAAACTGCATCCGCCAATCCTATAGCCTCACCTTATGGCTGGCACGATACCAATGGCGTTGCTGGTGCGGAATACACAGTAACCCGTGGAAACAACGTTAATGCTTACGAAGATGGAGACAATGAAGGGTATCAACCCAACGGAGGGGCCAATTTGGATTTTACAGGATTTCCGTTTAGTCAAACCTATACTACTTCAAACCAGTATGAGGACGCAGCAATTACGAATCTGTTTTATATAAACAATGTTTTCCACGATATCATGTATCAGTTTGGTTTTGATGAAGTGAGCGGTAATTTCCAAGAAAACAATTACGGTAAAGGTGGACTGGGTTCTGATTACGTTAATGCCGAGGCTCAAGATAACTCTGGTACCTGTAATGCAAATTTTGGAACAGGACCCGATGGACAAAACCCTACAATGCAAATGTATATTTGTGGAAGTAAAGATGGTGATTTCGATACCAATGTGATTATGCACGAGTACGGTCACGGAATCTCCAACAGACTTACTGGGGGACCTGCTTCCGCGGGATGTTTGCAGAATAATGAACAAATGGGCGAGGGCTGGAGTGACTTTTTCGGAGTTATTCTAACAATGAATCCAGGAGATCAAGGAGCCGATGCAAGAACGATTGGAACTTATCTTTTTGGACAAGGAATCAATGGAGGCGGACTGCGCGATTATCCATACAGCACCGATATGTCGGTAAACCCACAAACGTATGATTTCGTCAAAACAGCACCAGTTCCTCATGGCGTTGGTTCAGTTTGGGCCGAAATGTTGTGGGAAATGACTTGGGGATTAATTGATGAACATGGGTTTGATGCAAACCCTTATAATTTTACAGGGAATGTAAATGTTGATAAAGGAAATACACAAGCTTTAGCACTGGTAACTGAAGGGCTGAAAATTCAGCCTTGCGGTCCTGGATTTGTGGATGGACGTGATGCAATTCTTGTCGCGGATCAAGTTATTTATGGTGGGGCGAACCAATGTGTTATTTGGACAGCCTTTGCCAAAAGAGGCTTAGGAGCGAGCGCCAGCCAAGGCTCATCAAATAGTGTAAACGATGGGGTTCAAGCATTTGATATGCCTTCCCAATTAGCTGCTTTGAATGTTCCTGAAGAAGTATGTGCTTCCTCAGATATCCTTAGTAATCTTACTGGCGGCAGTCCTTATGGCGGAATCTATAGTGGCCCAGGCGTAACTGACGATGGGAATGGCTCAAGTTTCTCTTTCAATCCATTTGTGGCAGGCGTTGGGATTAAAACTATTACCTATAGCGTACCCACAGGCCCCTGTTCCCTTGCATCCGCTGCTTCTGATACTATTGAAGTTTTACCCGCTCCCGACGGACCAGTTACTACGGGAGCAACCGATTTCTGTATGGGGGATTCCATTACGGTTACTGCTACCCCGAACGACCCTTCTAATGTAATAAGATGGTATGACGCGAGCAGAGGGGGTAATTTTCTTTTTGAGGGAAATTCATATACTTATACTCCTACGAACTCTTCAAGTGTATATGCACAAGAAGCCCCTCCTGGACCTCTTTCAACTCTCGTAATTTCAGAAATGACCTTGGGTGCACCAGATAAGTTTGAAATTCAAAATGTTGGAATTGCTACAGATTATACGGGATATAAGGTAGCAATAAGTGACATTCCTTATTTTGGAATAAATTACATGAACACGATTGTGAATACCCTTGGAAATATGGGTGCGAACTCTGTTGTCGATTATAGCGATGCTGGTAGCGGTACATATTGGGGAAACAATATTTGGTGGGATTATTCAGACGCGGGATGGATCGTAATAATAGACCCATCTGGAAATGTTGTCGATTCCGTTTTCTGGAATTATAGTGCAGCCCAAATAGCTTTATTTAATGTGGATATCGATGGGTTTAATATAACAGCTGCTGACCTTGACTGGACAGGCGTTGGAGCGACTCTTGTCATGGATTGTGGTGCCAATTCATTTAGAAGACATGGCGACACTAATTCCGCTGCAGATTGGACCGGAATCTGTGAGCCTTCAGATTTTGGAGTTCCAAATTCGGATATAAATATTGGTCCTGCCGGTTGCCTTGCATTTCGTACTGAGGCTGAGGTTTCTGCCGAGAACCAACCTCCAGTAATTATTTGTCCAGCAGATAGAACCGTTTCAGTAAATACCGGTGCCCAGTACACCATTCCAGACTTTACCGGAGAGGCTACGGCCACAGACAACTGTTCAAACGTTATGATAGCTCAATTTCCAGTTGTAGGTACTCAAGTTGGCGTGGGGGAACACAGAATTAGACTTATGGCAATTGACTCCGCAGGCAATAGAGCTTCTTGTTCTTTCACTCTTATTGTCGATGATGCCTTAGGGATTACAGAAAATGAATTTTATAACAATATACTCCTTTATCCAAACCCAACAAGTGGAATGGTTGTGTTGAAAAATTTGACTTCAACTAAAATAAAAAATGCAAGAATTACCGACGTAAATGGAAGACTCATTAGAATTATAGATATTTCTGAAGTGAGCAATGAAACTTCAATTTCAATGGAAAACTTAGCCGCAGGAATGTATTTCATAAAAATTGATACTGACTATTCGAGTATTGTAAAAAGCATTGTAAAGCAATAGCGGATTCTAAACTTAATTTTTAAAGCCCGTATCGAATTATTTGATACGGGTTTTTTTAATCCTCGCGTTTCAATAAATTTGAGGTTTCAAATAATTCTTCCCTACGAAAGGCTATGCCTTTCCAAACAAATCAATAATGCGCACTATAAGGAAATATTTACTGTCCAATCTCAAAAAGTTGAAGCCTAAAATTCTGAAATGGGCACAACAATATGAAGAAATAGTATGGCTGGACGGAAATGATTATCCACTTAAAGAACAAGGGTTTCGCGCGGTCCTAGCTGTCGATGCTTTTACCGCCTTGAGAACAGACGCATCCAATGGTTTCGATAAACTGAGGGAATATCAAACAACTACTAAGGATTGGGTTTTTGGCTACCTAACTTACGATCTTAAAAATGATGTAGAAAATCTGCAGTCACTCAATAGTGATGGTCTTGATTTCCCAGATTTGTATTTCTTTCAACCTAAAAAAGTTTTTCTGTTTTATGAAGATCAGGTGGAGATTCAGTATTTGAATATGGTAGCAGATGAGTTGGAAACTGATTGGAAATCTATACTCACAAGAACTTCCGAAGAAAATAAGCTACAACCGAATGAGTTAAAAATCCAAAGTCGTACCTCAAATGAGAGTTACATCCAAAAAGCAAATAAGGTACTTGAACATATAAAAAAGGGCGATATTTATGAAGTTAATCTTTGTCAGGAGTTTTATTCTGAAGCTACTACAATTGATCCGTTTTCAACATTTCATCATCTCAACAAAATTTCAAAGCCTCCATTTTCAGCCTTTTTAAGGTTGAATGAATTTTTTGCTCTTTCCGCTTCCCCAGAAAGATATATTAACCGAAAGGGAACTCGTGTAATCTCGCAACCAATCAAGGGAACCGCCAAAAGATCCAATAACAAAGAGGAGGATGTTTTATTGGCGAAGCAATTGCAAAACGATCCAAAGGAACGCAGTGAAAATATTATGATTACCGATTTAGTGCGCAATGATCTTTCCAGAATCGCAGAAAAGGGAAGCGTAACGGTGGAAGAACTTTGCGGCGTTTATAGTTTTGAACAAGTGCACCAGCTGATTTCCACAATTTCCTGTGAAGTTTCTCCAAATTTTCCCAGTGTCGAAATTTTGCGAAACACCTTCCCGATGGGCAGTATGACTGGAGCGCCAAAAGTTTCAGCTATGAAAATTATCGAAGAAGTTGAAGATGCCAAACGAGGACTATACAGCGGAGCCATTGGCTATTTTTCTCCGAATGACGATTTTGATTTCAACGTTGTTATTCGAAGTATTTTATATAATTCATCCAAAAATTATATAAGTTTTTCGGTAGGAGGTGCAATTACCATAAACTCCGTTCCCGAAAAGGAATATGAAGAATGTATGCTTAAGGCTAAAGCTATGCGGCAAGTATTAGAAGGATCTAGATAGTAAGTTTTTTTATTGTTTGACAACTAATGGAATCTATCTTTGATAAAAGCGTATCTTGAGCATATCCACTAATCGAAAGAAGAAGGGAATAATATTGGCTCTTTTTAAAAATTTTAATTTGCTTAAAAAATTCAAAAATAAAATTGATCAGGATTTTTCATTTTTAAATGGAAAAAAACTACTCATCGCTTGTAGTGGAGGAGTGGATAGTGTTGTTTTGGCGCATTTGATGAAGGAACTAAATTTTGAAATGGCTCTTGCCCATTGCAATTTTTCCCTTCGCAGCAAGGAGAGTGATGGCGATGAAATGTTTGTAGTTGGCCTAGCTAGAAACATGCAAATTCCCATTTTCGCAGAAACTTTTGAAACAAAGGAATTTGCTAAAAAGAATGGAATTTCTACCCAAATGGCCGCTAGGACCTTGCGATACGACTGGTTTGATGTAATTCTAAAAAACTTCAAGTACGATTATTTACTAACCGCCCATCATTTGGATGACGATTTGGAAACTTTTTTTATAAACCTCTCTCGCGGAACCGGGATTAGCGGGTTAACTGGAATACCATCAAAAAACGGAAACACGATCAGACCAATGCTCTCCTTTTCGCGTGATGAAATAGTGGATTATGCCGAAAAGGCTAAATTGAAATGGCGGGAGGACAGCAGCAATCAAAAAGCTGATTATCTAAGGAATAAACTCCGATTGGAAGTTCTACCCTTATTCAAGCAGACCAACGATTCTCTTTTGAAAAATTTCAAAAGAACTCAAAGAAATCTTCAGTCTTCAAGGAGTTTAATTGAAGATTATTTGGCGTTGATTTTTGAGTTGGTAGTTGTAGAAGATATAGATTTTTATAGAATTGATATCCAAAAACTTAAGGGGCTTCCCAATACGGAAGCTTTGCTATATGAACTTCTGCATGAATTTGGTTTCACAGAATGGAATGATGTTTCAGCACTTCTAGATGCCCAAACGGGGAAGCAACTTTTTTCAAAAACACATCGACTTTTAAAAAACCGCAACGAACTCTTATTGACTTTAATAGATTTTGATAGAAAAGAGGAAGAGTTTTTCGTCTCGGAAGCAGGAATTGATGCCCCAATTAAATTAAAAATAGAACCAATTAAGTCGATTGGAAAACCAGAAAAGGAAGTAATTTATTTGGATTCTGAAAAGCTACATTTTCCCTTGAAAATCCGAAAATGGAAAGAAGGAGATGGTTTTCAACCCTTTGGTTTTGAAGGGAACAAAAAATTGAGTAAATTCTTTAAAGATGAAAAAATATCCTTAATCCAAAAGGGTAAAACCTGGTTGTTATTGAGCGATGAAGAAATTGTTTGGGTAATTGGTCTTCGTATGGATAATCGCTTCAGGGTAACTGAAAATACGAAAAAAATTCTGAAGATAACTTATTCCAAAGATTGACTCGTGGAACAAATACTGAAACATTCCTAATGAAATACAAAACGAAACATAAAAAAAAGAATCCCAGCCATAAAGACTGGGATTCCTTAACAAACCTAACTTAGTAAACTTTGTAATGTACCAAGATGATTTTTTATCCCCACAAAAAATAATCTTTAGTGCATCAATCCACTAATTCTATGGAACAAATTTAATATATTAACTTTATTTGTACTATACGTACATACACTTATTTTTTAGTTGATGAATATCATTTTTTGGACTATGAATTTCTAGTAATTTTGAATAATGGAGAAAATTCAAACGATTGCGGTGCTAACCAGTGGCGGTGATGCTCCTGGAATGAATGCTGCTATCAGGGCGGTAGTGCGCGCTTGCGCTTATAATAGAATAAAGTGCATTGGTATTTATCGAGGATTTGCAGGGCTAATTGAAGCGGACTTTAAGGATTTGGACGCTAGGTCGGTAAAAAACCTTGTCAATCGAGGGGGAACTTTTTTGAAGTCTGCTCGGTGTGGAGAATTTAGAACGGAAGAGGGGCGTTTACAAGCACTAGAAAATCTGAAGAAAGAAAAGATAGATGCCCTTGTAGTTATTGGAGGTGATGGATCATTTTTCGGAGCCTCTCTTTTTGGTAAGGAATTTGACTTCCCTATTGTCGGTATTCCCGCCACTATCGACAATGACATCAATGGAACCGATTTCACGATTGGTTACGATACAGCATTGAATACGGTGGTGGAGGCTATAGATAAAATTCGTGATACGGCAAACTCACATAATCGACTTTTCTTGGTAGAAGTTATGGGTCGTGACGCCGGTGATATCGCTTTGAACGCTGGAATTGGCGCAGGGGCTGAGGAAATATTGATTCCCGAGCAAAATAGAGGAAGAGAGCATTTATTAGAATCTCTTAACCGAAGTAAAAAATCAGGAAAAACGTCCAGTATTGTTATCGTGTCCGAAGGAGATCAAATAGGAAAAAATATCTTTGAATTGGCGAGCTTTATTGAAACGAATCTAAAGGAATACGAAGTTCGAGTCACAGTTCTTGGACACATACAACGCGGCGGCCCACCTAGTTGTTACGATCGCGTTTTAGCCAGTCGCTTGGGCGTGGGTGCCATTGACGCACTTTTACGCGGGGAAGGCGACGTAATGATGGGTATTGTTCATAATGTTGTAACTTCGGTTCCCTTCTCCAAAACAGTAAAAGGGAAAAACACAATCGATCAGGAATTGATTCGTGTGGCCGATATAATTTCAATCTAATTGGCCTCCCTAAACAAAAATATTGCTTGCCTCGTAACATTCTCCTGGTAAGTAGTGAAATATAAACAAAACGTAAAAACAAAATAATATAATGATAAAAGTAGGAATTAATGGCTTTGGCCGTATCGGGCGCTTAGCCTTTAGAATAGCAGCACAACGAAATGATATGGAGATAGTAGCGGTCAACGATCTTTTAGAAGTTGAGCATCTCGCATATTTATTACAATATGACTCCGTTCACGGAAAATACCCTGGAAATGTTGAGGTAAAGGACGGTCATTTAATGGTAGATGGTAAAAAAATTAGAGTTACCTCTCAGAAGGATCCTGAAGTATTACAATGGGATAAAGTAGGAGCAAGTATGATTATTGATTGTACCGGAATTTTTAAGGACGTTGATTCGGCATCGGCTCATTTGAAGGCTGGAGCAAAAAAGGTAGTGCTTTCAACTCCTTCAAAAACAGCTCCGATGTTTGTGATGGGAGTGAATCATAAAACGATAAAATCTACCGACACGATTATTTCCGCATCTTCTTGTACCACAAACTGCCTAGCGCCAATGGCGAAAATAATGAATGATGAATATGGTATTGTGGAAGCTCTGATGACAACAGTACATTCGGTAACAGCGTCTCAGTTTACGGTGGACCAGCCTTCAAGAAAAAATTACCGATTGGGAAGAAGCGCGATGAACAACATAATCCCCACGACAACTGGGGCTGCCGTTGCTGTTACAAAAGTGATTCCAGAACTTAAAGGAAAGTTGACCGGAATGGCGTTTAGAGTTCCCGTCGCAAATATTTCGGTGGTTGATTTAACCCTTCGCACTGAAAAAGCGACTACTTATGAAGAAATAAAAGCTCTTTTTAAAAAGGCATCTGAAAACGAATATAAGGGAATTGTTAATTACACGGAGGATGCAGTAGTTTCACAAGATTTTATTTCCGATCCACATATTTGTACCTTCGATGCCAACGCCGGCATTGGACTTAACGAGAATTTCTTTAAGTTAGTGGGCTGGTACGATAATGAATATGGCTATTCAGCAAAATTGGTTGATCTAGCCGCCTACTTTTCAACTTTATAAGTATGACATTAATAACTGATGGGGGTTCCACAAAATGCGATTGGGTATTATTAAACAATTTGGGTGAAGTTGTTTTCAAAACCAACACCTTGGGAATGAATCCTACATTAGTTCCAAAAGAAGAACTGGCTTTGCGAATTTCTAAAAATGATTCTTTGCGAAAGGTTTTTGCGGAGGTGAAGTTCTTAGATTTTTACGGAGCAGGTTGCGGTACATTATCACCTAGAAATATACTGAAGAATGTATTGGTTGATTTATTTCCCAATGCGAAAGTGAATGTTTCCGAAGATTTAGCTGCAGCGGTATTCTCTGTGACCACCGAACCTGGAATTGTCTGTATAATAGGAACAGGAAGTAATAGTTGTTATTTTGATGGCGAAGAAATTCACGCTCCTATTCCCGCTTTGGGATATATTTTAATGGATGAAGCGAGTGGTAATTATTACGGAAAACGATTAATCCGTGATTTTTATTACGGTAATATGCCGAAAGAAATTGCTTCAGAATTTTCAAAAAAATACGATGTTGAAGCAGATTCCATTAAAATGAACTTATATAAAAAGACTAATCCCAATGCATATTTGGCTTCTTTTGCACAATTCATTTTCTCTCAGAAACAATTAAACCCATATTTTTACAACCTGATAAAGGAGGGTATTTCGAATTTTATTAACTGTCGGATTCTTAGTTTTGAAAATGCACATCAGGTTCCAATCCATTTTGTTGGTTCCATCGCTCATTTTTCTAAAGAAGTGATAAAAGATTGTTTTAAGGATAATAATTTAAAACTTGGAAATATTGTGCAGCGACCAATTGATGGACTCATTCAGCATTACAAAAAAAACGTTCTCGTTTGAGATCTAAGGTTAAGTGTTGTTGAGGAAATTCTTGGTTTTACTGGACAGATGTGTTCTGTGAAGGTTTTAAAAAACACTTTTTTTTGAAAGTTGACATCCGTCAAAAAAAATACTACCTTACTTGCTCCAATCTCCCCAGGTTAAATTAAATATCATTCTATGCTCACAAAAGTCTATGGAAGTGCTGTTTTTGGAGTTGAGGCCACAACTATCACTGTTGAAGTTAACGTCGATAAAGGTGTAGGCTATCATTTGGTCGGACTGCCTGACAATGCCATTCGCGAAAGCAATTTTAGGATTGCTGCAGCGCTTCAAAATAATGGGTTTAAAATTCCTGGAAAAAAATTGATCTTGAATATGTCGCCTGCAGATCTTCGGAAGGAAGGCTCTGCGTATGACCTTACCTTGGCGATGGGAATTCTTGTGGCGACTGAACAAATTGAAGAGAAAAATCAACTTTCCGAATACATAATAATGGGCGAATTGTCTTTGGATGGAAATATGCAACCCATCCGTGGCGCATTGCCCATTGCCCTAAAAGCAAAGGAAGAAGGCTTCAAAGGCTTCATACTTCCGAAACAAAATGCTCGGGAAGCCGCCATCGTGGAAGGAATTGATGTCTTCGGAATTGAGAACATTAAAGAAGTGATCGATTTCTTTAATGAAAATATTCCGCTCGAAAAAACCGAAGTGAATATTATAGCCGAGTTTTACGCACAACTAGAACATCCTGAACACGATTTTGCAGACGTAAAAGGGCAAGAATCCATCAAACGCTGTATGGAAATCGCCGCCGCTGGTGGCCATAATATTATTTTGATTGGTCCTCCAGGGTCTGGAAAAACAATGCTCGCCAAACGATTGCCGAGTATTTTGCCGCCAATGACGCTTCAGGAAAGTTTGGAAACCACAAAAATTCACAGTGTCGCTGGGCGCACTATAGAAAAAGGAGGTGTAATGACTTCACGCCCTTTCCGAAGTCCTCATCATACAATTAGCGACGTCGCACTTGTTGGTGGCGGTCAATACCCACAACCAGGCGAAATTTCTCTGGCTCACAATGGAGTTTTATTTTTGGATGAATTGCCAGAATTTAAGCGAGGCGTTTTGGAAGTGATGCGCCAACCTTTAGAGGATCGTGAAGTTACCATTTCCAGAGCCAAGTTTACCGTAACTTATCCCTCCAGTTTTATGTTGGTGGCAAGTATGAACCCAAGTCCCGGCGGTTATTTCAACGATCCTGATGCACCCGTAATGTCTTCACCTGCGGAAATGCAACGCTATCTAAGCAAGATTTCTGGACCTCTTCTGGATAGAATTGATATTCATATTGAGGTAACTCCCGTGCCTTTTGAAAAGTTAAGCGAGGAACGCCGTGGCGAGTCGAGTATCGTTATCCGAAAAAGAGTTGCTGATGCTAGAAAAATCCAGTCCGAACGTTTTTTGATGTTTGAGAACATACATTACAACGCCCAAATGGGAGTGAAGCAGATCCGCCAGTTTTGTAAATTGGATGAAGCATCACTCCAGCTTTTAAAAACTGCAATGGAACGTTTAAATCTTTCCGCCAGAGCGTATGATAGAATTTTAAAAGTAGCAAGAACCATTGCTGATTTGGAAGCTTCGGAAAATATTACAGGCAATCATATTTCTGAAGCCATTCAATATCGTAGCCTTGACCGAGATGGATGGTTTGGATAAAAGCTGACTGAACTTGTTCACCGAAGAAAGATGGTTTTTTGAAGGTGGAAGAAAATTTTTCATCATATTCACTGGTTGTTGGCTTATAGTTTATCTTAACGATAAAATGTTGCTGAGTGATTTTGCGACGAAAGGAGCAAAATTGTACCGAAGCAAACATTGTCGTTTTAACATATTTTTATGAAAATAAGGAACTTCCTCTTGTATCTTTAAAATTTTTAATAAATCAACCTCCATACTATGTTTACTACTTCATTAAAAATCAACATTTTGGCTATGGGTGTAATTGCACTAATTACTATTTCCTGTAAAAACAACAAAGCTGTAGCCACTGATGAAAGCGCAAAACTTTCCGTAGAATTTGAAAAATACCAACTCGACAATGGGTTGGAAGTCATTCTTCATCAAGACAAAAGTGACCCCATTGTTTCCCTAGCTATTCAATACGGCGTGGGTTCTAATCGCGAGGTTACTGGCAGAACCGGCTTTGCGCATTTGTTTGAACACATGCTTTTTCAGGAATCGGAAAATGTGCCACAGGATCAATTCTTCAAAATCATCCAAGATGCAGGTGGAACCCTGAATGGCGGAACTTGGAAGGATGGCACTGTTTATTATGAAGTGGTTCCAAATAATGCAATGGAAACCGTAATGTGGCTGGAAAGCGATCGAATGGGTTATCTAATCAATACCGTTACCGAATCTGCATTTACCAATCAACAAGAGGTGGTGCAGAATGAAAAACGCCAACGCGTGGACAACAATCCCTACGGTCATACCCGTTATGTTATTGATAAAAATATTTATCCCGAAGGACATCCTTACAACTGGCAGGTAATTGGGGAATTGGAAGATTTGCAAAATGCCACCGTGGAAGATGTCAAGGAATTCTACGATCGTTTTTACGGTCCCAACAACGCTACTTTAGTTTTGGCTGGCGATTTTGATACCGCGGAAGCTAAGAAAATGATCGAAAAATATTTTGGTGAAATAAAGCGCCGTCAGGAAGTTGAGCCTTTAAAGCCAATGCCTGTAACCTTATCGGAAACAAAAAGATTATATCACGAAGACAATTTTGCTACCGCGCCCCAACTTAATATGGTTTGGCCAACATTGGAGCAATATACCGAAGACGCTTATGCTTTGGATGTTTTGGGCGAAATTCTCTCCAAAGGGAAAAAGGCACCTTTGTACAAAGTATTGGTCAAGGAAAAGGATCTCACATCAAATACTACTGCCTACAATAGCTCCAACGAGCTTGCTGGGGATTTTAGAATCTCCATTACCGCAAACAATGGTGTTGACCTTGATTCGATTGAAGCGGGTATTAATGATGCCTTTACACTTTTTGAAAAGGAAGGCGCAACTGACCGTGATATAGAACGCATAAAGGCAGGACTGGAAACTCAATTTTACAATGGCATTAGCAGTGTATTAGGCAAGTCTTTCCAATTGGCTCGCTATAATGTATTTACTGGCGATCCTGGATTTATTACTCAGGATATCGAAAACATCAAGAAGGTCACCAAAGAAGATGTAATGCGGGTGTATGAAAAATATATCAAAGGAAAGCCTTATGTGATGACGAGTTTTGTTCCCAAGGGACAACTGGAACTGATTGCTGAAAATTCTGAAAAAGCAAATGTAGTAGAAGAGGAGATAAAGGAAAATGTTGCAGTTGAGGTAAAAGAAGCTGAAGCAGAAATAGTGAAAACACCTTCCAGTTTTGACCGTTCCATTCCGCCTGTTACGGGCGATGCTCCAGTTCTTAATATTCCTGACATGTGGACAAAAACCCTTAAAAATGGTATGAAAGTATCCGGAATACAACAAGACGAAATTCCTGTAGCTACTTTTAGTTTGGTTATTGAAGGCGGTCATTTATTGGACGATATGCAGAAAAACGGAGTAGCGAACTTGATGAGTGATATCCTCATGGAAGGAACTGCTAACAAGACCCCAGAGGAATTGGAAGAGGAAATCGAACTTTTGGGTGCCAGCATAAATATGTACACCACGAGAGAATCCATCGTGATCCGTGGAAATACCTTGACGCGCAATTTACAAAAAACAATGGATTTGGTTACCGAAATACTTATGGAGCCCCGATGGGATGAAGAGGAATTGGCGCGCTTAAAAACCAAAACAATTAATGATATTGAACGCTCTGATGCCAATCCGAATGCCGTTGCAAACCGTGTTTATAGCAAAATTTTGTATGGCGAAGATCATATTTTCAGCTATCCAACTTCGGGTACTGTGGAATCGGTTAAGGCTATTACAATGCAAGATTTAAAGGATTATTATAACAAGAACTTTTCTCCTTCGGTAAGTACTTTTCAAATTGTTGGTAAAATTGACAAAAACGCGGTGCTAAATGATTTGAAATCTTTAGAAGAACGCTGGCCAGCAAAGGAAGTTACCATTCCTGAGTTCCCAATTGCGAGTAGCCGAGACAAAGCTTCGTTGTATTTTGTAGATATTCCAAATGCCAAGCAGTCGGTTATCAATATTGGCTATGTTTCAATGCCTAGAACCGATGCCAATTTTTATCCAGTGGAAGTTATGAACTACAAATTAGGAGGTTCTTTCTCTGGAAATGTGAATCTTATTCTTCGAGAAGAAAAGGGATACACGTATGGGGCGAGAACCAATTTCAGTGGAAGTAAACTTCCGGGTACTTTTACAGCTTCGTCCAGTGTGCGAACAAACACCACAGGCGAATCTGTTGAGATTTTCAGGGACCAAATCACTAAATATAAGGAAGGAATTTCAGCAGAAGATCTTGATTTCACTAAAAATGCCCTTATCAAATCCAACGCACGACGTTTTGAAACACAGTATTCTTTATTGGGGATGCTACAGGATATGAACGAATACGACCTTCCGCAAAATTATATTGAGGAGGAAGAATCAATTGTAAGGGCTATGACTCTTGAAGAGCATAAAGCTTTAGCAAATCAATATCTGGATGCTTCCAAAATGGCTTACGTGGTTGTCGGTGATGCCGCAACCCAGTATCTGCAATTTAAGGATATGGGCTTTGATGAGGTAAAACTTCTCGATAAAAATGGAGAGGAAGTGAAACTTGAGGATGTGAAACTTTGATTGTAGCGTTATTGAATTACTGAGTTATTGAGTTTCTGGATTACTGAGTTAGTTATTATCGGCTTGACTAAGAAACTTAGTAACCTATTAACTTTTAACTTTTAACTGATAACACAAAGATTTACTTACAAATTGAAAAGAAGGGAAGCACAAACGCTTTCCTTCTTTCGTTTTCAAATCTATTTCAATTGTTACCTTTACTATTTAGGAGTAAGTGAAGTTAAATTACATTACGAAACAAGTCCTTGTGATTGCACCTTTATTAAAACTATATGCGCGCCTATAATCTTTTCGTGATTGTTTTGCTCTGCGTTTTTATCTTTTTGGTAGATTCGGCCGCTTATTATTGGTTACAGTCGATACTCGAATTAATCCCTTTTCCCTTTTTTGTAACGCTGATAAAAATTCTTTTTTGGGTTTTTACTTTTGGCCTTATCGGGGCAATCTTAACGCTCAAGCTAAGTCTGAGTTATTTAGATCCCACACGTCGGCAACGTTTAATTTCATCAATGTATGGACTTACCGTTTCTTCCTTTATTCCCAAGATTATTTTTGTGATTATAATCAGCTTGCTGTATTATTCCAACTATATGCTTTCAGAAAGCGAGTCCTTAATCTGGATTCCAATTGCGGGATTGATAGCGGGGTTTTTACCGTTTTTTGTGATCATTTATGCTACGTTAAAAGGTCTGTATCGGTTTAAAGTATATAAAATATCGCTGAAGACTGAAGCTTTAAAAGGCTTGCGAATTGTTCAGATTTCCGACCTTCATTTGGGGAGTTTTCGTTCGCAATATAAAGTTTTTGATCGAGCCATTGCAATGATAAATGACCTGGAGCCAGACTTCATTTTCTTTACAGGTGACTTAGTCAATAATTATGCTTGGGAATTAAACGGATGGAAAGAAAGCTTTAAGAGGCTCAAGGCAAATCAAGGAAAGTTTTCCATTTTGGGAAATCATGATTACGGGGATTATAGTACTTGGAGAAGCCCAGAAGAGAAGCAAACGAATTTTGATGCTATCAAGGATTTTCACAGCGAAATTGGATTTAGATTGCTTTTGAATGAGGCCGAAACCGTGACTGTTAACTCCAATGAAGTTGCAATCATTGGGGTTGAAAATTGGGGGAAACCACCATTTAAGCAGTATGGCGATTTATCAAAAGCATTGGATTCTGTTCAAGATGTTTCAACAAAAATCCTTTTGAGCCACGACCCGAGCCATTGGAAGGAAGAAGTGCTTACCCATCCCGATATTTTTCTTACTCTGTCCGGACATACCCACGGCATGCAAGCTGGAGTTTCTATTGCCGGAAAACAATGGAGCCCGATTAAGTATAAATATCACGAATGGGCGGGGCTTTATCAAGAGAACAATCAATTTCTGTACGTAAATCGCGGTTTGGGATGGATGGGTTTTCCGGGAAGATTGGGAATGCGGCCCGAAATAACTTGTATCGATTTCGGACAACAGTGAATAGGAATTAAAAACTTTAATGAACTCGTTAAACCTATTGCTTAATGGACACTAAAAAAATCAAAAGATTTGATTTCAAAAGCCTGAAGTATGTTCCAAAACACACTACCAGCCTGACGTTCTTCCTGCTTCTTGGAGCTGTATTTATTATGTTTTGGGGAAGAAAGTCTGAGGTTTTACGATCTGATTTTCTGTTGCAACAAATGCCCGATTTTTATCAGCACATCTCCAATTTCGCACTGAGTTATTTGCTTTATGCAGGAATCGGTTACTTCTGGTTGATGATGGGCGTGAAGTTTAGATTTGTAATTTTCTTCGGAATCGCTCTTTTGCTGGCCAACTCAATTTATGAACTCTTCCTTCCCGTGCTGAATACTCCTGATATTGTGGATGCTTACTTTGGGTTTGCGGGTACGCTTTTGGGGTTTGTGTTTCTATTCTTCGTGTATCGGTGGGGATTAAAACCGAATCCTGGCGTGGGTTGAGGGTTATTATTGACTTCTGTTCAATAAATCCTTCCGACGGTGCTTAGGAGTGATGTTTTTACATCCTGAACCCCTTTGGTAATCCATATTCTGTTGAACGAAGTCCATATGGTGATTTTACAGCATCTTTTTGAACGTGAACCTCCTTGTTTAAAATTCCAAATGATTTTAAGTTAGAATTTAAAGGTTTTGAACATTAAACAGTTCGCGGCTTGTATGGTAGAATCGAATTTGTGTGAGGTGAAAATAGGATTGTGTAAGGTGAAATTTTAATTGTGTGAGGTGAAAATAGGATTGTGTAAGATGAAATTTTAATTGTGTGAAGTGAAAATAGGATTGTGTAAGATGAAATTTTAATTGTGTGAAGTGAAAGTAGGATTGTGTAAGATGAAACTGCAATTGTGTAAGATGAAAACGCAATTGTGTAAGATGAAAATGCAATTGTGCAAGATGAAAACGCAATTGTGTAAGATGAAAATGCAATTGAGTAGGATAAAATTACAATTGTGTAAGATGAAACTGCAATTATGTAAAGTGAAAAAGCTATAATGTAAAATGAAAATAGCTTTGGGTGAGGAGCAATTCTGTTTTGTGTAAACTACAAAAAGGATTGTGTAAAGCGCAAATAGGATTGTGTAAAGTGCAAATGGGATTGTGTAAGATGAAAATAGGTTTGTGTAAAGAGCAGTGATGCATGGGTAATATTCTTAATGGATTGTGTAATTTTTTATGTGTTTATGTGTTGAGAGGCAAAACATTACCCGTTTTGTTACCTGATGGAAAAACGAAGCCGCGTAAATTCTGTTTTGAAAGCAGGTGTGAATGTGATTTAATTTCTTAACTTGAAATGATTATTTCAAAAATATTAAAATGGATACATTTTTTCTAGAAGCTGTAAAAGAAGCGGAGATCGGAATAACCGAGGGAGGAATTCCTATCGGTTCTGTATTAGTTCATAACGGCAAAATTATTGGTCGCGGCCATAATAGAAGAGTTCAAAAAGATAGTGTAATACTACATGGAGAGATGGATGCACTTGAAAATGCTGGTAGGCAGCCTGCTTCCGTGTATAAGGAATGTGTGTTATATACTACGTTGTCACCTTGCCCCATGTGTTCGGGCACTATTTTGCTGTATGGTATTCCAAAGGTTGTTATTGGCGAAAACCAAACGTTTATGGGAGATGAGGATTTATTGCGAGCGCGTGGCGTTGAGGTTATTGTGCTCAATGATAAAAGGTGTAAAGAGCTTATGGATACTTTTATTACCGAAAAACCTACGCTGTGGAATGAGGATATTGGAGTTTGATTGGGTGTGATAAATCACGAGTTTTTAGACTATTTCAAGTATTTATTGGCATCGGCAATTTCTTCTCCGCTTAATTCTCGGAATTCTTGATTTGCTGAAAAAGGAGTTATTAACTACTTAAATAGATTTCGAACGTACTTCAAAAAACCTCCAGAATCAGGAGCTTCCTTAGGTATGGTCTCTTCTGGGCTAAAGTCGTGGGCTCTTAAAAAATCATTGTGAGATTTTCTGTTATCGTATTTTTTTCGCTCCTTGTCCAGCTGGTGCAAATCTTCATGATTTGTTTCAGAAATAGCTTTAAATAACGGCAAAAGCCTTTCATTGAGAGTGTTTATGGGGTCTTTTAAGAAAAACCCTGACGCCCCTTTTTGAAGTAGTAACTCACGATCTGCTTCATTTTTTAGATGGGCTGTAATTACAACAATCGGAATTTTTGGATTGATCTCTTTTGTAATTCTAATCACGTCAAAAGCATCCATTCCCACGAGGTTGAAATCGGTAATTAGGATGTCAGGGATATACGTTTTTAAAGCATTCACCAAGCTTAATTCACTATCCACAAAGCGTATTTCAGGATTTTCGCTTATTTTTTTAAGCTGACGCTGGAGCAAGAAAGAGTCAGAAACCAAGTCTTCTACAAGTAGAAAATTTAGATTAGAAGGGATTTTCATAGGATATAGTTAGGTAGGTTTAATTCTTAATTCAAATCAATTCAATTTTCTCTTTGCTGGTTGATAAAATAAAATTTAAATTTAACTCTTTAAAATCATATTTTCATATTTTCTTTTATGAAAAGAATCCGAAAGATTGGGCTTACAAATTTTATTTTCCTGATTTCCTCCTTGGTTCTGGTTATCATTTTGATTGCATTTTCATTTACAAAAAATGCCGAGACAGCTTCACGAATTGAAAACATTTGGTACGTAAAAAGCAATATACGAAGAGTTTCTGCATCTGTGTCATTTATGGAAAGCAGGAAGTTGGCGTATGTTTATACCGATCAGATAAGGTATAAACACGCATTTACCGCTTCCCACGAGGAGTACGATTCCTTAATGGAGATTTTAGAAAAACAGGTGAAGAACAATAAGGAACAATTAACCCGTTTACAGGAAGTTGATAGAATCGTTAATGAGCGGTTTAGTGAATTTGAGGAATCAATAGTTGCGAAAGCACCGCTGATTTCACCCAATGATAGAGGAAAAGAGGAAATGCTGTATGCTGAAGAAATACAGAAGCATATATCTGCAATGATTGAAGAAGAGAATTTCTTGCTGGAGGAGCAGAATAGCAGTTACAGAATGTGGACTGTTTTCATTATTATAGGAATAGTCACAGCCACGTTTATTGTAGGACTTAGTCTTTATAATCTAATTAGAAAAATACGTCCTCTGGTGGAAGAACTCCTTGAAACCAAGGATAATTTGGAGGCTTCAAATAGATCCTTAAATATCACTCTCAAAGAAT
>JBLWTS010000029.1:0-31495 GCA_048270045.1 Aequorivita sp.
ACCCTTTTACCCATGAAGTTATAAGAAAGACTATCCTTTTGACAGAGGAGCATCGTAAAATTCAATCTTTATTCGATTTTTGATTTGGGTGTCCCAGTGCGGAAGTCAGGAGACTGATTTAAAAAATTAGACAGGCGAAGGTTTATTATCTTTGTAGAAAACAACTTTTATATGATTTTCATAGAGAACGAAGGCATCACCAATCCCAAGCTCAACCTGGCTTTAGAGGAATATGCACTACGGAATTTTAGTGCGGATTCCGATTATTTATTGTTTTATATCAATGAACCATCTATTATAATTGGCCGAAACCAAAATACTTTGGAAGAAGTGAACCAAAACTATGTGGAGGAAAACAACATTCACGTAGTGCTGAGAGTTTCGGGTGGTGGCGCTGTATATCACGATTTTGGAAATTTAAATTTCAGCTTTATTACCAACCACGATGTGAAGAGCTTGAACAATTTTAAAAAGTTCACGGCTCCTGTGATCAAGGTTTTAAAAAGTTTGGGACTGGATGCAGAGCTTAAGGGCAGGAACGACATTCAGGTTGACGAGAAGAAAATTTCGGGAACCGCACAATTTTCTACAGGAAAACGTATGGTCAGTCACGGCACTTTGTTATTGGATACTGATTTAGGCGAAGTGGTGAATGCACTAAATGTAAAGATGAGTAAAATTCAGTCGAAAGGGCATAAATCTGTGCGGAGCCGAGTGGCAAACATTTCAGAATACTTAAAAAGTCCGCTGAAGATTGAAGAATTTAGAAGTTTATTATTGGAGGGACTTTATGATGAAAGTGAATCTTTTGAGACCTATCATCTAACTCCTGAGGAGTGGAAGGCTGTACATAAGCTAAAAGAAGAGAAATACGACACGTGGGAATGGAATTACGGCCGTTCCCCAAAATTCAACATCCAACGCAGTCGTAGGTTTCCAATTGGGGAAATTGACCTTCGGATTTTTGTGGAAAAAGGAACAATCACGGATTTTAAAATATTTGGAGATTTCTTCGGAAAGGAACCTGTCGCAAATCTTGAAGAACTTTTAACTGGTACGCGTTACGAAAAGGCAAACATTACTGAAATATTAAAAGATATTGAACTCAACGAATACTTCGGTAATATTGAAAAGTTAGATTTTATCGAATTAATTTATGGGGAGGATGAGTTGGAGCATTGAGTTTGAAATGATGTGTTGTGAAGTCTAAGTACAAGATAACATTCGCTGTGCTTGCTGCCCTTATAACAATAATTGGGGTTGTTACAGGTAAATTTCTATTTCTCTTTATTTGGCTTCCCCTAGGATTTTTGTTTAATCGAAAGAACAAAGAAGAGTAAATTAGATTTCTCGTATTAATAGTTCTTTCTGCTAAATTCACAAAAAAGACCGCAAAAATTGCGGTCTTTTTAAATTTATTACTTGTTAATGTCATATTATTCTACAATAAATTTACCCTGCATTAGAGCATAGTGACCGGGAAAAGTACACATAAACGTGTATGTTCCTGGAGCTGGAGCATCAAATTCAATAGTGTCACTTTCTCCACCACCAAGCATTTTGGTATGGGCAATTATTTTATCTTTCACACTGTCAGGAATAACGTCGTGATCGGCAGAATCAGCTGTAGCTTGTCCCACAGCAGCCATATCGGCATCTTGAGTAAGCAATACCCAGTCGTGACCCATAACAGCCTTATCCATAGTTCCTACGTGTTTCAAGGTAAGTCTAACTTTTTGACCCGCTTTTACTCTGATTTCACTTTTATTATATTTCATTTGGTCATTTCCTGTGATATTCACAATGGCCACGGCCTCATCTGCGGCAGGAGCTTTTTCCTCAACGGGCGTACCGATTTGCATTTCAGATGATTCTTCTTTTTTGTTGTTGCCACAGCTAATAGCTAAAGCGGCTGCAAAGACTAGGATTAATTTATTCATTGTTATATAGTTTAGATTAATTATAAATTGAAGACAAAATTAACCTCAATTTTCAGTATTACAAAATCTTATGGGCAAGATTTTATAAAAATTAAGAAAACTACAACGTTTAAGACTTTCGGAAGAGAAAAAAACAAGAAGACACCTGAAAAAATGATGATCTCAATTTCCTTGGAGGTATATAAACCTATCAGAAGAAAATTTGCTTGCAATTTTAATAATTAATGAATTTAAAAATAAACTATTATAATTCAACACCAATTGAATCCAATTCTCCCTGTAAACATCAATAAAAATGAAAAGAATAATTATAAAAAGACTGTAAGCTTTGTATGTTTGTATAAAAAAGAAGATGTTATTCTTTACTAAGAAATACTATGTTGCGGATTTATTGGAAGGCCTTACCGATATGCATTGCCATGTTTTGCCAAACATTGATGATGGCGCAAAGAATAAAGACATGGCTCTCGAAATGCTTAAAAATTACACAGAGCTTGGATACATTGGACTAATTGCCACACCACACGTTATGAAGGGTTTTTACGACAATACAGCAAGTGAAATCAATAAAACCTTTAATGAGTTTCAATCGTTTATCAAAGATAACGGATATGAGAATTTTTCTGTTTCTGCTGCTGCTGAATATATGATAGATGACGGTTTTGACAAGCTCGTCGAGAAAAAGGAATTCTTGCCTATTGTAAGTAATAAAGTATTGGTAGAGATGTCGTATTTACAAGCTCCCTACAAGCCCTTTGAGCAACTATTCCAACTAAGACAAGCAGGGTTTGAACCAATTCTCGCACATCCAGAAAGATATTCATATCTCACTAATGTTCCCGAAGTGTTAGCGTATAAGAAGAATGGCTGTAGTTTGCAGCTAAATCTTTTGTCATTGGGAGGTCATTATGGAAAGCACGCGACACAGCGAGCTATTTCTCTGCTAGAGAATGGCCATTTCGATTATCTAGGGACGGATGCTCATCATCCTGGACATTTTACAGTTTTAAAAAGAATAACCATTCCGAAAAAATTATTATTCAATTTTGAAGCTCTCATTGCGCGAACCAAAGAGAGTTTAATGGACTAGTTAAAATGCTTTTTTAATTTTCTGCCATAATGTTTTTTCCCGAGGATCATAGGCATAACTGTATTTATTGCCGTAGCCATAATTCACATCTATTACATCATTTAACACAAAAGCAACATTCCTAAGTTTTTTGGTCTTGAGGCTGTCTTTTGGAAACTCCAGAAGTCTTTTTTCTGTATAACCTGCTCTAACAACATACAAAATAATGTCAGAGTATTTACTTATCAAAAAGGTATCTGTTACCAACAAACAAGGGGCAGTATCCACTATCACATAATCAAAATTTGCTTTTAATTCAGCAAAAAGTGTCTTTGTACGTGGTCGCATCCATAATTCTGCAGGATTAGGTGGAATTGTTCCTGAAAATAGAATACTCAAATTGTCATTACTCAAGGACTTCTTTGTGTATTCAGAAATCTTAATATCTTCATGAATCAAATATTCCACAATCCCTTTATTATACGGAATCTCATCCATATAACGGTGAACTTTAGGATTTCGAATGTCACCCCCTACCAAAATAACCTTGGCTCCTGAATTGGCGAGAGTTAGGGCTAGATTATAGGCCACATGGGTTTTACCCTCGCCTTTTATTGTAGAGGTAACGAAAATAGTTTTACCACTGGCTTTCTCTTCCTCAGAGTTTCCAATAAAAAGATACTCCAAATTAGTACGCAATATTCTAAAAGATTCTGCTAAAATGGAGCGATCATTTTTCTCTATTGCACCAATATCCCTTTTGTCCAATCTTGGAATTTCTCCAATAATAGGCACTTCAGGAGCATTTCTTTCTATGTATGCTCTATTACGTATTTTGTTGTCTAATAAATTTCGGATATAAATAAAAGTGAATGGAATTAAAAGACCGACAATAAAGGCAGCCAATAAAACAATATTCTTCTTTGGAGAAACTGGAATGTTAGAAGTGTAGGCATAATCTACAATTTTAGCCTTTGGCGTAGTTACAGCTAAAGAAATAGCATTCTCTTCTCGCTTCTGCAGTAGGTATAAATAAAGGGCTTCTTTAATATCTTGTTGACGCGTAATACTTCGAAAAATTTTCTCTTTTGAAGGAATCGAGGCGATTTTTGAGCCTACAGTAGCTTCTTGGGCAGTCAGATCACTCTTTGAAATTTCAAGTGAAGTTTTTGCGTTATAAAGACTTTCGAGAACCGTAGCTCTCACAGCACTAATCTGATCATTAAGGTTTACAATAACTGGATTCTTGTCTGTAGAGCTTCCCATTATTCGGTTGCGCTCCAACACTAATTGATTGTATGAACTTATTGCAGCGGCCACACCTTCTTTTTCAATGCCCAGATTGGTAGGAAGTAATTCCGATTCCCTACCCTTCTTAACATAATCTATCATGGTTCTAATCAATTCAAGCTGCATCTCCACCTCCAATTGACGTTTATTGAATTCGCTTTGATTTTGCAAGAACAATTGGCCCTCCATCGCAATATCAGTCAAGCTATTTTCTTGCTTAAACTCAACTTTTCCCGACTCTACTGAATCGAGTTCTTTTGTTATAATAACCAGACGGCTATTGATAAACTCCGCAGTGTTTCTGGATACCATATTTCGGTCCTCCATCGCATCTTTGTTATATTGCCCAATAAGTTCATTTATGACAGCTTGAGATTGTCTAGAATTCGAAGCACTTAATGACAGTTGGATGACACTACTGAGTTCGTTCAGTTGAGCTATCTGTATGTTTTGTCTGTAAATGGAAACCGTCGTGGAAAGACTATTGATTACTACTTTTATTGGATTAGAATAACCTTCTTCTGAGGTCTTTCTAAGGTTTTCTAGATCAGGAGTTACCATTATATCCCCTAGGGTCAAGGAAATACGGTCTCCGAAATTATATTTTCTTTTTTTCCCTTCCTCTTCCCAAATTTCAAACTCCTGCTCAGATAGGACTGAAATGAATAATGGGGGTGAGGGAAATAAAAGCGAGTCTGAGGGCGTTATAATCGTTACCCGAATCGGAATGTCTCCGAACAATTCCGAATTAATGATATTTCCCTCTCTAAAATATCCAATGTTTAAGTTTAATTCCTTAACCACTCGCTCAGTGAGACTTTTGGATTTTAATATTTGAATCTCATTCTCAAAACCAGATTGACTCAAACTTCCTGTTAATCCAAGATCTTGAAAAGCTGCCAACTCGGAAAGAGAACTATTTTTTTCATCCTTAATAAGAATGGTTGCCACGGTTTGATAAATTGGGGTAGCATACCTTAAATATAAAAAAGAAACAGCTAGTGATAATATCACAAACAGCACGAACCAAGGCCAATATCTTGAATATTGTTCTATCTGCTCCCGAAGTGTGGGCTCTTGTGTCTCAGTCTCCCTTTTTTGCAAATCTTCCATTAATTAATTTATCGAGTTATTAAAACAAGCACTGAAAGCAGTAATGACGCAATACTGATGTAAACAGTGGAATTACGGTTAAAACTAGAGCTCTGGCGCTGGGCTCCGTTGGGTTCTACGTAAATCACATCATTTTGCTTCAAATAATAATAATCAGAGTCCAATAAATCCGCACCTCTAAAATCAAGATAGCTATAGGTTTTTTTACCTCCATTTTCCCTAATTACCAACACATTATCACGTCTCCCATAAATTGTGAGATCTCCCGCCAAACCAAGAGCTTCTGTTATGGAAATCTTCTCACCTTCTACGGTATAGGTTCCGGGTCGACTCACTTCACCCAAAACACTAACGGTGAAGTTAAGAATACGGATATTAACGATAGGATCTTTAATATATGATTTTAACCGCTCTGTAAGATTGTCGTTAAGTTCTTTGGGAGTGAGTCCCTCCACATGGAGGGTACCCAATACGGGAAAATGAATGTCCCCTCCACTGTCCACCAAGTATCCCGGCTGCTGAGTATTGTTAGTCATTAAACTAGAGCCTCCTACCGCAGGACGAGCTTCAATAATGACGTTAAATGGCCGTGCGGATTCAAGATCAGTCGCTGATACGGTAATGCTCAATAGATCATTAGGCTTTATTGTTATAGATGGCTTAGCCATATCCGAATTTTGCGCCAATTTTTCTATATCTTGAAAATAAACAATTTTTTTTCTCGAAACACAAGAAGAAAACAAGCCAAGCGTCAGAACGAAAAGTAATGCGTAATAACATCTAAATCTCATAAAAATCCTTTTTGCGGCAAATATAGTTTATTCTTTTTTAAGTTGTGGGGATATTGAAGTCATTGAGCTAGTTCCATTCTAAAATTATCATTGGAAATTTCAATCGAGTATGGTTGGTAACTTTAAAATTTTATAACTTTCATTAAACTTTACACTTTCCCGATGTAAACTTAACGAAATGGGGCTATAATTCAATTTCAAAGGAATAAGAGTTAGCAAATAAAAATAGACAAGCAAATTCATTCTTGAAAATAAGTCAACAAAAGCGATAGCTAAGTAAAATTACAAAACTCAATGGTATTAAATCTATTTAATGTTCAATTGATTAACCAATTCAAACATTTTTATCAGCGAATTTTAAACCCTATTTCCACATATTAAAATAGCACATCAATACAATTCAAAATTTGCCAATTCCATTGTCAACAATTATGAAACAAAATAAAACTTAAAATAGAAATATAATTATCTTTCAATTGCATAACACAAAAAATGAGGACTGAAATTAAGTCCTCATTTTTCATCAACAATCGTAATTCAACGACTTTATATCTACTCTTTTATACCTTTTATATATTTACGGAGCCCGATACAAGCTCCCGCAATTAGACCAATACTCAAAAAACCGTCAATTGGGGCATCCGGAATGTTTGCGTCTCCTCCTGGAAGTGTTATTTGCGCATTAGCAGTCAAACTGCCTACAAGTAGGATTCCTAGAAATAGTAACTGCGCTTTCCTATTAATGGTTCTATTTTCCTTTTTCATTTTATTAGATTTAGTTTTCATTTCTATATTGCTTTTTCAGTTTTTTTATTCTTTTATCAAACGATAAGTATTTGCTTCACCACCATGTTTTAGTGTCACAAAGTAAATGCCGGAAGCAAGATCACTTCGCATTGGAACTGTTACTGTGTTTGAACGACATTCTAAACTCTGAGTATAAATACTTCGCCCTGTCATGTCAGTAATATTTACATTAAGATGCTCGCCGTTTAATTTTGGGGCATTAATATAGAACGTATTATCTGTTAACGGATTCGGATATAGACGAATACCAGCAAGAAGATCATTTTCATCAACCCCTAAACGCTCTTCAGTCCTTATAGAAAAACGATCTGTGGCAATACTCAATGGATCGTTTGAATCGATTGAGAAAGAATATGTAGTTTCACCAGCTTCTAACTCGGTACTCTCACCAGTAAATTGATCGTCCAGGTAAAAGACCAAATTGTCAAGTCCATCCAAAATCAATTTTAAGACGTAATCGGTATTCTTATAACCGTCGGAGAACAAGGCAAAAACTTCACCAGGTTGAGGTATGTCTCTACTTTCCAAACTAAGCATTTTGCCTCCATGATTAATACCAAGATTTTCATAGAAATTCATTGGTTTAACCGCATCAAAAGGAGATATCCCGTTATCATTACCTTCAACAAACATTATCCCAAAACTGTCGTGTACCGAACCTCCAGTGTTGAAGTTTTCTAAAGTATAAAGTTGTCCAATAAGCATGTCATCAGTTGCCCAACGACTGGTTGCGGTGAAAGCTCCAGGTGCTTTGTCTATTTCGTTAAAAACAAGTGATGACACACCCGCGCCCAAGGTGGCTATTTGCCCGCCCTGACCAGGCTGTAAATATTGATTAGCGTTTGAACCAGAAGTATTATTTCCACCTCCTGGAAGGGAAACTGTAACATAAGCTCCGTAATCTGCCAAGGTAGGATCGTACACGTAGTACACTGCTGTATTCAAATTAGTGGAATTGGCCGGATTAGAAAAAACGCTAGTCATATCAACAGCACTTTGATATGGATTTCCAAACATAACAAATTCACCAGCGGCAGTTACCGCATCAAAGTTTTGTGTTTGTGTTCCAGAATACAAAGTTCCTTTTGCTCTAAGGATTGTTTCATTAGCCGCTAAATCATTAGTTAAGTCAATACTTCTATCGCCTCTCACAAACAATAGATAAGCTTCTCCTGCGGTTAAGGTATTTACATCGGTATTATCAATTGGAACAAACATTTGGTTTGGAACATCCACCGTGAACATTGATGGGTTACCTGTGGCAGTTGCGTCAAACCCGTCTTCTTGGTCAATTAGCGTTCCCGTGATATGGGTTCCAAATCCTGGATTTGGATCATTTGTATTACTGGTAGCGCCTTCTTGCCAGTTGTCATGAATAGTAGTTCCGGTAGTAACTGGACTACTAACCATTCGGTAAGAACGGTTATGGCTCATGTAACGTTGTACCGTAATATTACCGTTGATATTTGAGGTGCTAGGTACTGCAGCAAGCTCTCCATTTCCTGTAGCGGTGCTAACAAACACAAGATCCCCATTGTTGTTGATATTCCCACCAATAGTAAGTATTTTTTCCACCTCCAAGGTTGCTCCTATGTTGACCGTAATATTGTGAGCCAAAATATCAGTAGTAAAAGTGGCAGTACCATCATTTATATAGAGATCATCTGCTGTGGTAGAATTGCCACTTGGGTCAAACGGAGTCCAACTTCCATTAGAATAAAAATATCCTTGAAATTCCTGAATTGTAATATCTCGGAAACGAATAGCATTTGTACCGGCGGTCATTTCAAACTTTATGCGACCATTCGTGCCATTTAAGGAAGAAACATCAATAAATTGCTCAAAAGTTATATAAGACCCTGGAACCACAAAAGTGTCTAATGCTGTATAGTTCGCTCCATTATCATTCGAAACAAAAACAGTAAGTTCTTGCCCCGAAGTTCCTCCAAAAGTTGTTAAATCAAAATTCACTAATAATCTGTCATAAGAGGAGAAATCAATGGCAGGTGAAACAATATTTCCACCGGCATTAATTTTAATATAACCCCCACCTGTTGTAGTTAAAGTCGCATTGTTAAATACAAATCCATATCCTACAGCCTCATCATAATCAACCTGGTTTCGCAACCCGTTTGCATATGGAAGCGTAAAGGAAGCCGGATCAACCACAGTATAACTTTGTTCAGGACTGGTTGTTGTTAGCGGGGTACCATTTGCGTCAGTGGCTTCAATTTCATAATAGATTGTCGTACCATCGGCTTGTGCCGGAATGACACTATTTGTAATGTAAGTATCTCCTGAATCCAAGCTCATAGCTATAGTATTTCCCAAACTTCCACTTGCAGTTCCCCAATGAAGTTCAGCAGAAGCTATTCCGTCTAAATCTTCAATATCTGCACTTACTGACACAGCATCTGAAGAAGTTACCAGAGCTGGATCTTGGGAAATGTTCGAAATTACTGGGCCACTATTTCCTCCTGTGGATTCCTCAATATTAAGATTTTTAAAACGTAGAGAATTAGAAGAACCTGCTGTTTGCTCAAATTTTATTCGACCGTTAGTTCCATTTAAGGATGATAAATCTACAATTTGTTCAAAGTCCGAAGGAGTTGAAGAAGTTGGGGAAAATGTTCCTAACAAAGTATAATTCGCTCCATTGTCATTAGAAACTGAGACATCTAATTGGCCACCCCCACCTCCAAAGGTTCCTAAGTCAAAGGATACTGTTAGACCAGTATATAATGAAAAATTAATTGCTGGCGAAACAATACTCCCTGATGCTATAAGTACATAACTTCCATTCTGTGTGGCATCGGTAAATTCAAAGCCAAGTGCCACTGCATTATCATAATCGGTTTGATTTCCGAATGCATTAAAATAAGGAATTCCAAAAGGAAGTGGATCCGATACTGTATAAGATTGTTCTGGACTGGTGGTTGTAAGAGGAGTGCCATTGTTATCGGTAGCCTCTATTTCATAATAAACTGTTGTCCCGTCTGCCTGTGCTGGTATGGCGCTATCAATAACATAAGTATTACCAGCGTCCAAGCTCATAGCAATTGTATTACCCAAACTACCACTTACTGTTCCCCAATGGAGTTCTGCGGAAGCAATTCCATCACTATCTATAATATCAGCAGAAACTACTACAGCGTCTGAAGATGTAACAGCATTACTAGCCGGACTCTGAGAAACATTCGTGATAAAAGGAGTGGTATTTCCACCACCTCCGAAAGAAGTCCATATTAAATCGTCCATCGCAACTCGGTCGCCATTTCCAGGTGTTTCCATTAAAAGTGTAACATTTCCTGAAACATTAATACCATTGATGGTGGTGGTTTGCACAGTATCATCGTATGGAATTGTCCCCACTTCAGTGCCATTAACTGAAATTGTGACAACACCAGATCCTCCACTAAATTTTCGTTGTGTAGAAATCGTTAAATTTCCAATTCCACCAAGAATGGTTGTTGACAGCTCTCCATTTCTTACGGTAATAGCCTTTCCAACAATAGTTTGATCAGTTCTTGCATCGGTAGCATTCCAATCCTCACCGTTATCACCTGTCCATGTTCTTGCACTATACGAGCCTGGAGTTGTAGTTGGCACGTTTGTAAAAGTTTCGTGACCCTGCCCCCAACCGAGAGAAGCAGTCAATAACAACAGAACTAATAATCCGCCTGTGTGTAAATGTTTGCGTAATTTTGAACCCATAATTCACTACTTTTTATTAACAAATTAATTTTAGTACAAATATAAAAAATAAAACTGTGCCTAACTAGCAGAAACATTGATATGTGCATTAACACTCAAGTTTTCACTAGGAATTAAAATAAAATTATTGGCAAATAAAACCGTCTGCACCTGCCTAACTTAAATAATTCTAATCTTAGCTGGAACTCGATAGTTCAGTTAAAAAATTTTCTCAAAAAATAGCTTAATGATGCTCATCAAGTTCTGAGAAAACGGAGTTTTGACTCACGTATTCGGGAATAAGACATTTTAGTTTTTGTATAATATACTTCTTTTTTCCCACACTATTTGCCAATAATTCCAATTCGTCCAAATTTTTGCATATTTCAGAATAGTCGTGGTCTACAACTTTACTTACCATTATTTTAGGATGGAAAGTAGGTAAAATGGTTTCACCGTCTATAAGAAGTTCCTCAAATAGTTTTTCCCCGTCTCGAAGTCCTACTATCTCAATGGGAATATCCTCATAAGGTTTTAGTCCGGATAGTTTTATCATCCGTTCAGCCATATCCAAAATCCGAACAGGCTTACCCATATCAAATACAAATATTTCACCTCCTCTACCCATAGTTCCAGCTTGCAATACTAACTGACAAGCTTCTTTAATGGTCATAAAATAACGAGTTATATCTTTGTGAGTAACTGTTACTGGGCCTCCTTTTCTAATTTGTTCTTTGAAAAATGGAATTACCGAGCCATTGCTTCCCAATACGTTTCCAAACCGAGTAGTGACAAATTTGGTGGCAACTCCAGGTTGGGATTGCAGTGCCTGCACATACATTTCAGCAGCACGTTTGGATGCACCCATAACATTGCTTGGATTCACAGCCTTATCTGTAGAAATCATCACAAAACGTTCGCACTTATATTTGGTTGCCATCTCAGCTAATATTCGAGTGCCAATAATATTCGCTCGTATCCCCTCGCGCGGATGTCGTTCTATCATTGGAACGTGTTTATATGCTGCAGCATGATAAACCACGTCAAATCGATATTTTGCAAAAATTCCTTCCATTCTGTCCCTTTTGGTAACATCGGCCAGATAGACTTGGTAATCTAGGTTAGGAAAATTATTCTTTAAATACATATCCACCTCATGCAATGGACTTTCGGCATTATCTAAGGCTATCAATTTTCGAGGATTCAAGTCGGCTATTTGATGGACCAACTCACTTCCTATACTTCCAGCACCGCCCGTAATCAAAACAACTTTACCTCGTAAATCTTCTGAAATCAACTTAATATCGGTTTCTATCTCATTTCGCTCCAACAAATCTTCTATTTCAATAGGAGCAATTTTAACACTCATATCGGAAAGCTTTTCCCACTTTTCAGGAAGTGTGGTATTATAAACCTCCAGTTCAGCCGAGAATGCGCTTTCTACAATACGGTTCTTTTCCTGTACAGATAGGCTATCACCAACCAACAAAATTCCGACAGCATTAAGGTCCTCTTTAAACCGTATAAGGTCACTTTCAATTTTACTACAGCAATTGAGAACAGGTAAATCCATGATTTTAAAGTTGAGCTTCTTATTGCTCATACTCAAAAAAGCCACAGGACGATATGGAGAACGGGAATCGGCAATGAGTGATTGAGCCAAACCAACGCTATTATCATCAACTCCAAAAACTATGACTCGTTTTTTGGAATTATTCGCTGCGGTTTTTCTTAAGAACCGATAGGACTCCTTGACAGTAACACGAAATGCAATTAAAAAGGTCAATGATAAAAACGCATAGAGCAACAGGTCCATGCCAGAAAATATTTCATGCCCGCTGAAGGACAGATATGCACTATTCCCGACCATTGAAAGGAGAAACGCAGAAGCGGTTGAAAGAGCCAAGCGGTACACGTCTGTAAAAGTACTATGTCTTATAATCCCAGAATAGGATCGGAAAAGGACGAAGCAAATAAGGTGAATAGAAATCAGCACAAACGCCCGTTGAGGAAATGTTAGCACCTCGAAAGATTTCATGGGGGTATCGCTCAAAATTAGTACTGAAATAAAATAGGAAAAAAGACAAATACTTAAGTCTATAGCTACAACCATCCAACGAGGGAGGAAACGCTGGTCTAGTAAAAAGTTCCTAAACAACGAATATCTTCTGGTCAAATATCGGGGCACTACCTCAACTCTTTCCATAGTACTACGAATTAATAAAAGCCAAAATAGATCTTTTTATGCGGTTCTTAGCTTGATTATCCAAATTACTTCCTGATGGTAAACAAAGACCATTTTTAAAAAGTGATTCGCTTGTTTTATCGCCATAATAAGGAGCATCCTGAAATATTGGTTGAAGATGCATAGGCTTCCATAAGGGTCTGGATTCGATATTCTCATCCAAAAGGGCCAATCGAAGGCTTTCTGGGTTTCTAACTTTATCTGGATTTTCAAATTTAATACAGCTGAGCCAATGGTTACTAAAATACTCCTTGCCCGGTTCTTCAAAAACTTTAATATCTGAATTATCGAAAACCTCCTTATAGAATTTATTCATCTCCCTGCGTAATTTCACATGCTCATCCAACACTTCCATTTGTCCTCTGCCAATACCAGCGCAAACATTGCTGAGTCGATAATTATACCCAATTTGACTATGTTGATAATGGGGAGCGTCATCCCGCGCCTGCGTAGCCAAGAAAACCGATTGAGTTTTATGATTTGCATTTCTAGACACCAAAGCCCCTCCTCCGGAAGTTGTAATAATCTTGTTACCGTTGAATGAAAGAATTGATATATCGCCAAAGGTACCGCATTTTTGACCTTTAAAGCTACTCCCCAAGGCCTCAGCACTATCCTCGATAATTGGGATTTCAAATTTTTTAGAAATTTCGCCAATGGCATTTACGTTATAGGGCATCCCGTAAAGATGTACGGCAATAATAGCTTTCGGCTTTTTCCCTTTGGCAATTCGATCCTTAATTGCCTCCTCTAAATTTTGAGGGCTCATATTCCAAGTTTCTGGTTCACTGTCAACAAAAATTGGGGTCGCTCCTAGATAAGCAATAGGATTGGCAGACGCTGAAAAGGTCAAACTTTGACAAATTACTTCATCTCCTCTTTCTACTCCAAGTAATATCAAAGCCAAATGAATAGCTGCCGTTCCAGAACTCAAAGCAGAGACGTAGCTTCCTTCTTTCAAATAAGACTCCAAAGAATTTTCAAATTCTGTTACATTGGGACCCAAAGGAGCAATCCAGTTTGTCGCGAATGCTTCCTTTACATAATCTTCTTCCGCTCCACCCATATGGGGTGATGACAGATAAATTTTTTCTTTCATTGACCAAATTTTTCAAAGGTCGACCCAAAGATCTTCCTAAATTTGTACTGTCTTAATAACAAGTCTAAATGTTTTTGTTCCTTATTAAAAAAATGTAACAGTACAGATAGCTAACGGGGAGGCCACAAAGTTAAAAAAAATAATAATGATAATAGAATTTAATATTTAACAGACTTGAGAAGGGAAAAGGTTTAACAAAGTCTCTGTAATGCCGGTAACGGGGAAAATTTAAGAAAAATCTATTTAGTGTGTAAAAATAAGTCTTGGAACTCTTGGATTATCATTCTCCTAAATCATTAAAATAAAATTTTCCGATACGTTGGCAGAAAAGGATATAAAAGGCGGGAGCCCTAGAATATTGGAAAAAACTTATCCAGTCTATTTAATTATTCGTAAGACCGTTGCCCAAAGAATCTTAAGGTCTTCAAGGAAAGAACGATTGTAATAATATTCGAGATTCATTTTTACTTTATCGGGAAATAGCACTTCGTCATTATATTTTAAAGGATTTTCTTGACGTTGAAGCAAGGCCTCTTCATCAATATATTTTAAGGCGGTCCAACTGCATAGTCCAGGCTTTAGCTCCAGAATCTTACGGCTTTCGCCTTGCAATTGGTCATAATATCCAGGCACATCGGGTCTGGGACCAACAAAGCTCATTTCACCAAGAAGGATATTTAGAAATTGGGGAAGCTCGTCCAATTTAAAACGACGGATAAAACTTCCATATTTCGAAACTCTATCCGTATCTATATTCATCGATCGAATTTTATAAATTGTGAATGGTTTTCCATACTGACCGATACGGGTTTGAAGAAAAAGACCCTTACCGCAATCGAAATATGCAATAAGAATTAAAACTAGAATCAACCACCCAAAAAGCAGGAGACCAATTGAAGAAAAAAGTATGTCGAAGGTGCGTTTGATAGTATTTAAAAGTTGGAGGGTCTAGTCGAGAATTTATTGGTTTGGTTGTACGGGATAAAGATAAGCGAATTTAAATTTAAGAAATATCAAGTGGATAAAATTGAATAGACTCAATTGGTAAGTGGTCAGAACTTTGATATCCCCCATTTTATAGGGTCTTGACTTTATATTTTGGCCTACAAGCGATACAAGCCGAGTAATCCGAACTCATAGTCTCCGTCTTGGTCATTTTTATTTTACTCTTTTTAAGATAGTGACAAGGGTTCTTATAAAATTTTGTGCCGGTTTTAGTAATAGAAACCACTTCCTCAACTTGATTAATACAGATTACTGTCGCGGGTGGCGGCGTCAGTGAAAAAGTTGGGGTAAGATAAAGGGATATAAACAGAAAGAAGAATAGAAATCTTTTCATGGTTTATTGTGTTTTACAATATTAAACCTGAGAAAGTCTATACAAGGGAAAGAAATTACTTTTTGAGTTCTCTAGCTCCATATTTTTTACCATCTCATTATATTTCAATGGATCGACAACCATCTTCCAAACCGCAAATTGATAAAAATTTTTTGAAAAACCTGATTTAAACCTAAAGAGAGAATCATTATCTTCTCCACCTACCCCTCCGCCTAAATGTAAATATTTTAAATTCAATGAATTTGCCATCAATCGCGCTTCATCTAAAATAAGTTTCATGGGAGCCTTGTGTACTAATTCAGACGAAGTACCTGCTAAATGATATTGCATAATCCCATTAACTATTGTAAAAATAGCACCTGCCACTATTTCACCTTCGAATTTTGCCACAAGCAGTTTACACTCAAAATCTTTGTTCTCCAAAAAAGTGTAAAAATACTCCCTACTGAAATAATAATTGTCTGATGCCCCCAATTTATCCATAGTGGAATGATAGATATCAATGAAAGACTCTAATTCCTGATTGTCCTTTGCGGCTTCAACAGTAAATCCAAATCGGCGTAATTGGTTTAATTCAGATTTCAAGGATTTTCTATATACTCGGCGTTGGTCGTCTGATGGAACAGTCAAATCTATTGAAACGGTTTTATTCAAAGAAAGTAGATGCCCAAAACCATGAAAAAAGGAAGTTTGATCAATTAAAGGATGCAATCTTGAAAATACAGATATAATGCTATGGTCCGTACAATATTCTATAAACTTTTGTTGAAAATGAATTATCAATTCTTGTGGCAAATCGGAAGTAGCTCTTGAAGAAATGGGTCCTGCGTATCCATATACCGAGGTAGCATCTCGATGGCTGCTATGAGGAATCTCTTTAATAATGAGAGGAAAAGCAATGAAATCTTTATTATCCTCAGCTACGAACAACAATACTTGGTCTCCCATTTTCTTTTCGATTTTATGATAACTTGGGGTGTGATGAAAATCATATCTAAAACTAGAATCCAAATATTTCCTCCAAATAGGGTCATCTAATTCAATAATCTTAAAATTATTCATGAAATTATTTTTTATTGGAATCTCTTTAGACTAGGGAGTAAGACCAAGATAGTTTCTTGGGCTCTTAAAATCTCGTCCTTGTCTTTAGAATTAGCATGTTTTCGTATTGAAAAGGGAGTTATACTATTTAGTTTATTTTCTTCATTAATTAAAAATTTATTCTTTACAAGGTTTAAAAAGAGAATAGGATTATCGCACAAATCTTCATATTTATAAACCAATTGATTTCGTTCTGGAATTTTTTCTAATTGCGTTAAGTACTCATGCTCTAGACATAAAATCTGTCCAACAATTTGTTCGTAGACGGTAAGGCTCTTCAATTGATCATATTGCTTGGGTTTTATAGACCCCCATATGTTAACATCTCCATTTAATTTTTCTCGGAGTCTTAAAATAGACAATACATTATCCACTAAATCTCTTTTAATATAAATAAAACACGTTTTTTGTAAACACTCGTGCAGTTTAATTGCATGAAAACCAGCTAAAAATGATTTAAAAACTATAGGTCTTTCATAACTATAAGCCATGTTTTTTAGTAATGTAGAGAGTTCTTCCCAATTAATGTTTTTTTCATGGCTCTGATCCTTCTGCTCTAAACTTTGATATTTTAGGTAATAGTTCCAAAAATAACCAAATTCATGGGGTTCATTTATTCCCATAGTTCTACCAAAATCCGATTGAAAATTGCTAGTATAATTTAATCCCACCAATTTCTTGGAGAGCTCAATTCCATAAATAGGAGCCTTCCAAAAAGCCGCAATCAAATTATTTATGTGTCCTATAGGAAGATAGGAAGGTATTAATTGGGATACCAAGGTTGTTCCACTCCTTGGAGCACCTAAAATGTGGATGGAAGGATAAGATTCTTCTATATCTTCAATGAGCTCATATTGTGATTCACTCAAATTATTATTCAATGAGGTAATTACCTTTTCAAAGCGTTTATTTTTTTGATATTCTTTTGTGAGCTTTTGATCTTGTCTATCCATTATCTCTTAATTTCACGTATTCATCAAAAGGTATTTCAAAATCTGATTCTTTTGGTTTCGTATCTTTCTTTGCTATTACATTTATTAAAGTTTTAAAAATAATTCTTACGTCCAACCAAAAACTCATGTGGTCAACATAATAAACATCTAATTCGAATTTCTTATCCCAGTTTAAATTACTTCTACCATTGACCTGTGCATAACCAGTTATTCCAGGCTTAACATTATGGCGCCTATCTTGTTCATTTGTAAATAAACACATGTATCTTAATCTCAAAGGACGAGGGCCAACAATGCTCATTTCTCCTTTCAAAACATTAAATAAACTGGGCAATTCATCGAGACTTGTGCTCCTTAGTTTTTTACCGAAAGCATTCAAGCGTTGTTCATTAGACAATAAGTTTCCATTTTCGTCCTTTTGATTAGTCATGGATCGGAATTTATACAAAAAAAAAGGCTTGCCATTTAATCCTGGACGCTCTTGTTTATATAAAATAGGTGCTCCCAGTTTTATACCAATAAACGCACTGATTACCATAAAAAATGGAGATAGTAAAATTAAGCCGATTAAAGCTAAAAAGAAATCAATAATAGCCTTTAAAAAACTTTTATACATTCTCGAATTGTTTCAAATGTTTTAAATATTCTTTTGCCAGCAATTCCCTGTCAAAGTTTTTCTTTGCATATTTATAGCCTGACTCTCCTTGCTCCTTTAAAATTTGTGTATTTGCCATATAATATCTAACCTTTTCAGCAAAATCTACAGGGTTTTCTGGCTCAACAAAAGTACCCGCTTTTGCCTTTTCTACTAGGTCTCTTGAAACCCCATCTATGGCCATCAGAATTGGTTTTTTACAAGACATATAATCAAACGTCTTATTAGAATAAACAGTTTTAAAGGTATCATTTTTAATTAGTACTGACATCCCAATATCAGAGGCTAGAATATATTTCATTGCTTCCTTTTTAGGCAAAGAGTCAACAAACGAAACATTGGTTAAATTCATTTCTTTTGCTTGGGTTTTTAGATTCTCCTTTCTAATTCCAGATCCTAGGAATACAAAAAGAGCATTGGTTTTTTTTAAAACCTCGGCTGTTTCAAGAACTTGATGCAGCCCATTCGCGAGCCCATGCGCTCCAACATAGATTAACACAAATTTTTCCTCCCATTGAAGTTTTTTTCTAAACTCTTGGTGATCAAAATTTGCAATCAAGTCATCTGTCATTGCAAAATCGGCTGCATTTGGTATTTCAATAAGTTTCTTGGGGTCTACCTTCTTTTTTTCAACGAGAATTTTATAGAATGCCGGGGTTAGTACATTTATTAATCTTGCCTTTTTATAAACAAAACTTTCAAACCAGTAAGAAAACTTAATTATTAACTTATTTGTGACCACTCCCGTATCTATGGCAGATTCAGGCCATAAATCACGAACTTCAAAAACAAATGGAGTTCTTTTAAAGACTGATAAAACATAGGCAATGATACCCACAAATAATGGTGGACTAGTTACTAAAATAACATCGTACTTCCCTTTGATTTTGAATAGCCCTGCATACGTACCCGAAAAAACAAAGGAAAAATACGCCCATAATCTCCCTAAAAAGTTGGTTGTATAGCTTTCAGAAACATTACAGCGATAGACGCTTATTCCTTTCTGTTTATTCATGGTAACTAGTTTGCCTCTATACTCAGCTCTTTTGGTACCCATTTGATTATCTAAATCTCCGGCAATTACTGTAATTTCAGCTCCAAGTTCCTTCCATACCCGAACCATTTCATTAAAGCGAGCACCGCCAGTGATATCTGATTCCCTAAAGTATTGATGAATCAATAAAATCTTCATGTTTTAAATTTAATGGAGGTCACAAAAGTCCCTATTTTTTTGTTGGTAACAAAGGTTAAATGTGAATGTTCTTTTTTGTCCTTGTAATATAAAGAGTGAAAAGCCTTGTTTGTCTGAGAGGTAATGTTTCTCTTATTTTCTACACATTCAAGACTGATTAAATTTTCCCAATTATCGCACAAATGAAAATGAAGCTTTACATCTTGACCTTCCACATTGGAAGTGAAAAAATCCTTAATCTCAATGCTCCTATTTTGCTTATTAAGGACAATTTCTCTCTGATGTTTGTTGCCGTTATAATCCAAATAGCCTCCCTTCCAACTGAGAGATTTCTCGGTTTCGTCAATCTGCTTTTCACCATCAACTTTAACCCAAGCCCCATTCAGAAAACGACTAATTTTCGGCATAGGTTCAGTATTTCCAAACTGCAATGAATTATGCGCTCTTATGGATCGAAAAAAAGGTGTTAATTCAGAATTATAAGAGTAACTTCCAGTATCAATTAATATGTTTTTACCTTTGTACCAAACGTCTATGTTAAGGACATCATTTGCTGGGCGAAAATTATTTTGGGTAGCTTTTACTCTTATAATAATATCTTTATAAGTTAATTGAAGAAACTCATTATCCAGAACATGGTTTTTTAAAGTAACTTCTAATAAAACGAGTGATTTTGAATCAATTCCTCGCCAATACAAAGGCTCGTTAACCCCAGAATCATCCCAAATTCTTTGCTTTTTGAGTAATGCAAAGTATAATTGCAATGATGGACGAAAATCGCGATAATCATTATTGTTCAAATTTTCAAACCTTGCTCCATCATTAGCCCCTAAATTTGGCACCTCTCCTTTCTCGTTACTAATCATTTGTAGGAGCCATTGTCCTAAGTTTTCCATCTTTGGGAACAAGTAAGGCTTTAACTCTGGTTCGTTAAATATTCTTAATCCATATAATACAAAAGATAAGGTATCGATAACAACACGATGATAATTTATCGATTTCTGGGAAAAAGTACCGTCTTGTAGAATAAGCTTTTCTAATCTATTTTCTAAAATCTTCCTTCCCTCCTTTTTATACTTTGTGAGTTCAGATTGCTGGTCAATAAAGTCTGAATCATTTTTTTCTTGACTTAATAGCCAAACAGCTCCAATATATAGCCCCGCCGCCTCTGAAGTTCCATGATTATTGTTTTGGGCTACTGCATAATTTATATTGTTATATATTCGTTCTAAATGCTGAAGAATCATCTCCTTTAAAGGATCCGAGATTTCAAATATTGATCCTAGGATGAGTGATGAATTAAATAACTTCATCACTCGAATAGTTGTCTCTTGGCCACATCGCCAATTAACACCTAAATTTGTAGGATTATTTTTAGACCAGTCGTTTATCAATAAATTTAATCGATCTAAATATTTTGCATCCTTAGACACACCGTAAGCTCTGGCTAAATCCGTTGCCCAGTCAAAACGAGAAAGTTCCCATAAATTTTTTATGTCCCCAGTATTCAAGTCGAATTCATTGATTTCAGTCCAATGCTTTTTATTGTTATTCAAGGTTTTTTCTGAAAAGGGGTCGTATGTCCAATTTGGGATACTATCCATTTTGAATTTGTGATAGCTATAAAAGGTAAACCATCCCAAGCAAATTTCATCAGCCTTTTTCAAAATGGGTTCTTTATATTGTTGTGCTTCATCCCTAAATCGATGCATTCCAGAAGTCGTAAAAAACTCACCCGATATTGGATTCATTAAATTAAACCTCTTTGTTCTCCATCCCAGTTTTAAAGAAATCCTATAATAGAACATGTAAAAGACATTCCATAGCCCAAGCTTCGGCAGAACACCAAGAATTAGAATAAGCTTATTAATTTTCTTCATTTAAGCGATTGATATTTTTATTCCTCTTCAATGATCTTAATCGAATTAAAATGCTGGTGTAAAGTTTTAAAAATTCGAACATCAAAAATCTTTATTGAACCTTTCATTTCAAACTATTTAGAATTTTACTTATAACCTCATCAGCTTTTTCGGTATTAGTTGCATCGTCAAGCACGGATTTTACTAAAATCTTTGTTTTAGCAGTTCCATATTTTTCAGCATATATTTTTAGAACGGCATAATCTTCCAGTCCCATACTAAAGGCTTCCCATCTTCGAGAAGAAATGATATTTTGGTCTTCCCCGTTATAAATTACCGAATAACTGCTTTTAGGAGTTGTTAAATTTCTAGAAATAAGATTCTTCTCAAGAACCTTTCCTTCACCTGAATAACTCCAAAACCCCACGCCCGTACAGTCCTCCATAAATGCTCTCCAAGCTTTTAATCTGTAAAACTGATATGATGGGAGCGCCCTAGCTGGACTACCACTCATATATGTCCATATTTCAGTTGAATGGTTAGGTAAATCTTTTAATAAGCGACCTTTATTTTGTACTTGAGCGATATCAATAAGCGGAATTATTTCATTTGCTGCATCTTCATTTGAAATGGTTGCGAATATTTTTAACCCTGAAATGTCCTTTTTGGCCCAAGTCGCAAATTTTTTAAAATCATCAATATCCTGTCCCCTCACTTCATCGTACGGATATATAAAAACCTTGGAATTTGAAAATCCATTTTCCCTAATTACTTTTAGTGTGTTTTTATACCAGTTTAAGAAGTTATTCTTCCAGTCTTTGGTCATAAAATCCGGACCACTTTCCCCTCTCCCTCTCGATGAAAAACTGGTAAACAATAAAATATTTGTTACACTTTCTTTTTTAAAATTACTTAGGTAATCAATGGTTTTCGAGTAGTCCTTGCCTTTTATATCTGGTAAGATTCTTGGATTCAAAACAATAGTATTAATGTGGTGCTCTGCCAAGTCCCTTCCAGCTGCTTTTTCCAGTCCTTTTAACATCGGGGTGTTTAAATAAGCCCAAATATTAGCATTAGGTAAGTTTTTAGCAATTTTATGCTGAAAATCAACCGTCTGTATGGTTAAGTTTAATGTTACCTTTTTGTCAATTGTTCCTATTTCAATTTTAGACGTGGTTGTTCCAGATTTTTCAGCACTGATTTTGAATAAAAAAAGCTGAGTAGATCCCGAAGCTATTTCTAGTTTATCAACATTTAGTAAAGGATCAGCTACATAAGGATAGCTGCCACTTGAGACAAAAGGAACGTGGAAAAAGTGAACAATTGGATGTGATGAGTTGATGTTGCTAAAAGAAAAATACTGCGCAGTTAGGCTTGTATTTGTAATTGTAAAAGCTCCATATTTTTTTGTCCCAACTACTTGAATAAACTCATAATCTAATTCCTTGAAATCTATCTTTGGATTATAAAACTCGCTAATACTATCCCAAGGACTTACTTTAGTGACAACAAATGGTGTTTTGAATTTTTCCTGAAGATTTTTAGCTGTTTCAATAAGTAGGATGCTTTTAGCCTCTTCTGGACTTTTTGACAACAATTGATCTAATGGCTTTTGTTGAAGAGTATTGTTGCTGTTTTCAGATTGCAAATTATTAACTATATTTTCTATTCTTTGCTTACCATCCTCCACAGCTATTATGGAATCAATATAAGGTCTAAGTTTTTTAACGGAGACAAATTCCTTTAATTTTTGAGCATTATTTGTTTCTAAAACTTCAATTTCATCAAAAAATATTCTTTTCCCGTTTGGAATAACTGCAATCTTCACGTACCTGGCGCTTTTATTTATTTTTTCGAGCGAAAATGTATGAACTTTATATGACCCAGGTTTATTTTCTGGACTAAACGCTGCATCTCCTTCAAAGGTGTAATTTTCTCCGTCTTCGCTCAAGAATACAAATATGTTTTTAGGATAATTTATTCCAACTTTCTCATTTCTAACCGTATTAAACGTTGCAGAGCCTATTGGTTTTACAGCAGAAAGGTCAATAGTGATTTCTACTTGCCTATTTTGCCAGCCCACTGTAGTCTTTCGGGTCCAAAAAGATTTAAGGCTATTAGTATAAACCCCATCGGTAAGTGATGTTTTATCTGAGAGCGGAGCTGAATTCACATAATTGGGAGGCGTTGACAAGGTATAAGGCTTATTTAGAGCTAAGTTTTGAGCTTTTGGACTACAACCCATAAATAGTATAACTATAAAAAATACTATGATTTTAAATAAACTATTCATAAACATTATCATTTTATAATTTCCAAACGGAGAGATCCTCTTTCAGACTTTTTTCTAAATTTTCAATTTCTTCTTTGAAAATAGAATACGCGAACAATCTTTCCTCCTCGGTAATCTTAGGCTTGTCTGCTGCAACCTTTGCCATTGAAATAACTTTATTTTTTATGGCAGTAGGAAAAATACCTGCGATTTTCGACAATCGCCTTCGCCCAAAGATATTTGTAAAGTTCTTAATTTTGTTTTTTTGATAGGGATTTCTCACTTCTGTTGATTGAAGCTTATAATTTGGATCTACTTCCAAAAACGCAAATAAAGATTTTATTGTGTCTTCGAGTTTAAATTTAAGATCTTCCATAAAGATAATATGTATTTGATTTGATGGAAAATGCCTTTTATAAATTTCAACTTGCTGACTATACTGTCCTCCTTCAATATATGTTCTCAGGGTTAATTGGTTTTTGTCTTCTATTTTTCTTTGATCGTTTAACCAAGAAGATTCCAAATCATCTTTAAAAAAATCGAGTTTTTCACGCTGTTTTATATTCTCTTTTAAAGCTTCTATAAATCCTAAATCTTCAGCTCCAGATTCGGTGCGCATCAACCAACCCGAATAAGCCCGTTCTACAGGGTCTCGAAAACAAAGAATCAATTTGGATTTTGGAAGATCATGCTTAATTCTTTCAGCGACAAAAGGCAAAAAAGCATATGCGGCACTCGCTTCGCCTTTGATCGCTGATTCTGGTGCCTCCTTAAAATATTTGGTATAAAAAGACAACCCCTTTTCATAATCTTTATCAAAAAAACGCGGATCTTTCTTGGTGGACATAAAAATTTCCGGATGTTGACTTGCGTAAAAATACAAAGAAGAACTTCCTGTTTTTGGGGGTCCTAGAATAAAAAAATCAGGTAGATAATTATCTTGCTCTTTCATTATAAATCGCTGTTATTGATTGAGAATCTTTAATATATTTTCGGTTACTATGGCGGAATCGAATTCCATGAATTTTTTCTTAGCATTTAAAGCCAAGTTTTGATAAACATCCGCGTTAAACTTTTCAACAGCCATTTTTATAGCTTCCGAGGATTTTGGACCTATTAAAAACCCCGTTACACCATCTACCACAATCTCTGGAATATGATTCCAATTAGTGGTTATCACAGGTATTCCACACGCATAAGCTTCAATAATAATGCCCGGATAACCTTCTCCCTTGTAATAGGTGGGTAAAATTAGAACATCATAATTGCTTAACGTACTATAAACATCTTGAGGAAGAAGTTCACCCTTGTATGAAACATTAGGACTTCCATTTATAACTTCTTGGAGTTCACTATCCAATAAAGGACCATAAAAATCTAAGGAATATCCATTTGTGAAGTCCCTAAAGGCTTCAATACTTTCTTGAACTCCTTTAGTGTATCGAATTTGACTAATAAAAACAAATTTTCCAGTAAATCCAGTCTTTTCAGGCTGCTTTTTTTCTATTTGAATTGCTCTCACGTTTGGAAACCAATATACATTTTGAACAATTGGTTTAAATTTTTCAACCAAAAATTTAGATTCTAAAAACAAACCCGACAATTTTGGAAAATAATACCGTATAAATTTTCCTTTTATTTTGTTATTAAGGCTCTTATCCACCTCTCCTCCAAATTTTCGAAGGTATATTTTTTTTCGAAAGAAAATGTTCAGAAAAAAGATAGGTGGTAATAACAGAAAATAATCTGCGGAAGAATTTATAAATACAATATCGTTTTTTCTTATTCCTGTAGCTGTTTTACAAAGAATATCAACAAGAGACCTTAGCCTAGAACTAAAAGCCGCCTTGTTGGTATCAATAAGATCAAATGGGATATTATTTTTTTTAAATTCTTCAATTAGATTTTCAAACAGAACTACTGCTCCCCCTACCGTCCTGCCAGGTTTGTAACGTGGACCCAATACCAAAATCCTTTTCATTCAGAAACAATTATATCTTTAAACATCATCTCTATAATCATTAATATTTATATTGGATTTAATAACTTTTGCAGGAACTCCCACGGCTACGGAATTTGCTGGTATATTAGAAAGAACTACTGCGTTTGCGCCTATAATTACATTATCACCAATTTTTACTGGCCCCAAAATCTTAGCTCCTGCAGAAACCTGAACACAATTGCCAATAATCGGGACTTCATAAATTTTTGAAGTTCCTCCAACGGTTACGCCAACTCCAATTATACATTTTTCACCAATAACTGCTCTTTTATGTATAACAACAGCAATTCCTCCATATGCGAATTTTGTTCCTTTACCTATTTTAGCTTCAAACGGCACAACGGAATTGAATAGTAAATACTGGAAGAAAAAAATGAGATTTGGGATAAAAGGAATCTTTTTTATATAGAAAAAATGTGCTATGCGGTATAAGAAAAAAATATTCATATTTTACGAGTATTAATCATTTTAATAGGGACACCAAATAACAAGAAAATTATATAGCTAAAGTTTATATCTGTAAACTAAATTTGCCCAAGAATTAAATTCTTTTATTCAAATTTAATAAGTTCGATCTCAAAATTCTTGCAATGCAAAAAGAAAACAAGTGAGCATATCAGTAAAAACAATATAGCGATTTAGATAGAATAATATCTTTAATTTTGTTTATAAATAAGTTTTTCATCAGTTTTCAAGGGATGTATAAAAAGCCCTATATTCTTTGGCACAAATTTCAATACTATATTGTTCAATAAATAATTTTTTCATTTTTTCTCTGTAATCTTGTACAATATCATCACTAAGATTATAACCTTTCATTAAACTAGCGTAATATGCGTTTTCTGATAAATCTTCAGATAAAATCCCAACATTTTCAATCATTTCAGGAATTCCCCCCACGGGAGTGCAAATGGGCACACAACTACAGGCAAATGCCTCTATGAGGCTAATAGGCATTCCTTCATAAATACTGGACAAGCAAAAGAAATCAGCAATATTCAAATAGTCTGTAGCGGGCTGGTTTCCCCCAAGCCAAATTATACTTTCATTACACGATGCTTTTAGAAATTCGCTTATTTTTTTACCTTCAACCGTATTCCTTTCACCACCGATCATTAATAACAACACATCTGCTTCGCTCTCCAAAAGCTTTTGAAAAGCTTTGACCAACATAATATGATTTTTTTGCGTTGTTACTCTACCAATGTGCACAAAAACTTTTGTTTCACTATTCTTTTTAGATTTCGTAATAAAACGCTCAATGTCATGGAATTGGTTGCTCTTCCTAGGTTGTCTAATCCCGTTATATATCATTGTAGAAGCAACATTAGGATATACTTCTTTAAAGCTTCTATCACTCTCAGTCGATATTGTTACTGGATACACCTTTTTATTACGGTAAGACCAATGACGTAATTTTTGAACTTTTCTATTAGCAATTTCTTTTGATGCATCATTATGAATTGTATGCACCACTTTGAAACTTCTACCAGGAACGATAGTTAAAGGCAACAAATAACTAAGTGAATTAAGATGCGTATGGATAATGTCTGGCCTATATTTTTGTATTAGCTTTTTCAATCGAAAAAAAACACCAGGATCAAATCCTAATTTTTTGTTCAAACTTACTAGCGTAACCTTGGCTGATAATTCTTCTTTAAAAAAACCCAAATCCTTATCTAAAGGAAAAAGAACACATAAACATACTTCATCTGTTACAACGAGCTGGTTGGAAAAATCGACTACAAAGCGTTCAGCACCACCATCTGTTAAAGTGGGTATTATTTGAAGAATCTTCATGAAAATGACTATTTAAAAAAGATTGAAAATTCCGTTGCAGAAAAAAATGATTTCAATTCATTATAATTTTCGATGGTTTCGATCAATGGTTTAGTAGTTAGTTTTTTTAAAACAGGAGAAAGCTCTACCATCTCCACCTCTAAAAATACGGCAATTTTATAACTTAATTTTTTCCAATCGAATAATTCGTCATAATCAATTTTCAAAATGTTCTCTGCTTGAAATTGGTTGATTTTCTTGTTCTTTTTGGCTAATTTTATTAAGCTTTTCTCCAAAACCACAGGAGCAATAAATATTTTTTCATTGGGTTGAATGTCACTCTCTCCAGCTAAATGATAAACTTTGCTTGTTTTTGCTTTTATTTTGGAAACTGCCATGTCAAGTAGATTCTCTCTGACCAGCAAAATACATTTTTTTTGAGACAAAGCCAATTTAAAGCTGTTTGGTGCTAGTTTGTATTGACCAAACATTAGCTTAAAACCCACAGCTCCATCGTTTTTATCAGTCGCATTTTTATAAAAATTATGCAAATGCGAATTTACACGATATGGGAAGAACGGGTAATTTATCAGATTTAAAAATTGCCGATTTTTGATTAACCGTTTTCCAAAAAATGGATATTGCCACTCCTGATGATGGATCCCTTCGCCTGGAAAAAACAACTCTCCTGCACAAAAAATAGAAGGGTGCTCATCAAGTGTCCGAATTAAAACTGTTGAGCCTGAGCGTTGCGTAGTAAGCACATAAAAAGGAGTCATAGTTTTTTGATTAAGTAAAAATCGTTTTTTTTTGGTTTGAATACCCAAACAGTGTTGCCATTGCAAATATAATGGCTACTTGATACCACCAATAGGAATACCATTGCCACGATAAAGCCATACTTGAAAGAGTAAGGGAAAAAAAACAAAGAAAAGGTACTAATAAGATCGCTGGAAGTTCTTCATTCTTACTTTTACGATAAAAATATTTAAAACACTTGTAAATAGCGAAGATTAAAGAAAAATACAATATAAATCCAAAAATTCCATAATGAAGCACAAATTCCATAGGAGTATTGTGTAGCACATTATCCTCCTTTACAAATTGTGAAATACCTGTTACATATCGTGAAGCTAGAGGAGTTCCCCCATAGCCTAGAAATCCTTGCCATGAGAAGATCCCATCAATTCCAGCTGCCCATAGCCCCAATCTTCCAGTGGTTAACGTATTTAGATCTATTCCCGATGATGTATTCGCTCTTAAAAGCCTTGAAATTGTTGGCAAATCAGCAAGTGAACTTATGGTTAAGGAAAGTACAACTATTGCAGAACCAAATAATCCAATGAATCGATTTGTTTTTCCCTTAATAAAGAAAAATATACTGGTCATTCCAATCATAAAAATAAGAGTTCCTAACCCATTTTTGGAACCCATTATAAAAATTAGGTACCCTAAAAAGGCTAGGGCAATGGCGTTTAGTAATTTAAAATATTTTTTGGATGATTCGTAAATATTGTAAAATAACAATGAAGAATAGGCCACCAAGGCACCACTAAATGAACCATGACGTATTTCCCCCAAATTTATATAACTATATTTAAATCCTTTAACTTCCCCATGGGTGATATAGTAATAGACCACAACAATCATAATCCAAGGAGCCATTTGAGCACAGATTTTAAAACCATTTAGAAGTCTTTCTATTTTCATTCCCACCAAGAAATAGCTTAAGGAAAGACAAAAAACAATACGCAAAAAATTAACTGCATTTGACTGTATGATTTTGGCAACATCTATCCTATAATATGTTTGAATCAAAGCCATAACGGTTCCAAAAACTATTAATAATAAAAACAATCTGAAAAATTTTTTGGCACTTGGGATCAGTTTCGGCGAGGTTAATAAAATATTCCAAAGGATAATAGGGAGTAAAAGACCTATAATTATGGATTCTATAGGGAATTCAATTACAGCGTTAAGGTTTAGAATACTATCGATTACGGGAATAAGAAAAACAATAGGCAAACAACTTATAGGGTTTATAAGTATGGTAATAAGGCATGATAAAATAAAAGGCAATGGTGATGATAGTAGCAAAGAAGAAGCGACTCCAGCAAAAAGTAAAACGCTTATCAACAAAGGCTTTTTAAACAAATCCATAAAGACCTAACTTTTCTTATTTTTTTTAATCGCTTTTACAATCCATAAAATATCCTCTCCTAATATTTGGGGGTATTTTAAATACACCACACCAATAGCTAGCATCAATGCCAATGAGCTTAGCATAGCGGGTAGTAAGAAAGGAACCGAAAGTGTACTTGAAAAGTAATAAGTAGGAATAGCTATAATTGCGACAAGAAAAGCATATTTTAGTGGAGCTACAAAGGGTAAGACCAAATCGATCATTTTTTTGTCAAATGATTTTTGTACCAAATAGGACATAGTAAAATAACTGTTGATAGAATAAATTACCATCGCAACACAAATGCCATTTACCCCCCAATAGTGTCCCACATAAACCAATAATGCCAAAAACACGGCATTGATAAATTTATTTCGCGCACTTCTATATACCAAACCCTTAGCTCTAATTACTGAGTCACACATTCTAATAGACACTCTAAATAACAAACATAAAAACAAAATCCGTAAGGAAGTCACTGAATCGAGCCATTTTTCACCCAATAAAATATAGATGATTTCCTTACTAAATAGAATTAACAGTAGAGTTGCAGGAAACATAATGGCATTTACAAACACCAATCCTTTTCTATAATATTCGTATAATCGTTCTTGGGAATCATTAAATCTTGACATACTGGGAAACATAACCTTATCAAGTACATTTCCCAAATATTTCCCAGGAAGAATCATAATTTTAAACATTCGTTCAAAAACCCCCAAACTAGTTAAGGTTAATAATTTTCCGATTAAAAAGTTTACTCCATTTGTAGCGAAAAAGTTACTTAACCTAACCAAGGTTAAACCTAGTCCAAATGAAAATAAATCTGAAAAATGCTTTTTCTGTATGCCCGAAAAAACCAAAATCTTCTCCTTATTATAAAATGAATAGCCAATGGAATTAAGCAATATCATTAAAAGGATTGAGTAAATCAATGCCCAAATACCCAAGTCCCAATATAAGGAAGCCAATATTCCAGCGACAGAAGAGACAATGTTTGAAACCACCTCTACAATAAAAAGTTTTTTAAACTTCATGTCTTTTTGGAGCAGAAAATTCGAGACAGAGCCAAACGATCTTATCACAAAGCCAAATGACATAACCCTTAAAATTAGAGTCAGATTTTCAGAATCATAAAAGGCTGCAATGGATTCTGCAGAAAAGTATAAAATAACCCAAAAAAGAACACCAATCGCTATATTTGAAAATAGAGCAATTGTATAATGTTGTTTTTCAGTTTCTTGTTTAAAAATCAATGCCGAACCCATCCCCGATTCTGCCATCACGGAACTTAGACCTATAAAAACGTTGGCAATGGCTATTATTCCAAAATCAGCTTTTGTGAGCACCCTTGCAAAATAGCCATAGAAAGCAAGTTGTATTCCTGAAAACAGAAGAACGTTTGCTAGTTGCCATAATCCAGATTTTACGGTGGAGGTTTTGTTTTTCATTAGTTACCAATGATTTTTCCCAATAAAAAAGCAAATGGATGCTTTTTATAATAGGCAATCCAGCGGTTATCTGCTCTAATTTCACTCTTTTTGAACCTATTAGGGGTTCCTGCAATCGTATGTGACAATTCACCTCCAAACTCATCGGGAATTTCAAATTGAGGGACATTTAAAAAATTGCAAATTTCTGTAAATATTTTGTGCCTGTTCTCTATTAAATCATCATAATTTAAAAAGAATGCGTTAGACCCCTCGTTATTCAAAACTTCTGCAATAAACTTATTTTTTTTAGAAATTTTATACGCATTGATAATATTCTTATAAATTGAAGTTGAAACTTTTTTATTTTCAGTTCTTCTATTCATTTTAGAAAAAGCAACCGCTCTTATATCTCTATCTAAGATTAAGAACTTGATATTACCTTTTCTGTATTTCCATAAATACCACGCTTGGGTAGCATCTTTAGAAGAATCAATAATGATTCTTTTTTGGGAATTCTTAAAAACTGAATCGTAAATTTTCCAGAGATTTCCAGCTATTTCCTTTCCGTCTTTATCGTCACTGGCAGTTGTGATAATTTTTTCAAATGAATGTCGAGACGAGTTTCGAGAGACATTTTGTAATGCTTCCTGCGTTATCAGTGTATTTGGGATTTCCTTCTCC